>NZ_CP076653.1:3267500-3412500 GCF_018966865.1 Bacillus sp. NP247 | reverse complement strand
AACTTACTATACACTATCATCAACCAGACAGTATTCCACATAAATTCCTAATCTTTAGCCCTCTTCCTTTTAAATTTCACAATAACCATAACTCTACTTAAGAAGGACAAATAACCATTTAAATGTAGAGTAACAAAAAACGAGTCCACTATACTAGAGCAAAACTTTAATTAATGCTTCTCTTCAACAATCAGGAATTTCACTTGCATAAATAACGAACTTCCCTTCAAAATATTAACTTAAGATAATTGTTAGAATTTTTTTACATTTAATTAATGAAAAATATCCATTTTTTGTTATATAGTAAGAAAGTGCCCACAAAACTATAAATAAACTAATGGAGGAATTATCTTATGGATAGGTTAACAAAGTTTTCATTAAAAAACCGAGCCGCTATTATCATCATGGTTTTTCTTATTTCCATACTCGGCGTTTATTCCGGCTCTAAATTACCTATGGAATTTTTACCAAGCATCGATAACCCCGCAATAACTGTTACGACATTGTCTCAAGGGCTCGATGCTGAAACGATGACCAAGGACGTGACTGACCCTCTCGAAAAACAATTTCGTAATTTAGAACATATCGATGGCATCACTTCTTCTACACATGAAGGGTTATCACGCATCGACATCGCATATACATCCAAGGCAAATATGAAAGACGCGGCACGCGAAGTCGAGAAAGCAATTAATACAATTAAGTTACCTAAAGATGTAACTAAGCCTGTAGTTAGTCAATTAAATACTTCTATGATTCCACTCGCTCAAATCACCATCCAGAAGCAAAACGGATTTTCAAAAGCTGACGAAAAACAAATCGAGAAAGAAATCGTACCACAACTCGAAAGCATTGATGGTGTTGCCAATGTTATGTTTTTCGGAAAATCAACTTCCGAATTATCCATCGTACTTGATCCTAACCAACTAAAAGATAAAAACGTAACATCACAGCAAGTATTAACAGTTTTACAAGGAAAAGAAACGTCCACCCCAGCCGGAGCAATTACCGTTAATAAGGAAGAATACAATCTTCGTGTCATCGGAGATATAAAAAATGTAAATGACATTAAAAATATTACCGTTACACCTCAAGTAAAGTTGCAAGATGTCGCTCAAATTGAACTAAAACAACATCATGATACAATCTCGCACATAAACGGAGAAGAAGGAACAGGATTAGTCATCATGAAAGAGCCGAGTAAAAACGCGGTTGCAATTGGAAAAGAGATTGATAAAAAGATTAAAGATATAAGTAAGCAATATAAAGATCAGTATTCTATTAAACTTTTAGCTTCAACTCATGAGCAAGTTGAAAATGCTGTTACTAGTATGGGCAAAGAAGTAATCCTTGGGGCAATTGCTGCAACTCTCATTATCTTAATCTTTTTACGTAGCTTTCGAACAACGCTCATCGCTGTCGTCAGTATCCCATTATCTATCCTATTAACACTATTTTTACTCCACCAATCTAACATCACACTTAACATTTTAACTCTAGGTGGCTTAGCCGTTGCAGTTGGACGTCTCGTCGATGATAGTATCGTTGTCATCGAGAATATTTTCCGTCGTTTACAAAAAGAATCTTTCTCTAAAGATATTATTCTCGATGCAACAAAAGAGGTCGCCGTCGCAATTACCTCTTCTACTTTAACAACAGTCGCCGTTTTTTTACCTATCGGTCTCGTATCGGGAGTAATCGGAAAACTAATGTTACCTATGGTGTTAGCAGTTGTATATTCTATACTTTCTTCCTTAATTGTGGCATTAACAGTCGTTCCACTTATGGCTTTTTTACTGCTCAAAAAAACAAAACGTCGCAATTCACATTCTTCACCGCGATATGTCGCTACATTAAAGTGGGCTCTTTCTCATAAGTTTATCATTCTACTCACTTCTTTTTTATTATTTGCAGGATCAATCGCAGCCTACATACTACTTCCGAAAGCGAACATAAAGTCTGAGGATGATACAATGCTTTCCGTTAACATGACATTTCCAGCTGGTTATGATTCTGAAGCTAAAAAACAAAAAGCCTTTGATTTCGAAAAGAAACTACTCTCTAATTCTGATGTAACAGATGTTATTTTGCGAATGGGATCTAGCGCAGAAGATGCACAATGGGGACAGACAACTCAAAACAACCTTGCAACTATATTTGTAGTCTTTAAAAAAGGTTCTGACATCGACCAATATATTAAAGAATTAAAAAAGGATCATACAGCTTTCGAACCAGCTGAACTTGATTATATAAAAACGAGTTACTCTGAATCCGGAGGCGGAAACAACTTACAATTTAATGTAACAGCTACTAACGAAACAAATTTACAAAAGGCCGCTAACATCGTCGAAACAAAACTAAAAAGCATGGATTCTCTTTCCAAAGTAAAAACAAATATAGAAGAATCTAAAAAAGAATGGCAAATTCATATCGATCAAACAAAGGCTGAGCAACTAGGTTTAACACCAGAAGTAGCAGCACAACAAGTATCATTCCTTATGAAGAAATCTCCTATTGGGGAAATCTCAATCAATAATGAAAAAACAACTATTATGATAGAACATAAAAAGGCATCCATTAACAAACAAGAAGATATTTTAAATACAAACATACTATCACCTATTAACGGACCAATTCCTTTAAAAGACATTGCAACTATTTCAGAAAAACAACTTCAAACGGAAATCTTCCATAAAGATGGGAAAGAAACGATTCAAATTACTGCAGAAGCTTCAAGTGAAGATTTAAGTAAAGTAAGCGCTGAAGTAAACAAAGCGATAGCTGACTTAGATTTACCTAACGGGGCAAAAGTAAATATCGCAGGTGCTACTGAATCTATGCAAGAGAACTTCACTGATTTATTTAAAATTATGGGGATTGCAATCGGGATTGTATATTTAATTATGGTTATCACATTCGGGCAAGCACGTGCTCCTTTCGCGATTTTATTCTCTTTACCATTAGCTGCTGTCGGCGGTATTTTAGGATTAATCATTTCAAGAACACCTGTTGACGTAAATTCATTAATCGGCGCATTAATGTTAATCGGGATTGTCGTTACAAATGCTATTGTATTAATAGAAAGAGTGCAACAAAATCAGGAAAACGGTATGGAAACAAGAGAAGCCTTACTAGAAGCAGGATCTACTAGATTACGCCCAATTATTATGACAGCTATAACAACAATCGTCGCTATGCTACCGCTCCTATTCGGTCAATCTCAAGCAGGAAGTATGGTATCCAAAAGTCTGGCCGTCGTTGTAATCGGTGGTTTGGCAGTCTCAACCGTTCTTACATTAGTAGTCGTTCCCGTTATGTATGAACTATTAGATAAAATCGGGAGAAAAAGACGCTCCCGCAGAAAAATAAATACGTCAACAGAAACACCTGATATTTAAACCAAAAGGCGTTATCTTCATAATTGAAGATAACGCCTTTTGTATCCCTCTACCTATCCATAAAGTGAAACTTTAATCAGTGAGGGCTTTGTCCTCCATCCCCCACTGATTATTAGCCCGCACCAATTGGGCGTTTACGGGCAGTTTAGCTCCCATCTAACTTTTTTGCTCCAGCTGAATTTTGAGGTGGGAGTTTTACTGCCCACAAATAGCAGGATAAATATAATCCATCACTTTTTTACCATACTTCTCTAGCGGCTCTCCAGAATCCACAATAAGATATTCACCATGTAAAGGCCTTTTACTGCCAGCCAGACATTTTTGAAATGCTACTTCTGATTCTACTTTTGTAATTTGACTTATCTTACGTTCACGCGTTTGTAACCTACGATTAATTTCTTCTATATTATTAAGATAACATTCAATATATTTATATGTAGCACCATGTTTCCGACATAAATCTATTCCTTTTTTAACCATCCCTTCGTAAAGACACGGACTATCTAATATCACACTGCGCTTTTGCCCCAACAAAAAACCGATCAGTTCCCACTCAATATCATAAGAGATTCCCCCAACCACTGTTGGTTCGACACCTTTTTCCTTTAATGATTTTAATAAAGCTGATTTCATGACGGCATGATCTACAATAACAGCACCTGTTAATTTAGCGATATACTTAGAAAGTGTCGATTCCCCAGATCCAGGAAACCCCGACATTTGCAGAAAAAACACTTCTAAACCCCTCCCTATTTTCATTCGAATTTCTATATATCAAGTTACCTATTTGGTCACTCTTCTTCTTTTCCTGCCAACAACAAAATGACCGTAAAAAAACTCCCTGTTTATAAACAGAGAGTTCTTACCTTCAACTTATGCCACTTTTACCTTCTTCGTCGTTTTACTTTTTCTTTTCGTTCCTGTAAAGCGCTTATGCAATACAGATGCTACCAAGCGTGAAATGACATTGAATAGTAATACCATAATAATTAATACAGCTGCAGATTTCGTTGCAATTAACTTCGCATCTGGGATAATCCCTTCCGAGTTTAATTTCCAAATGTGAACAGCTAACGTTTCAGCTGGTCTAAATGGATTTAAAGGATGCGCAGGGCTCGAGAAGTCCGCTGCTGAATTTAAAATAGGTGATGTTAAACCCGCTGTGTAAATTAATGCCGCCGCTTCACCAAATATACGGCCAGCCGCTAAAATAACACCTGTAATAATTTGTGGCAATGACGACGGGATAATAATACGCGCGATTGTTTGCCACTTTGTCGCACCTAATCCAAGACTCGCCTCTTTTACATTATGAGGAACTTCAGAAATCGCATTTTCACACACACGTGTTAAACCTGGTAAGTTTAAAATAGTTAAAGCAAGAGCACCACCCATTACTGTGTATCCCCAGCCTGTCATTGTAACGAACACTAACAAACCGAATAAACCAACAACAATAGAAGGTAAGGATGCCATTGTCTCAATGCATAAACGAACAAAACTTAAAAAACGCCCTTGTTTTGCATACTCAGCTAAATATATTCCAGCACCTAATCCAAGAGGAATAGATATAACAAGCGTTATAACAAGCATGTAAAAGGAATTGAATAACTGCGGACCAATTCCACCACCAGCTCTTGTATTGCTTGGTTCTCCGAATAAGAAACTAGGATCCCAAAATCCCCATCCCTTTTGCAGAATTTCATACATTAAAAAAGCCAGCAAAGCTACAACTAAAGCTGCAACCGCATAAAAGATACCTGTCCAAGCTTTATTTACCGTTCTTGCATTCATTATTATCGCTCACCTCTTTGACCAATCGCTCGAATTACTAAAATAAACAGGAATGAAATAACAAGTAAAATCATCGCTAACGTCCATAGCGCATTGTTCCAAGCCGTTCCGTTCAATGTATTCGTCATATCCATCGTCAGAATACCAGTTAACGTTGCTGTTGGACTATATATTCCTTCCGGTAATTTAATCGTGTTCCCGATTACCATTTGAACCGCTAACGCTTCACCAAAAGCACGCGCTAACCCTAAAACTATACCTGTTAAAATCCCTTGTTTTGCAGCAGGAACAATAACTCGGCTAATCGCTTGCCATTTCGTCGATCCTAGACCGTAAGAAGCTTCCAAGTAATCAAACGGAACAGAGCGTATTGCATCAGAGGCAATACTAGCAATAGTAGGTAAAATCATAATACTCAGGACAATAATACCCGCAATTAAACTAAAGCCCACTCCACCGAAAGAATCACGTAATAGAGGAACCAGGATCGTAACCCCTAATAATCCATATACAACTGATGGAATACCGACTAATAATTCTAAAACAGGCTTTAATACTTTATTCCCAAACTTCGGCGAAATTAAATTCATGAATATAGCAAGAGCTATAGCAATTGGTGCACTAATGACAACAGCACCTAACGACACAAGCGTCGAACCAACAATAAAGATTACAGCACCATACGTACCTTGATCAGCATTTGGATTCCATTTTGTCGAAGTTAACACCTCAGAAAATGAGATACCACTTTGCGTGAAAGATTGAATTCCTTTGCCGCAAATAAACGCAATAATAGCTAATGTAATAAAAACAATCAAGATACCGCAAAACGTAACAAGTGATCTACCTATATATTCACTCTTTACGTAATTAATTTGTTTTTTCCCCTTCATCACAGGACAGACCCCACTTCATAGATTGAAATGAACAGGACTGGCATTGCAGCCAGCCCCATAAAATTTTATTACTTATTTAATTTAGACATTGGGATGTAACCCATATCTTCTACTTGCTTTTCGAAATCTTTACCTTTTACATAGTCAATGTAAGCTTTTGTGGCTTCTTTTGCCTCACCTTTAGTTACCATGTACTCGTAAGACCAGAATGGATATTTACCAGCAGAGATATTTTCAACTTTCGGTTCAGATCCATCAATTTTAACCGTTTGTAACGCACCTTTTTTCTCACCAACCATGTAAGACATTGCTAAGTAACTAACTGAACCTGGAGTAGAGTTAATTGCTTGCTCTACAGCACCATTAGAATCTTGTGTCGTACCAGTTCCATCATTAATTTTCGCGTCTTTCATCACTGTCTTTTCAAAAGTAGCACGTGTACCAGATGAAGCTGGTCGGTTAATTACATTGATTTTTTCATCTTTTCCGCCTACTTCTTTCCAGTTCGTTACTTTTCCAGTGAAGATATCTTGCACTTGTTTTACTGTTAAGTTATCAACTTTTACATCTTTATTTACGACAAGTGCGAATGCGATACCCGCAACTTTGTTATCTACTAATTCTTTTGCTTTTTCAGCATCTTTTATTTTATCTCCAGCTGGAACATCTGAGTTACCAATTTGTACCGCACCTGAAGCTACTTGGTTAATCCCTGTTCCACTACCGCCACCTTGAACTTGAATAGAAACTTTTGAATTTTTCTCCATGAATTTCTTTCCAGCTTCCTCTGCAAGAGGTTGAAGCGCTGTAGAACCTGCAGCTGCAATCGTACCTGACAATTCTTGTTTTGCATTATCGCTTCCTTTAGCATTATCTTTACTAGCTGTATCTTCTGCTTTCCCACATCCAACTAATGCTCCTGCTACCACTAAAGCTGCTAAAGAAAATTTAATACCCTTTTTCATAACCATGTCTTGTACCCCCATTTGGATTATCACTTTTCACATTCGTCTACTTTTTTCGAACACAAACTCATTGTAGGACAACAATATTATGTGAGTGTTAAGCAATTTTTAATTTTAAGTAAATGGCGATAATAATCCTTAAAAGCTAGGAATCCCAACATTTATAGTTAAAGAACCCAACAAAATCCACACTAAACGAGCTGTAATGTAAATTTATTCTTAACAATGTAAACTCAATGTAAATATTTTTCTTCCTTTTCACCTTTTAGTTAAAACTACATTTACAATTCCCCTATATTTTTAAGTTTTTACACTCTTACTTTATTTACATTAAGAAGAATTTCAGTAATATTTTTTGGTACAACTAAATAAATTGGAACAATTCTAAAAATAATTGAATATTTTTAAAGTACTAATTGACAGCATCATCCAATGTGGTCTACTATATTACTAACAAAAAGTTTACCTTAGGAAACTTTTTAAACTTAAACTAACAATATAGAGATGAGGTAACTTTTATGGTATCGGCTAATACAAAACCACTTTCTGAATTTAAAACAGGAGAGTTTGTACAAATTGAGAAGATACAATTAGAAGGAACTATGAAACGACGTTTATTAGACTTAGGATTTATCCCTGGGGCAACGATTAAAGTATTACAACGCAGTCCACTTGGAGATCCGGTCGCTTATCAAGTAAGCAACACAACTATTGCACTACGTAAGGAAGAAAGTTCCCTTATTTTCGGGGTATTAATAGGAGATGATTTCAGATGAGCAAACATCGTATTGCTTTAGCTGGCAACCCGAATACCGGGAAAAGTACATTATTTAATACTTTAACAGGCTTAAAACAACATACTGGAAACTGGACGGGAAAAACTGTTTTAAAAGCTGAAGGGGAATATAAGCATAGCGGAAATATATATACATTAATTGATTTACCTGGAACTTACTCACTATATTCAAATTCCGCGGACGAAGAAGTAGCGAGGGATTATATTATATTTGAAAAACCAGAAGTAACTGTAGTTGTTATAGATGCAACGGCAATGGAAAGAAATTTAAATTTAGCACTCCAAGTGATGGAAATGACAAACGATGTGGTCATTTGTATTAACTTAATTGATGAAGCGGAGAAAAAAGGAATCATTATTGACGAAAAGAAATTAGCAAAATCACTCGGTGTACCTGTAGTTAAGATCTCTGCACGTAATCGAGTAGGCATTGGACATTTGCTAAATGTGATCGCTAAAGTAGCAAATAAAAAACTAATTCCAACACCAATTAAAATTTCTTACAGCGAAAAAATCGAAAGTATGATTCAGGAATTAGAACCACAAATTTATAAAGTGTTCGGTGATACGTATCCAGCACGTTGGATTGCGTTACGTATATTAGATGGAGATAAAAATTTCTTAACTACACTCCAAAAACACCATAATGAACCACTTGTAAGGGAGGTCGTAATGAATGGAATCTCACTCAGCCAGTAAAGCTCTTCCATTAGACTATATTATTCAACATGCACAGACACTCTCAAAAGAAGATATACGAGATGATATTGTCGGAGATATTTATCGAACATCTGCAAGCATATGTAAAGAGTCTGTTCAATATACAAATACTGATAAATTGTATCGTTCTGAAAAACTAGATAAAATTTTCACATCTCCCATCTGGGGATTCCCAATTATGCTCGGTATTTTATCTATTATTTTTTATCTTACAATTGCAGGCGCTAACGTACCCTCTGATATGATTGCTGAATTCTTCGGATGGGCAGAAGGATATTTAACATCTTGGTTCCAAGCAGCGCATGCACCTGAATGGTTACATGGCATTTTAATACTTGGTTTATTCCGTGGTATCGGTGCTGTTATTAGCGTTATGTTACCACCTATGGCAATCTTTTTCCCTATGTTCGCACTATTAGAAAACTACGGATACTTACCACGTGTCGCTTTTAATATGGATCGCTTATTCAAACGCTCCGGTGCACATGGCAAACAATCTTTAACAATGGCAATGGGTTTTGGTTGTAATGCAGCCGCTATTATGTCAACACGTATTATTGAATCACCACGTGAACGAATGCTTGCAATCTTAACAAACAACTTCGTTCCTTGTAACGGTCGCTGGCCTATGTTAATTTTAATGGCTTCATTATTTATGGCTGCTGGTTATACAGGTAGTATGCAAACATTAGTTACTGCAGGTGTCGTAGTTGGAATGGTGGTAATTGGTGTTATTATGACATTAACTGTTTCTTGGGTACTATCAAAAACAGCTTTAAAAGGTGTGCCAACTCACTACACTCTTGAGTTACCACCGTACCGTAAGCCAAAAGTTTGGAATACAATTGTACGTGCAACACTCGATAAATCAATTTATGTTTTAAAACGAGCTATAGTTGTGGCTGCCCCTGCAGCTGCATTAACTTGGTTACTTGCTAATATTTTCGTCGGTGACACGAGCTTACTTATGCATTTTGTGAACTTCTTAGATCCATTTGCTAAAATGTTAGGACTTGACGGATTTATTCTAGCGGCTTTTATTCTCGGACTACCAGCTAATGAAATTGTTATTCCGATTTTATTAATGTCTTACTTATCAACTGGTGCTTTAACTGAAATAGATGATTTTAATCAAATTAAAAATCTATTCTTAGAACACGGTTGGACTTGGTTAACGGCGTTAAACACAATGTTGTTCTCACTCCTTCATTTCCCGTGCGGAACAACACTGGTTAACATATATAAAGAAACAAAAAGTGCAAAATGGACATTTTTATCGTTTGCAATCCCTACTGTTATTGCCATTGTTGTTACATTCCTCTCTACACAATTGGTACATTGGTTAGGGCTTGTATAAAGCAAAGCATACATAGAAGGTATCCCCCTTCACATATGCTTTGCGCGAAAGAAACCTGAAATTATTCAGGTTTCTTTTTTTGTACATCAGTATTCCATGGCTGCGCTCCATACGTTGTCAGTTTTTTATGAATGAAGTATATAGCTCCCGGAAGAACTGCCATTAATATCGTGCAACTAATTCCTAGTCCAGTAAACAACTTAGATCACCTTATTTCACTCTCTTCGGTAAAGCTGAACCTGAATGCTCAATTGTCGGATGAACATGAACAGTAACCTCAGCATTACTAAAATAATTTTCACCTTGATCCCAATTCTTATCTATCTTCTTCCATTCTTTATAATTATGCCGCTTATATACTTCCCCTAATGTTAATACATCTACCTTATATTTTTTTTGAACAAGCTTAATCGATTTTTGGATACGCTTCTCCATTTCCTCCGCGATGTTTTTCTTCAATCGATTTTCACTCATAATTTGTTTATGATCACTAAAATGCAACTCTGCTAAGGTCCCTTCCAAAGATAAATAAATATCAAACTTCGGTTTTGTAGCATTTTCCGTAGATACTTTAATCTTCCGATGCATCTTATGAATTTCATATGTAATAAGCTGGTCTTTTTTTCGAATGGTAAAGAACCCTCCAATTTTCTTACCTATTACATAATTCATCCCTAATGTTTCCTCTCCATTCAAACTACCTACACACTTATTATCTTTCCCACGAAATAACGCCGCCCCGTTCATTTGCACCCCTTGTTTTGTTAGTTGAAGAATAGGTAATACGAAACTTCGGTTAGCAATCATTTTTTGTTGCACCTCACCAATTCTTGCAGCCTCAATCATTTGGGCATTTTTCGGAGGATGTTCAGCTAACATATCAATATACTGCGCCGGTAAATTTTCAGGCTTAGCACTCTGCTTCAAAATAGCTTCTGCATCTTTCTCAGAAACGAACAAACGAATATTTCGTCTCATCTCATGATCACGAATATATACATCTAGCGTATTTTGTAAAACATATGGATTCGCTAATAAATCTTTAGAAAAAATTATCACTTGTATATGCGGAAAGAATAATGAGCGACTAATTTTTTTAGCGATAATTCGTATTTGCTCAAAGACACTATCTGCTTTCGCACTAACATTAATATAATTTTCGCTATCTCCACCACCTTGTCCACCTTGCTGTGCTAGCTTACTGGGAAGTACCATCTGATACGTCCCTTTCATAATTGGATTCGATTTCTTTTTTTTCACAATATCATAGGCTGCACCTACTACAAATCCTCTTTCTTCTATTTCTTCTAGCTCAGAGCACCCACTTATAGATCCAGCTAAAACCATAAGCATTATAATTTTAAGAAGGTGTTTCATTTCTACCATTCCTTCTTTTTATTTTATATACAATAAAAACTAACAAAGGCGCTAACACAACAAAGCCCATATCTATCCAAGCTAAATACGTTCCGTAATTTGATAAAGTATTTAAATTACCAGGGATCATATTCAGCATAAAAATCATAGGAGCACTTACGAAAATAAAAATATGCTTCTTAACTTTCGGAAACATAGCACAAAACAATAGAGATGCAACGTCATAATACATTGCTGTGGTGTTATAAATAGTAATAATCCAAGTAGTAAAAAAGATCGCATCGAATCTTTCTAAAAACCCCCCACCAATTTCAATCTCCTTCCCCAATTCAATCGTTGGATATGTTAATCCCCGGGTTGTCATATATGTAAAAACACTAATACAAGTTAAATAAATTAAAATGTAAGACAATACGTTTACCATCACAGCTTTTGCAACTGCCATCGGCGCCTTTTTTGCTGTCTCGTTTAACATCACTGCATAAAATAGCGCTACCTCAAATCCAATAAACGTAAAAATAGAATTTTTAACTCCCACAGCATATTGACTTACGTCCGTTTGAAAAGCAGGTAGTAAATTATCTATTTCCATTAAGTTCACATTCAATAAAGAAAGAAGCACGATCGCAATTAAAACGATTGGTAAAAATAAAACATTTAACCTTAATAAAGCAGCCCTAGATCCAGCAATCCCATAAACAACAACTAACAAAAAAAAGAAGGATAACAATTGTATTGGTGTATCACTAAATAAATAAGTTTGTGAAATAATTGAAATTTTCCGGGCCTCATATGCTGTCAAAGCAACGAATGTTAACACTAAAATGATACTAATCGTGTATGAAACAGGCTTCGTCAAGTGCTCACTCGTATATTGAACAAAGTTTTGTTTTGGGAACAAAATAGCTACCCTCGTTACAAACCAACCTAAAACCGCACATATCAATCCACCCAAAAGCAAAATAATCCAACCGTCCGAAAATAAAGTTTGCGCAGCAATATCTCGTGGCATAGATAATGCACCTATACCGATAATTGTTGACGATACCGCAAAACCAAGTTCCCGAGATCCAATTTCTTCATCCCCATATTCAAATGGCTTCAATTACTCTCGCTCCTTTGGACGTAGTGTAGAGTCTTTCGTTTGTAAATATTCTGGTCTCTCTTTTAGCATTGATTTTGGTAGGCGAACCAATTCTTCTTCCCAATCTTTATAAAAAGCAGGAGCAATAGGTGTTGTATACGGTACCCCAACACTCTTTAAATTTGTAATATGGACCGCAAGTGCAATAAGAGCTAAAATAATCCCGTACAATCCAAAAGCAGTCGCGGCTAATACAAAAACGAAAAGTAAAATCCGAAACGTAATCGTAATGCTATATACAGGAAGTGAGAATGTAGCAATTGCGGTAACCGCAATAATAATTACTAAAAACGGATTTACAATCCCCGCATTTACTGCCGCTTCTCCAATTACAAGACCGCCTACGATGCCAATTGTTTGTCCCATCGGTTTCGGAAGCCTAATCCCGGCTTCTCGTATTAATTCCATCGTTAATGCCATCATTAACGTTTCTATATAAGCAGGAAACGGTACCCCTTCTCTTGCTCCCGCAATGGAATAAGCTAGTTTAGATGGAATAAGCCCTTGATGATACGATACAAGCGCTACGTACATGGCAGGTAATAAAACAGCAGCGATACCTGATCCCATACGTAACATTCTTAATAACGTTCCAATTATCCAACGCTCATAATGATCTTCTACAGATTGAAAAATATCAACAAATACTAGTGGAGCTATAAGAGCAAATGGTGACCCATCTACTAAAATGGCCGCTTTCCCTTTCGCCAATGCAGCCACTATATTATCTGGTCTTTCTGTATTTAAAAACTGCGGAAACGGCGACAAATTATTATCTTGAATTAATTGCTCAATCGTTCCTGTCTCAAAAATGATATCTGTCACTATTGATTGAAGACGCCGATCTAGTTCGTTTACGATGTAAGGGTTAATAATATCCTCTATATATACTAGGGTTACTTCTTTCTGCGATCGCTTCCCCATAATATAAGAGTGAAACCGCAACTTCGGATCACGTAAACCACGGCGAATTAACATTTTATTCACATTAATATCTTCATTTAACCCAACCCTCGGTCCACGAATTAAATCTTCTGTCACTGGCGGTTCTAGACTTCTTTTCTCCCAAGCCCTACTGTTAACAACAATAGCCGTTTGAATATTATCAATTAATATGACTGTATCTCCTGCTAAAACCGCATTTATAATATCTGGAAAAGTCGTCTTCATACCGACTTCTGCAATAGAAATAAAACGATCCAATAATGTCTGAACCACAGCTGCTTCATTTGGTATTTCTTCATATTGAAGTGTACGAACTACATATTTATAAACATTATCCTTATCTGTCAATCCACATAAAAAAACAACCGCACAACGTGTAAAACTACCCGCAAGAGCAACTTCTCTAATTGTTAAATCATTAGGTGAACCTAACTCATCTCTAATTTCCTTCATAACTTCAAACAAGTTACCTTTTAGCTCTAACAATTTCCCCACCTAACTTCCTTTTTAACAAGTTTTTAGTTAGCGTCCGCTAATAAAGGCAAATATATACAAAAAGAGCTATCTCTTTTCAAAGATAGCTCTAACACGCGAATTACTTTTCTACTATTATATTGTCTTTCTTTATAGATACACTTTTCGTGAATCCACTAACGATAAACATCACAATCATATTCATTAACAATGCGACTATACCTACATTTAAATCTTTTATGTACTGGGAAAATTTGGAAACATGGTCGCTATAGTAGAACCAGATAAGGTGATATATGCGACAATTAACAACCCAATTCCCATCCCCGCAATCGCACCTTGTTGCGTAATAATTTGACGAGGAAACAAACTACATACAAGCGCAGGGAAAAGTTGCGTAACTATACTGTATCCCATTAAAAGAAGAGCCCCTATCGTTTCTCCCCCTTTAAATGTAAACAATACTGCAACAAACGTTACAACAGGTACAAATAACTTAGCTACTTTTGCAACTTGTCTATCTGAAGCAGATGGCACCATTGTTCGGTAAATATTTTTTGCTAACAACGTAGATGCCGCCATAACAAGCATGGAACCTGGAACTAATGCCGTTAACACTCCTGCACTACCAATAATACCAATAAACCATGGATCAAACGTTTGAAGAGCCAGACGGAATAATGAAAGATCTACATCCGCTCCCTTTAATCCTGGAACTTGCAAGATAGCAGCAAACCCTGCAAAGAATACGAAAAGCAACACTAAAGAATAAAGAGGCATAATCGCCGCGTTTTTCCTAAATACTTTTTCATTTTTTGCAGAGAAAGCCGAAGCGAATGTATGGGGCCACATATAGAAACCAAGAGCCGTTAATATAATAGTAGAAACAAACCAAGAGATACTCATTCCTTCTTCAGTTAAAGATAAAAAACCTGGTTTCGCTGCTTCTACAGCTTCGAACATCGGCTGCAATCCCCCACAATAATGGTACGGTAAATATATACCTAAAAACATAACGATAAATAGTATCATAATATCTTTCAAAGCAGCTGTCCAAGCCGATCCATGTATACCTGAAACCATTACATATATAGTTATAACAATTGCACCAATCCATACTGCAATAACTGGTGATACTCTTCCATAAGATGCTTCCGAAACGATGATCCCTAATCCCTTTAGCTGTAAAACGAGATATGGGATGATAGAAATTACACCAATAATTGGAACAATTATCCCAAGCGTCTTACTGCTATATTTTTTCGCAAAAAAATCGGACTGCGAAACGAGGTTATGCTCTTTTGCATATTTCCAAATTGGAGGCAATAAGAAATACGATAAAATATAAGCTAGTGCACCATACCCTAAAATATAAAAAGTAGGAGCTCCTTTACTATACGCCCAGCCACTTCCTCCTAAAAATGTGAATGTCGTATAAATTTCGCCTGCCATAAGGAGAAAAACGAAAATAGTTCCAAACCCTCTTCCTCCAACTGACCATTGCTCTAAATCCATATCTTTTCCACGTTGTGCTCGAATCCCTAAAAATAGTGCTAAAAATAAGAATAAAATAATGATAAGTAATGCTGTCATTTCACATCCCCCTTATTAGCAGGATCGAACACGTACACAAGCCCCATACAAAAAGACGTAATGAGCACTGATAATAATACCCAAAATAATAGAAAGGGCATCCCAAGTACGTAAGGAGTGACCGAATTTGCAAATACTGGTCCAATCACTAAACAAAGAACTGGAATAAGTGCTAGCACGTGTATTTTCTTCATCTCATTCTCCTTTACTTATAAAATTCATAATGGATGATACAAAGACTTCCATTCCAATTGGTAATGCATCTTCGTCAATTGTAAAACGAGGATGGTGATGCGGATATATAATTCCCTTCTCTTGATTGCCTGCCCCTATAAAAAAGAACGTCCCTGGTGCCTTTTGTAAAAATGCCGAAAAATCTTCTCCTGCCATCGTTGGTTGTAAACGAACAACTCCTTCTCTTCCATACAGCTGTAATGCCGTATGTTCAATAAGCTCTGTAACTTCATAATCGTTCACAACTGGTCGATATCCATACTCATAAGAAAATGTATAATTAGCACCGTATGATTCTGTAATATGTTTGACAATCCGTTCAAGCTTCTCCTTTGTTTCCTCTCTTAATTCATGCCTTAAACTTCTCACTGTCCCCTCAATCTCCGCTTGTTCTGGGATAACATTATGGGTTGTCCCAGAATGAAATTGTGTAACAGATACTACGAGAGAATCTAACGGGTTCGTGAGGCGAGATACAATTTGCTGGATTTGCGAAACAACTTGTGCACCAATGGCGATACTATCAACTGTTTCGTGCGGAATTCCAGCATGCCCACCTTTTCCCTCTATCGTAATTTTAAAAACGTCCGGTGCCGCCATCGCAGGACCATAAATTACACCTATTTTCCCAACCTCTAATGACGCCCAAAGATGAGCACCAATAATGTAATCCACACCTTCCATCACTCCCGCTGCGACCATTTCTTCTGCACCACCCGGAAAGTTTTCTTCCGCATGTTGAAATAAAAAGCGAATCTCTCCTTTAACTTTCTCTCTTTCCTCTACCAACTTATGTACTACACCAAGCAATATTGCCATGTGACCATCGTGACCACACGCATGCATCACACCTGGATATGTAGAAATAAAATCAAATTTATTTTCTTCATGAATAGGAAGAGCATCCATATCAGCACGAACCGCGATGGTTTTACCAGGCTGCTTACCAATTAACCTTGCCATTACACTATATTTAGTAGGCCTTGAGACTTCTAAATATGGGATTTTCCGAAGTATGTCGAATACAAATTGCGATGTTTTTTCCTCTTGAAAAGATAACTCTGGATACTTATGAAAATGCCTTCTCCACTCAATCAACTGATTCTTTGATAAAACAAGTTCCTTTGCGACATCCATTTCTCTTCTCCCCTTCTTCACCAAGTTAAATGTTATTATAGCGTGAACCGTTAACTTTTAAAAGAATATTCAGAATTTTCTACAATAAATACTTAAAAATAAAAAGCCATCTCAAGATGACTTTTCATTTTATCCCGCTATTTGTGGGCAGTAAAACTCCCACTGATTATAGTTTCACTTTATAAAATAGTAATTGCTTGTTTCCCCATTTGCTCCCATGCTTGCTCAAATTCTGCTCGTGGAACAGCGAAACGTGGATTGTTTTTTAGAGGATCATTTACATATACAAAGTTTTGATCATATCCAACCGCTACTACACTATGCTCAAAATATGTAATTTTCACTTCACCAGAACTTGTATTCCATGTTTCAAAACTACCTTCAGCTAGCGGCTTAAACGTTGTATTAATAATAACCCATACTGGAGAGCCAGAACTAATTACCTTATATAGATCTTTCACGTCTCTATCTGTTAAATTAATTACTTTTTCAGGAACATATTTTTCTGCCAAATTAAAGATTGGTTTATTGTATACACCATATCCTCGTTCAGCTTTCGTATAAATATTTCCAACGAATCCCTCATAAGGATTTCCACGCAAACCATTTTGTTCAAATGGAACACGATGAATTTCGCTAGCAAGTTGCATCTTATCTACTTGTACACCTTTATATTGCAGCAACATAGCTAAACTCGTCACTTCACATCCACGAGGTAATTCTGGTAATTGTTTTATAAATGGAACATCTTCAATCATAGCCGCTTCTTTCATTTCAGATAAAAAATCTAAGCGTAGCACTTGCGCCTTTTGTATAATTTTATCTTTCCCTATAAAAAACGCGGCAGCTAGTATAATTCCAAAAACAAAAAGATATTTTAGCTTTTTCATTATAAACAAAACTCCATTAATTATTATTTTACAGACACAACTCTTATCATTGTACCTTTCTTCTTACTAGTTTGCTAGAAAGATTCTGTGAATTATTATTCACAGATATCGTTTTAAAATTCTGATTATTTTTAATAAAAAGAAAAAAATATACTTTTCCAGAATTTTTTGCTAAAATCGAAATTATTAACCTAGTTAAAGAATTGAATTTATTTTACTAGGTTAATAAACATTCTAAGGTATTTAGTCATAGTTATCTTTTACATACTCAGTTCACAACAAAATAAGCCGAGTATGTTTTTCATCCCCCACTAATGATTAAAAGCCCAGAATGAAATCAAGTTAACACATACAAGAAAATATGGGGTGAGGGGCATATGAATCAACAAGTAGAACAAACAGATTTAAAACGAACAATGAAAAGTAGACACCTATTCATGATCGCACTTGGTGGAGTCATTGGAACTGGATTATTTATGGGTTCTGGACAAATCGTCCATAATGCAGGACCAGGCGGAGCTATTCTCGCATTTTTAGTGGGTGGTTTCGTTATGTATTTAACGATGTTATGTCTTGGCGAATTGTCAGTAGCTATGCCAGAAGCGGGTTCCTTCCAAAGTTACGCAAGCAAATTTATTTCACCTGGTTTTGGATTTGTTGTCGGTTGGATGTATTGGTTAAATTGGGCTGTTACAGTTGGAGTAGAGTTAACGACTGTTAGCATTTTAATGAAACGATGGTTTCCAGACGTTTCTTCTTGGATTTGGTGTGTTACTTTTGCCGTAGTACTCTTTCTTGTGAACGCTTTATCAGCAAAAGCATATGCAGAAGCTGAATTTTGGTTCGCTAGCGTAAAGGTGGCAACAATTGTTATCTTTATCGTTCTTGGAGGAGCGGTTATGTTTGGTCTCCTCGATTTTAATGGAAAGCCAGCTCCAATGCTTCACAATTTCACTGAAAATGGCGGGCTATTTCCAAACGGTGCATTAGCTGTTCTTCTTACCATGATCACAGTTAATTACTCATTCCAAGGAACAGAATTAATCGGAATTGCTTCAGGAGAAAGTGAAAATCCTGAAAAAACAATTCCAAAAGCAATCAAAAATACCATTTGGCGAACTCTATTCTTCTTCGTCCTAGCGATATCAGTTGTTGTAGGTTTACTCCCGTGGCAAGAGGCTAATCTAGTTGAAAGTCCATTTGTACTTGTATTTGATGTGGCTGGTATCCCTTATGCAGCGGACATTATGAACTTTGTTATTATTACAGCTGTATTATCCGTAGCTAACTCTGGTCTATACGCAAATTCTCGTATGCTTTGGGCGATGGCAAAACAAGGAATGGCTAGTCCAGCTTTTACGAAGTTAACTAAAAGAGGTGTACCACTAAATGCGTTAATTTTCAGTTTGATTTTCGCAAGCCTTTCTTTATTAACAAGTATATTTGCAGCAGATACTGTCTTTTTAATTTTAACTTCTATTGCAGCAATGGCTGCTGTTGTTGTTTGGATGTCGATTGCAGCTTCACAGTTTTTCTTCCGTAGAAATTTCGTGAAAAATGGCGGCGACATAAATGATTTAAAATACCGTACACCACTTTATCCAATAGTTCCAATCGTAGCTTTCTCACTCAATTTCATTACATTTGTTAGTTTAGCTTTCATTCCAGATCAGAGAATTGCTCTTTATTGTGGGATTCCATTTATGATTATTTGTTACATTTTATACCAAGTGAAATATAAAAAAGTTGTCACATTTGAACAGAAAAAAAATATAACTCAGGAAATAAACTAAATATACAAAATATTCAGCTATCTTTCTTATAATAAGATAGTTTTTTTCTATTTATTGGATATCTTGGTATAACTTTATTTATCTTAAAATTCTCACAATCAAGTTTTTATCTGGAAAATAGTTTACAATGTTATCAAGTTACAAATGATATTCACCTTAAAAAGCGTGCATTTGTGTCTATTTTTTAACAATATCACAAAAACTATTGCCATCTATAAATTAATAGGTTTATATTGTTTTATTGGCATAGTTTCAATCCAAGGAGAAAGGAGATTTTCAATCGTGCAACTAAAGAAAGCATTTTGGAAGTTAGCTTCGCTTCTTCCGTTATCATTACTTCTGTTCCTCGGCGGCTGTGATAAGAAACTCGCAGTATTAAATCCGCAAGGACCCGTTGCAAAGGCACAGTATGATTTAATTGTTTGGTCATTCTTGCTTATGTCATTAATTATCGCAATTGTATTCATCTTGTTTACAGTCATCTTGATTCGTTATCGTGAAAAACCAGAGAATATGGACTATGAGCCACCTGATCAACATGGTAACACATTATTAGAAATCATTTGGACGGTTATTCCTGTTATTATCGTTATCGCATTATCGATTCCAACAGTTAAGGCAACTTATGCTTCGGAAGAGGTTCCGCAAGAGTCCAAACATATTAAACCAGTTGAAATTTATGTTACATCTGCGAACTGGAAATGGTTATTTAGTTACCCGGAGGAAAAAATTGAAACCGTTAACTATTTAAACATCCCAGCTGGTGTACCAATTCAATTTAAGCTTACTTCTGTAGGTCCAATGAATGCATTCTGGGTTCCAGAACTTGGTGGTATGAAGTACACTATGGATGGCATGATTATGGATTTATATTTACAAGCTGATAAGCCTGGTTCTTACCTAGGCCGTAGTTCGAACTTCTCTGGTGAAGGGTTCACTCATATGGAGTTCGAAGTTGAAGCAAAAACAAAAGAAAAGTATGACAAGTGGGTAAAAGAAGTACAAGAAACTGCTCCTAAACTAACAGAAAATAAGTACAACGAAATTGTTAAACCTGGTGTAGTTGGTCGTATGACATTCTCTAGTCATCACTTAAGTTATGTAGATCCAAAATCACTTGAATATTGTGATTACAACTACTACAAAAACAAAAAATAATAGCTATTATTCCAACAGATTGGAGTGAACACAGTGAAGCTTGATGAATTTTTTGTCACAGGTGACCCGATTATTTACGGAGCTGACGCATCTATCGTTCTTGTGACATTAGCGATTCTTTTCGTACTAACAAAGTACAAAAAATGGAGATGGCTTTGGGATGAATGGTTGACAACTGTTGACCATAAAAAAATAGGGACCATGTATATTATCTCTGCCGTTATAATGTTATTCCGTGGTGGTATGGATGGTTTAATGATCCGTGCACAGTTAACATTCCCAGAAACAACTTATTTAAACGCTGAACACTATAACGGAATCTTTACAACACATGGTACAGTAATGATTCTTTTCATGGCAATGCCATTCGTTATGGGATTAATGAACCTTGTAGTACCATTACAAATTGGTGCTCGTGACGTTGCATATCCGTTCTTAAATGCTTTAAGTTTCTGGTTATTCTTTGTCGGAGCAATGTTATTCAACATCGCTTTCGTAATCGGTGGTTCTCCAGACGCTGGGTGGACTTCTTACTTCCCAATGGCAGGTACAGAGTTTACTTCTGGTGTAGGAAATAACTACTACGCAATTGCATTGCAGATTTCAGGTCTCGGTACGCTAATGACCGGTATTAACTTCCTTGTTACTATCTTAAAAATGCGTACACCTGGTATGAAATTAATGAGAATGCCAATGTTTACTTGGTCAATCTTAATTACAACAATTATCATTATTTTCGCTTTCCCAGTATTAACAGTTGCTCTTGCATTAATGACATTTGACCGTCTATTCGATGCTCACTTCTTTACGATGGCGAGCGGCGGTATGCCGATGTTATGGGCCAACCTATTCTGGGTATGGGGTCACCCTGAAGTATATATCGTTATTTTACCGGCATTCGGTATTTTCTCTGAAATCATTAGTACATTCTCACGTAAACGTCTATTCGGTTACAGTGCGATGGTGTACTCGATGGTTGCAATTTCTTTACTAAGTTTCGTCGTATGGCTTCACCATTTCTTCACTATGGGTGCAGGTCCAGCGGTTAACTCATTCTTCTCGATTTCGACAATGGCGATTTCGATTCCAACCGGTGTTAAGATCTTTAACTGGTTGTTTACACTGTATAAAGGACGTATTCGTTTTACAGTTCCAATGCTTTGGTCATTGGCATTTATTCCAAACTTCGTAGTTGGTGGAGTTACAGGGGTTATGCTTGGAATGGCAGCAGCTGATTATCAATACCATAACAGTTACTTCCTAATTGCTCACTTCCACTACGTATTAATCGCAGGTACAGTATTCGCTATGCTTGCTGGATTCACATACTGGTATCCAAAAATGACAGGTCATATGTTAAATGAACGCCTAGGTAAATGGACATTCTGGATCTTTATGAGCGGATTTAACATCTGTTTCTTCCCAATGTACTTCTTAGGTTTAGACGGTATGACTCGTCGTATGTACACTTACTCTGAAAGTCTTGGCTGGGGCTGGCTAAACCAAATCGCATCTGTTGGTGCTGTAATGATGGGTATTGGCTTCCTAATCCTTTGCTATAACGTAATTTGGAGTGCACGTCACGGTGAGCGTGACACAACTGGAGATCCATGGGACGGCCGTACACTTGAATGGGCAACTCAATCTCCTGTACAACATTACAACTTCGCGAAACTTCCTGAAATTAAAGAAGCTGATGCTTTCTGGTTCATGAAAAAACGCGGAGAAACAGTTACACCAGCTGCAGAAGAAATAAAACCAATTCACATGCCAAGTAACTCTGGCGTGCCTATTATTGCGTCTTTATTCTTCGGTCTTGCAGGTTTTGCATTAGTATTTAGTTGGTTCTGGCTTGCTGCAATCGGCGGAGTTGGTATTTTAGGTTGCTTAATCTATCGTTCATTCGATTATGACGATGGTTACTACGTAAGTGTTGATGAAATTAAAGAAACAGAACATATAGCATGAGAGGTGAAATGACATGGCGGCTTTAGATAAAAGCTTACCTTTGGAATATCAATCCGAGCAAAGCAGATTGAATATCCTAGGATTCTGGATTTTTCTTGGGGCTGAAATTATGCTGTTCGCAACACTTTTCGCCTCTTATCTAGTCCTTGCTGGTCGTACGGCAGATGGCCCAACACCAGCGCAACTGTTTGAACTTAAAACGCTTTTAATTCAAACACTACTACTTTTAACAAGTAGTTTCACATGTGGTATCGCAATTCATGAAATGCGTAAACACAATCAAAAAGGAATGTTAGCCTGGTTTATCCTAACTTTACTTTTAGGTGCAGGTTTCCTATTCTTCGAAATCGAAGAGTTCATTATGTACATTGGTGAAGGTGCAACAATTCAAACAAGTGCTTTCTTATCTGCATTCTTCGTTCTTCTTGGAACGCATGGTGCCCACGTAACAGGTGGTATCATTTGGGCAACTTGTGTTATTATCCAAATTTTAAAACGAGGTTTAACACCAGTCACAGCTCGTAAAGTATTTATTATCAGCTTATACTGGCATTTCCTTGATCTTGTTTGGGTCTTTATTTACACACTAGTTTACTTGAACGGGATGGTGGCGTAAATGGGTCAAAATAACAATCAAGCAAATGGGCATGCGCATAGCGGATTCCCATGGTCACACGTTTTCGGATTTATTTTATCGCTTGCACTAACGTTTCTAGCTTTATACGTGGCACTTTATACAACCCTGCCACTTTCAACGATATTAACAACTATTATCATAATGGCTGTTGCGCAAGCTTTATTACAATTAATTATGTTCATGCATTTAAAAGAAGGAGAAGGAAGAGTTCAAATTCTTACAATGATATACAGTTTCTTCGTTGCAACTGCAACAGTTGGTTTAACTGTATGGATCTTCTTCTCAATGTAATTTGCATAAAAAAGACTGCTGAGGAATCTCAGCAGTTTTTTTTATTCTCCCCCTATTACATCCACATTACGGAATTAACAACAAAATCATGGAAAATATACTTATTATGACAAATCTTAAGAAAACTCTTTCTTTATGAAATCGAAACCATATCCGTTGCTTTTCTACCTATTATATGGCTAAATAGTTACTATATTTATTTGAAGGGAGAGAACGCAGTGGAACATCATTCTTCTGTTCTATCACTTATGGTTGTGGTCGCAATCGCGTTTTTCATTCCCCTTTTGTTACAGCGCTTTAAATTAAAAGCACTTCCTGTCGTTGTTGCAGAAATTATCGCAGGAATCTTTGTAGGTAAAAGTGGATTTAACATCATTGAGCCAGATATGTGGCTTCAAGTCTTATCAACACTAGGGTTTATCTTCCTAATGTTTTTAAGTGGTTTAGAAATTGACTTTTCGATCTTTAAACAAAAAGGGAAAAAGAATACGACAAACGAACCGAACACATTCCAAGCAGCGAGCATTATCTTCTTGTTTATTTTCATTTTATCTTATGCCCTATCATTAATATTCGTATGGCTAGGATTCGTAGATAATGCAATGTTCATGACTTTAATTATTTCAACTATTTCTTTAGGTGTTGTCGTGCCAACATTGAAAGAAAATAACTTAGGAAAAACCGCAATCGGGCAAATCATTTTATTAGTCGCTGTTATTGCAGACTTAGTTACAATGATTTTACTCGCTGTATTCGTCGGATTAAATTCCGAAAGTGGCCAAAGCATGTGGCTTCTACTTCTTCTATTCGGTGCTGGTATTGTAATTTACTTTGTCGCAAGACGTTTTAAAAATATTCCATACCTAGAAAGCTTAAAAGCCGGCAGTGTACAAATTGATACACGAGCTGTTTTTGCACTCATTTTAATATTAGTTGGATTATCTGAATCTGTTGGGGCAGAAAATATTTTGGGAGCCTTTTTAGCAGGTGTACTTGTATCTTTATTATCACCAAATGAAGATATGGTTGAAAAACTTGATTCCATCGGATATGGTTTCTTCATCCCTATTTTCTTCGTAATGGTTGGTGTAAATTTAGAAGTATGGTCCATTTTTAAAGAGCCTTCTAGTATGCTAATGATTCCAATTCTAATTGTGGGACTCTTTATTTCAAAACTGTTGCCATCACTCGTCTTACGAAAATGGTACCCACGCAATATCGTACTCGGAAGTGCTATTTTGTTAACATCAACACTTTCTTTAGTTATTGCGGCTGCACAAATCGGTGAAAAGCTAAGCATCATTAGCCCAAGTTTATCAGCATCTCTTATTTTAAGCGCCGTTATTACTTGTATTTTTGCACCTATATTATTTAAAAAGATGTTTCCAAAAGTGGAAACACCAAAACCGAAAGTATCTATTATTGGTGCAAGCAGAATTACCCTTCCGTTATCACTTGATTTAAAACGTGAAGATTATGACGTAACACTATATATGATACGTCAAAATAAAGTAAATGATCAGGAAGCGAAATCTCATGACTTCCCTATTGTAAAATTAGATGAGATTACTATTCAATCTTTAATGGAGCAAAAAGCTTTCGAAGCAGACCGTGTTGTCGTTGCGACAAGTGATGATGAACAAAACTTATTGTTAGCAGAACACGCAAAAGAATTAGGTGTTGAACACGTCATCGCAAGTGTAGAAGATCCCCTTCTACAAGAAAAAGCGACTCAAGAACATATCGCTGTATTCTCGACTATTAACTCTACACGTATTTTATTACGTGCACTTATTGATAAACCAAGTCTCGTTCGCTTAATTACAACAGCAAATGAAACGGTGCGTGAGGTTGCACTACAAAGTAATAAATATAACGGTTTAGCACTTCGTCGCCTTCCGTTTTTAGGTGATGTACTTGTCATTCAAATTTACCGTGGTAATAAAGCATTAATACCACATGGTGATACGAAGTTACAGTATGGCGATACTTTACTTGTAACGGGTTCAAAAGAACATATTGATACAATGAAAAACATATTAGAATAGAAAAATGCCCCTCACATAATTGAGGGGCATTTTTTCAATTTCATATGGTAAAATGTTACTATCACATATTATGGGGATGAATAACATTATGTCTATTTCAACTTTAGCTCTCTTATTATTAGCAGAAGTACTCGTCGCCATTATTCTCATCGGTATTAGCATTGAAATTTGTAGTTATGGATGGAAAAAATCGAATGGAATTAAGTACTTTTGTCTCCTAGTTTCACTCCTTCTCGGAACCGCTAGCATACTAGGACTTCTCGTTGCACCCGCATATTTCTTCTTACAACTTATAGAAAAAGGATGATAAGAAAGGATGATATTTTGATTACCGTGAAACAGATTGATGCGTCTGAAACATATTTATTTCGTCAAACGATTTTGCGTCCCAATCAATCATTAGAAGATTGTAAATACGATTCAGATTACGAAACAGACGCCTTTCATTTAGGTGCATTTCTACATGATGAACTTGTTAGCATCGCCTCCTTCTCTAAAGAAATACATCCTGATTTACAAGCTGGTACCCACTATCGTCTACGAGGAATGGCAACATTACCTAATTTCCGAAACCAGCATGCTGGCAGCTCCTTAATCCGTAAAGCTGAACAAGTCCTCCAAGAACGCGAAGCAAATATTCTATGGTGTAATGCCCGAATTACCGTAGCGGATTATTACAAACGATTAGGTTTCCATGAGCATGGTGAAATCTTCGAGATTGATCCAATGGGACTACATAAAGTAATGTATAAAGAAATATAAGAAAAGCTTTCTGCATATTGCAGAAAGCTTTTCTTATATCTCATCTTCACTTTTTATTTTTTTCATATATATGTATATAAACAAACTAGGAACTAAAAAACAAGCAAACATAATAAGTCCTGTTATACTAATTTCCTTCATTGAAATATTCGGTGTTACAATAATACAAATACCTAAAATACCAATAACAATCCCTACTGGAATGAATAATAGTTTCATGAAATAACTACGAGATACTCCCCCTGTATGCTCATACACTTCCACCGAATTTTTTAAGTTTAAAAAGTTAATAACTATTATCCCACCCATAAATACCATTAATAAATCCGAAACACTTTCATATCCTGCCCCTTGCAAGACATAGCGGTAAAAAACAATACTTAATATTACGATATTTTGTAAGATGAAAGCCAATCTAACATGTTTTAACCCCTCGATCATTAAACGTTCATCTTTCACGATTTTCACCCTATCACTCCTTTTCCACCCAAAACAAATCATTCAATGTTTTATCTACCGCATAACAAATTTTCAAACATAAATCTAAAGACGGGTTGTATTTCCCCTTCTCAATTAAACTAATCGTTTGCCTTGTAACGCCTACTTTTTCTGCTAATTGTTGCTGTGTTAAACCTAACTGAACACGCGCGACTTTTATTTTACTTACAGCCATTCATGTTCCTCCTCTACCTTTATTGTAACATATATATTCCATTAAGTAATTTATATTTTACGTAATTAATTTGATTTTCACTTTATCCCGCTATTTGTGGGCGATAAAACCCCCACTGATTATAGTTTCACTTAATTATACACAAAAAAGGAGCCTCTCATAAGAAGCCCCTCTCCTATCTATATTATAAGAATAAATGACATCCAAATAAAATTGTAAATAAGTATAGTAACGGATGCACTTCCATCCCTTTCCCTTTCACAATCTTTAAGACTGGATACACTAAAAATCCGATTGCAATTCCATTCGCAATACTAGATGTCAACGGAATACCAACGAAAATTAAAAATGCCGGTAATGCGTCTTCAAATTCATTCCAATTAATATCCCGAATGCTTTGTGCCATTAAACTACCTACAATAATTAATGAAGGAGCTGTAATAGCGGCTACACTTGATAAAGAAGCAATAACAGGGCTGAAGAATGCCGTTATAATTGTTAGACCAACAACTACAATACCTGTTAACCCCGTTTTACCACCCGCAGCAATACCAGCTGACGATTCAATTGTCGCTGCTGTTGGACTTGTTCCAAAGATAGAACCTGTCGTTCCGCCAACCGCATCTGCAATAAACGCTTTACCAAAACGTTTCTCTGTATTATCTGTAATTAAACCTGCTTGTTTAATTAAACCGAGTAATGCACCTGTCGTATCAAATAAAAGTACAAGCAAAAACGAAAATACAACACCATATAGTCCGTATTCGATTACATCTGAAAATGCATTGATTGGATTCGAAACGATAATTCCCTCTGGTAAATGAGGCATCGCTACAATTTTATCCTCAAACTTCAGTTGCCCTGTAAAGAAGGCGATAACTCCTGTCACAATCATACTAATAAATAATGCACCACTCACACGTAATGTCATTAATACCGCCGCTAAAATTAAACCGATTAAAGTTAAAATAACGGCTGGAGAATGAAAATCACCAATCGTAACTAAATTAGATGGATGATCAACGATAATTCCAGAAAGGCGTAATCCAATAAAAGCAATAAATAGTCCAATTCCACCTGCAATTGCATGCTTTAAACTATCAGGAATTGCTAAAATTAACTTTTGCCTAAACGAAGTAAAAGATAATAAAAGAAAAATAATCCCTGTTACAAATACCGCTGAAAAGGCAATTACATATGTAATCCCCTCTGCCTGTTGAACAACAGAATACGCAAAATATGCATTCATTCCCATAGCTGGAGCAATAACAATTGGATAGTTAGCTAAAAACGCCATACATAGCGTCCCAATAACTGTCGCAATAATAGTTGCCGTAAAAGCTTGATCAAATGGTACACCTGCATCAGATAATATTTTCGGATTGATGACCAGAATATACGCAAATGTAAAAAAAGTTGTGATGCCAGCTAAAAGCTCTTGCTTCACAGAAGTGTTATATTTTTGTAATTGAAACATGCTTATGTACCCTTCCTACATCTGAATTATTATCACACATTCTTTTCTTACTAGTATGTGAGAAAATATAATACTTAATCTTAACAATCAATAAAAAGAAGAGTCAATATATTCTCTAATAGTGAGAATTTTAAGTTTAAGTCTGACAAGTACAGATGTAGTACAGTTCATTTTGATTATTTTTGTAGCATAACAGATAGAAATGTTTTATAATTTGAAATAGTTAAATATTTAGTAAACGCATTCAAATAACGTTCACTCAACAAGGAGGATTCTTCTTATGCAGCACACAAACAAATCAGGAACTTTAAATCGAGGTTTAAAAGAACGGCATATTACTTTAATGTCTCTCGGTTCAGCTATTGGCGTTGGACTATTTTTAGGATCAGCTTCTGCTATTAAACTAGCTGGTCCTTCCATTTTACTAGGTTATATGATCGCTGGGCTCGTTATTTTTTTCATTATGCGGGCGCTCGGAGAAATGGCAATTGAACAACCAGTTGCTGGTTCTTTTAGTAAATATGCTAATGATTATATCGGCCCACTAGCTGGCTATATTACTGGTTGGAACTACTGGTTCTTATGGGTTGTTACTTGTATGGCTGAAATTACAGCAGCTGGAATTTACATGCAGTACTGGTTCCCAGATATCCCGCGCTGGACTTGGGCGTTACTCGCTCTATTATTAATGAGCGCTTTCAACTTCTTATCGGTAAAAGTATTTGGAGAACTTGAGTTTTGGTTTGCTCTCATTAAAATTGTCACAATTATCTGTATGATAGTAGTTGGAGCTGGAATTATTTTATTCGGATTCGGAAACGGCGGTATCGCTACTGGTATTTCAAATCTTTGGTCACATGGTGGCTGGTTCCCAAATGGTTTTTCTGGGTTACTACTCTCTTTACAAATGGTGTTATTCGCTTATTTAGGCGTTGAACTAATCGGTGTTACAGCTGGTGAAGCTCAAAATCCGAAGAAAACACTCGCAAAAGCAATTGATAACGTGTTTTGGAGAATATTACTGTTCTACGTTGGGGCTCTATTCGTTATGATGGCAATTTATCCATGGAACGAACTTGGCGAGAAAGGAAGTCCATTCGTATTAACATTCCAGCAAATCGGTATCGCAAAAGCAGCAGGTATTATTAACTTTGTCGTATTAACAGCAGCTCTTTCTTCTTGTAACGGCGGTTTATTTAGTACAGGCCGTATGCTATTTACATTAGCTCAGCAGAAGAAAGCTCCTGAAAGATTTGGTCGTTTAAATAAAAATGGCATTCCAAGTCAAGGAATTGTAGCAACTACTATCGTTTTACTCATTGGTGTTATATTAAACTATCTCGTACCTGCAAAGGTATTTACATGGCTCACTAGCATTTCAACTTTCGGGGCAATTTGGACTTGGGGCATTATATTAGTTGCACAAATTAAGTTCCGTAAAGGTTTGCCCACGCAAAACAAACAAAAATTATCGTATAAAATGCCTTTATTCCCATTAAGTTCATATTTCTCACTCGCTTTCCTTGCATTAGTATTGGGTATAATGGCGTATTCAGAAGATACACGAATTGCATTGATTGTCGGCCCAATTTGGCTTATTGGCTTAGCTATCGTGTATTACATGAAAGGATTTCATAAGATTGATGAAACACCTAATTCAAAAATTAGTTAAACAAGCTATCCCTTCCTTATTAATTGGAAGGGATTCTTTATTGTCTATATAAATATTTCTCAACAAAATTAACGGTATTTTTACAATTTTTTAATATTTTTTACGTTTTCTGTCTTTATTTTTTCAGAAAAATAAATTACATTATTAATGCACTTATATTTATTATTAGGGGGATTCTTCTATGAAGAATAAAAAATGGATTCAATTTTCTTTAGCAACAGCAATCACACTTAGTATAGGGAGTTCTTACATTCCGTCTACTTACGCCGAAAGCTCCGTAGACCCAGCTCCTGAAATTACTGCAAAAGTTGTAAATCAAAACAATGGTAAGAAAGTATTATTCGATAATACACACGGTCAAACGGCTGGGACAGCTGATTGGGTTATTGATGGTGGTTTTTCTGATTTCGGAAACGGCATTGCCCAAAACGGATATCATGTAAAAGAACTGCGTAAATCAACACCTATTACATATGACGATTTAAAAAATTACAATGTGTTTATCGTTCCCGAAGCCAATATTCCTTATAAAAAATCTGAGCAAGACGCAATGTTACAATACGTGAAAAATGGCGGCAGTATTTTCTTCATTGCCGATCATTATAATGCAGATCGTAATAAAAACCGCTGGGACTCCTCAGAAGTGTTCAATGGATATAGACGCGGGGCATGGGATAATCCAGCAAAGGGAATGTCTACTGAAGAAACAACTTCACAAGCTATGCAAGGAGTAGAAAGCTCTGATTGGCTATCCGATAATTTTGGCATTCGCTTCCGTTACAATGCACTTGGTGATGTTTCAGCTAAAAATATCGTCTCACCTGCACAATCATTCGGAATTACAGAAGGCGTTTCATCTGTAGCAATGCATGCCGGCTCTACTCTTGCGATTACAAATCCAAAACTAGCGAAAGGTCTTGTGTATCTTCCAGAAAATCCATCAAAATGGAATAACGCTGTTGATAGCGGCGTTTATAACGGCGGTGGTGTTGCAGAGGGGCCTTATGCTGCTATTTCGAAAGTTGGCCTTGGAAAAGCAGCCTTTATTGGTGATTCTTCTCCTGTTGAAGATGCTACGCCAAAATATGTTCGCGAAGACTCAGGTCAAACAAAGAAAACTTATGATGGTTATAAAGAAGAAAACGATGCTGTTCTATTAGAAAACATCGTGAATTGGTTAGCGAAGCAAGAAACATTTACAAGCTTAGATCAAGTGAGTGGCTTACAGCTTGATGCACCTACAGCTCTACAAACATTTGAACAACCAAGTTTATCAACCGAACCACAACCAGAACCTTGGAGTGCACCAAACGCTGGTTACCAATGGTTTAATACAAATACATTTAAACCTGGTTCATACGGATATAACGGCGCAGTAACAGCAAACGATTATACGATTACACGCCCTAGCATTCTACCAAACAATGAAGTGTTCCAAATAAAAATTCAAGTAAATAACTTATTACCAAACACAACATACAATAATTACTCTTTAGGTATATTCACTACTGGCGGTACACAAGTAGCAAAAGTTCAAAATACAAATGGTACTTGGCCATCTACTTTTGGATATAGTAGTGCATTCTCTTTCACAACAAACAGCTTTGGTTCTGCTGAGAAAATTGCAAACGTACAACTTGATTCAAATACAACTGGACAAGCAACACTTCGTCTAAGACAAAACACAACAGCGAAATATAATGAGGCTGTAACGATTAATAAGAAGTAAAAGAAAAGGCAATCCAAATGCGGATTGCCTTCTTCTCACTCCTCTTCTTTTGAGAAAAACATTCTTGAAATAACGATACCTATACTACCAACGATTAAGAATAACACCGCCCTAATCATCATCGACACCTCTGGTAGGTCGAGAAGGAATAACTTCCCTACTGTTACTACTAATACGACTAAGCCAGCATATAATATTTCGTTCATCTGTCTATAACGGCCAAACCAAACTGCAAATAACGCATATACCATCCATAATAACGATACAGATACGCTAATTATACTTCCATCTGTAGAAAGAACTTCACCGATCCTAGTAATTGTAATAAATACAATGACCATTAACGAGTAGAGCGCTATGGAATAAACATATTTACCAAAACTCGCTAACACTTCTTTCGCTTGTCTCATGCAATAATAGAACGTTCCTATCAAAATAACATGAGCGACAAATCCTGTCGAAATGAACTCATCAAACGGACTAAAAATCGTCTGTACCATTCCAATGGCATAAATCGTTACACTTACATACAATTTAATATTTTGCTTTACTTTAATAGCAGTAACCATACCAAGGAAACCTTGTAACAATAATACGATTGCTGCATTCACCAAACTGTACTCGTATAAAATCGCTAAACTAAATGACCCCATTGCAAAGCCAAATATTAGATTTGTAAATACAGAATGTTTATTCTTCCTATATTCAAGTGCGAACATAACAACATGCACAAATGCACTTATAACTAATCCCCACGTTGTAAATTCAGGAGTTTGAGAAATGGCTACAATAAAGAAAACTGCACTCGCACTAAATATCGCCAATCGTGCTTCTTGTATAAAACTTCTCTCCGAAAACATATGCCAAAATAATAGCAAGTGAATTGCGCCGTATACAACTGTTAACTGTACTTGCACATTCTCTACTAATATTGACATAACAGTAAAGAAGACAAATAGGACAATTGCCGCCACAACATAAGAAATCATATACAAGTACTTATAACGGTTTCTCAATGCATACCATAATAGACTAATTGTTAATATCGTCTCATAACTAAAGAAAATATACGTATTAGGAGTCGTACTATTTAACAAGAAAGGAACAAAAAATGCTCCCACCGCTATGAAAATAGCGAGGTATTCCGATCTATATCTTTTCGCTAAATAAATCCCTAAAATAACCCATATAATGTTGCAAATAAACGCAATACTTGCAGGAATAAATTCATATAAATAATGTGCCGCAAACGTCGTTAAAACAATTCCAGTAATACTTCCTCCAGCTAATACTAACCCTAACGCTTGCCGCTCTCTTTTAATTTGTATATCTCCTACATAATACAAACCGGCAGATAGTACTATACCAAATACAACCCGTATTGCTGGTGTTAACAATCCGGCATCTACCCCTGCTTTAAATAACCAAATAACGCCAAGTAGCATAATACCGACAAATATGCGTGGTAACCATGTTTGACAAAACTTTATAATATTAAATGGTTCTGGTTTAAATACAGATATATCTACTTGTTTCACCACTGGCTCTTGCATGGACTCCCTCTTCTTAACAACATCTTCTTGTAACTTTTCATTACTTACTGCTTCAATATATTCTTTCTTTTCTTTATTAACATTTTGTTGAACTTTATCTACTTCTATTTTTCTTTGTTTCGCTTTCAATTCATAAAGTGTCTCTTGCATCGTTTCAATTGCCGTTTCGAGCGCTTCTATTTTCTTATTTAAATCCTCCTTCATACAATCCCCCCTCATCAGCGACTTTTCGCTTGACCTATATATTACCAATTACCTTTATCATACTCTTAGTCTATTCATTTTCAATATTATTTTCCCAAAAAAGAAAGGTGTTTTCCGAAATAGGAAAACACCTCTTACTTATTTATTCTTATTTATAGCAATACTAACAATTACACCGAGGCAGGCACCTACAAATGCCGGAACAATCCAACCTACACCTTCTGAATAAAACGGAAGCATTTTTAGTAGTGGTGTCCATTTATTCATCAGTACACTTTTGTTTAAAATATCAATCGCACTAAATAACGCTACGATCCCAATCGTTACCGAATATACGTATACATACTTCCCAATATACTTATGGAATAACCCTAAAATAATAAGCGTTAGTGCAATTGGATAAATAAATCCAAGAATCGGTACCGATACTTTTAAAATTTGCGTTAATCCTAAATTAGCTAAAATCATACTCACAAAACTTAATATAAATGCCCAAACTTTATAAGACACTTTCGGAAATACACTTGCGAAAAATTGACTACAAGACGTAACAAGTCCGATTGAAACACATAGACAAGCGACAGTAAAAATAAGACCTAATAAAACTAACCCGCCTTGTCCAAATAATGTCGTCATAACTTGCGCCAATACTTTCGCACCGTTATCAAATGTACCCAATGAACCGCTAATTGAGCCAACATATCCAAGAATGACATAAATAATAGATAATAAAAGCCCTGCTCCAATACCAGCAATACTCATATATTTCGCTAAACCTTTATCATCTTCAATACCTTTTGCACGCAAAGCATTTGCAATAACAATCCCAAATATTAAAGCCGCTAACGCATCCATCGTTAAATATCCGTCTAAAAACCCTTGGAACATCGGAGCTTGTCCATAGTCCCCTATTGGCTCTTTCACATCTCCTACCGTTGTAAACATACTCTTTATAAAAATAAGTGCAATCATACATAATAATAACGGCGTCAATACTTTTCCGAACAAGCCCATTAATTTAGACGGTGATAAACTTAACCAGTAAACAATACTAAAGAAAATAGCCGTGTAACATAACAAAACTAAGCTACCCGCTTCTGGGAACAACTGACCTGGTCCCATTTCAAAAGCTAAACTTCCTGCACGTGGTATACCAAGACCTGGTCCAATAAATAAGTACACAATACATGGAAATATAATTGCAAACGAAGAATGAACCCTGCCCGCTAACGTTTGAAAGCTTCCCGCTTTCGCAATAGCGATAACCCCTAATATAGGAAGCCCTGTTGCTGATATAATAAAACCTAACAATGCAATCCATACATGTTCTCCTGCTTCATATCCAAGGAAAGGTGGAAATATAAGATTTCCCGCTCCAAAGAACATAGAGAATAACATAAGACTAATAAGTAAAATTTCTTTTTTCTGTAACAATTTCATTTCTTTCTGCTACTAAAAATATAGAAAAATGTACATTCTTAGAGTATTCCTGCTTCTATGTGTCCTGCCTCGCCACTAACTCGCTACTGCAGTTTGCTGTGACACTCCACAGGCGTAAATTCCGATGTAGCCCACCGTACATATATACAATCTATTTACGTTAGTATTGTATATTTTTTTGCTTGTAAAAGGTTGATTGACGCGTTCCAATCTCTATCCATTACATTTCCACATTCACATGTATATACTCGGTCAGAAAGCTTTACATTCGTTTTCTTTTGACCACAACATGAACATAGCGTTGACGATGGATAGAACCTGCCTACTTGACGTAGTTCAATTCCATATTCCTCACATTTCGCCAATAACCATGTTTTAAATGTATAAAAGCATTGCTTAGCAACTGCTTTAGATAGATGTTTGTTCTTCATCATACCTTTTACATTCAAATCTTCTACTGTAATAAACATTGGCTTGGTTTTCACCACATCATTTACAATAGACCTTACATACGCTAATCGAATATTTGCTAGCCTGGCATGTAGTTTTTGCACCCTAAGAATATTTTTATCTATATTTGCTCTTTTGTTAGTAACAGATTGTTCACCTCTCTTTTTTTTATTTTCAAATTTACGCGATAAAGAACGTTGCTCACGTTTTAAGCGTTTTTCTATCTTTTTTACTTGCATTGTTTTATTAATGTTTTTATGAATGATACCATCGCTACGTATAGCGAAATCCTTCACTCCTAAATCAATCCCTACACCTATTTTATTGAGTGTTAGCTTCGTTTTTGTTTCTTCTAATTCGCAAAGCACAGATACAAAATATCTTCCTGCTCTTTTACTTATCGTTCCACTTTTTACAATCACGGTTTTGGGGATATCCCATATTCTTTTAACCTCATCCAACCAATCGTTGGGACTTTTACTCGATGTCTTTCTACTGTCCAATCTGTTTTGTTGTTTTTAGGGAAATAACATTTGACATCTTCATTCTTCTTTTTCTTATAGCGTGGAAATCCAGATAAGCCCCGAAAAAATCTTTTAAAAGCTTTATCTCCATTCATAATGGCTTGTTTTACAGCTTTACTCGACACTTCTTTAATCCACTGGTCACACTCTTTTGCATGGATGTTGTTTAGCCATTTAGAAAAGTCATAACCACTAAGAAATTTCCCCTCGGATTCATATATCTCTTTGTTTTTAGCGAGATACAGATTGTAAATATATCTGCACACTCCAATCGTTTGATTGATCTTAGCTATTTGCTCACTTGTCGGTTTTATCTCTATAAAATATGCTCTTCTCATATCTCTTTATCCTCCGACATTCTTTGTATTTTCTCAATCCATATATCCTACGACTACATACATGAATGATAGATAGCAAATCTTGAACAAGTGCTTCTTGTGGAGATCGTTTTTCATGTATCTTTTTAATTTCGATAAGCAGTTAAAATACCTTGATTATCCTATCTTTTCAATATTTCAATAGACCTATGAATCATTCCAAAAAATACTTTCGACATATACTGCTGTTTCATAATTACATTGTAATACATATATCTATGATTGCTTACTTTTTCGATTAAGGCTTAAAACTCCTTCTTCAATTTCACCTCTCATGAAATCAATTCCACACATAAAAAATGCGGTAATCCGCTTCCTTACAAAGAAAACATAGTCCATAGTCTATCACAAAAGAAACACCCATTCTATAGCTATTTCCCTTTTCAAATTTCTTCTGAAAAATCAACCTTTATTGACTTATAATAGTTAATAAGGTAAAATATTAATCATACAAAACTATTAACTTTGTTTTTTGCTTGTGTCAGGAGGAAAATATTATGGAATCAGCGATACAACTAGAAAGAGAACAACAAAGAAAAAAGAAACATCCTCCAGGTTTATACTTACTCTTCTTTACAGAAATGTGGGAAAGATTTAGTTACTATGGATTACGAGGATTATTAACATTATATTTAACGACAGCTTTAGTAAGCGGTGGTCTTGGGTTTAGTCCAGCGTGGGCACTCTCTATTTACGGATTCTATACTGGTGCTTGTTATTTCACACCATTAATCGGTGGATACTTAACAGACCGTTTTCTAGGTAAACGAAAAGCCATCACAATTGGTGGTATAACGATGGCAATTGGTAACCTTACACTATTTGCCTTGCAAAACCAAGTCGGCCTATACCTCGGATTAGCGCTTATTATTATCGGTAATGGATTCTTCAAACCGAATATCTCTACACTTGTTGGAGAATTATACGAAGAGCACGATCCAAAGCGTGATAGTGCATTTACAATTTTCTATATGGGTATTAACGTTGGCTCGTTTTTAGCTCCACTCGTTTGCGGATTTTTATCAGAAAATTTATTCAAAACAACAGTAGATGGCGTTGTTCATTTCGGATTCCGTTACGGCTTCTTAGCCGCTTCAATCGGAATGATCATTGGACAAATTTTATTTACAACACTATCTAATCGCTTCCTTGGTGATATTGGTAAAAAACCAACCCGCGATTTACAAACAACAGATGGACAACCAACAGTAGGAAATACACCATTAACAAAAAAAGAAAAACAACATACAGCAGTTATCGTCATTTTAACGTGCTTCGTTGTCTTCTTCTGGGCTGGCTTTGAACAAGCTGGTAGTTCGTTAACATTATATACAAATAAATTCGTTGACCGCTCCGTATTCGGATGGGAAGTACCAACGTCTTGGTTCCAATCGGTCAATCCGTTATTTATTATTTTACTTGCACCAGCCATTTCAGCATTATGGGCGAAACTGGCAACTAGAAAAAATGGTGACATGAAAATCCCAACAAAAATGGGACTTGGTATGATCTTACTCGGTATCGGTTATATTGTTCTTGTTATCGCTACATTAAAAACAGGCAGTGACGAACATAACATTACAGAAAAAGCAAACTTACTATTTATCGTCTTTACGTATCTTTTCCATACGTTAGGTGAGCTATTCTTATCACCTGTCGGGCTATCAATGGTTAGTGCTCTCGCTCCAGTAAAACTAGCCTCTTTATTAATGGGCGTATGGTTAGCAAGCTCAGGTATTGCTAATATTTTAGGCGGACAGCTTGCAAGCTTCACAACTTCACTTGGATATGCAGAAGTATTCACAGTTATTGGCGCTGTGGCGATCGTTTTAGGTTGTGTTTTATTATCAATTTCTAAGAAATTAGTGAAATGGATGGATTAAAAAAAGATGAGGAATTTTCCTCATCTTTTTTTACGCTTTCTTTCCCTTTTCTATTGCTTGTTCATACAAGCCTTTATGTTCTTTATATTCACTTGGCACGAAACTCTTATAGAAGAACGAAAGCCAACTGTCTCCTTTTTTATATCCTTCTTCTCGAATTTCCGCTGCCTTTTTATTTGATTTAAATCCTTCCGTAAACCATTTCTTTAATGTTTCATTCTTTTCATACTTAGCAGGAACTTTTAAGTCGTAGTTTTCAAGTGCATATGTATATCCAGCTTTTTCCGCCATTTTTTGGGCAGACTTATATCCTTTTTCATACGCGGTTTCATATGCTTTCACATATGTACCCTTTTCAGTATTTCCAGGTTTCTTTTCAGCTAATTCTTTACCAGCCTTTTCACCAAGTTCCGCTTGCTCTTTTTCAACTTTTTCTGTTCTCTCTTTATTCCCTACTTGGAAACCTTCTGCAAAGTTCCCCTTAAACTCTGGAGCAACTTGACTATCATCCATCGTCTCTTGTGCTAAACCTTGTTTTTTTCCTTTTTCAAAATGCATTTTTTTCTGCTCTTCTAAAGACCAAGCTGCAGCATAAGCAGTTGTAAATGCTTGTTTATATGTATCAGATTTTCCAGCTAAATGCCCTTCCGCATTGTTTTTTCCTGCTTTAAAATCTGTCTCTCCACTTTTTTGACCTTCAACTTGCCCTTTTTCCATATCTGCTTGGCGCTGCGCTTCCTCTTGCTTACGCGCTTCTTCTGCTTTTCTTTGCTCCTCAGCTATACGTTGTCGCTCTTCTTCAGCTTTACGTTGTTCTTCCGCAGCACGTTGTTTCTCTGCCTCTACCTTACGCTGTGCTTCTGCTTCTACCGCACCATTATTATTTTGACTAGGTGCAGGGCTCGTTGTGCCACCGCTAGAAGCTGGTTTATTGTGATAATGGTATTCCCCGTACTGTAATCCCCATTTTTCACAATTAGTACGACACGTATGCCCCCCATTAGCATCCGTTCGTCCCGGATGTGCATAAGCAGAAATTGGTGCTACCAATAATGCTATACTTGTTGTTAAAAGAAGTTTTCTCACTTGTTGTTTCACTTTTGTTCCTCCCAAAATCTAGAATTATAAATTTCATTATACAGAAATACAAAAATACTTAAATACAAACTAAAATATTCTATTATTTCTCAACATTAGTAAAAAAGAAGGTCAACTCTTTAAAGAGTTGACCTTCTTTTTTTACTTCTTCGCCTTCGTTCCTACTAAATCACCAGCAACAACATAACGCTTAGAATTATCCTTCACAGATACACATGTAATAAGCGTTATTTCATCCTTCCCATGATCCTCTACAACTTCCCATTTATCAGGAGTTACTTCAGATACACCAGTAACCGCATACTCATATTCATTTTCATTGTCATACAAATAAATTTTATCGCCTTTTTTCAAAGAGGATATATCACTAAATAAAACACCTTTTTTAGACATGTTATGTCCTGCTAGTGCGTAATTCCCTTTTCCCATAACTTGGTTTTCCTTTACTGTCGCTGCACCTGATAATAGATTTTTTTCAGTAGAAGCTTTTAAAACAGGAAGTTCTACTGACACACTTGGAATCGAAATACGACCGATTACTTGCTTTTTATCTAATGATGCATCCGCTACCTCTGCCAAGTCTGGTTGATTAATTTTGGAAGCATCTACAAATTCCGTCTCATGCTTTTCATAATCCATCTTTTGAACAGTCTGTACATTTTCAGTCTGTTTCTTTTCAGCCTGATATCCATCATAAAATGGCTTTCCGATTAATACACCACCTACAACAAATAGAAGGATTGCTACTATACTATAAATTCTTTGCTTATTCATATACAATTCCTTTCCCTTACAAAATCTTACTCTATATAAAATGATAAAATAATATTGCTATATGTACAAGTATAAGCTGAAAGAAACCTTCTTGCTGGTGCAAGAAGGTTTCTTTTTAAGCTAATTTATTTCTGTATAATGATACGTGGAAGACTGTCATTTGAATAAAGAAAATAGAAAATATAATATACAGTGGGTATCCAGGAAGATATTCATTAATAATAGGCGAAAAAGTTAAAAATCCAACTGCACAAGGTAACACATACCATAACGAAACAAAAGTTGTTCGACAAGCTTTCTCCGTAATCGCTTTTTCACGTTCATCTTCTAGTGGAAATAATAATGGATACATCCAAAAAGATAAATTTTTATATTTTTTCTTTTGAATTCTATAAAAAATTGTAACTATGATAGCTCCAATAAATAATAAAATGAATGGCACTCCATTAAACCACACTTCAAATGGGAACTTCTCATTTTTAATTATATCTGTTAGCTCTGTAGTAACACTATAAAATTCAACAAATGTCCAGCATGCTAACGCAGTATAAAGCACGTTTACGATATAAGAAAAACCAATTCTATTCATCCTCTTCCCCCTCCTTATTTAAAAGAAACACATCTTCCATCTTTAACTCAAACACATCACAAATCGTTAACGCTAGTAACAATGAAGGAACATAATCCCCTTTTTCAATTGCAGCGATTGTTTGTCTCGTCACCCCAACCTTTTCTGCTAATACACTTTGCGTAAAATTAAAGCGAGCTCTTAATTCCTTCACTCTGTTTAAAATGGTCAAATTTACCACCTCTCACCTTTATTGTATGCTACACTTAACAAAATGTAAACCCGACTTAACATTATTTTTACAAAAAAATCCAACCTTACGCATTGTAAAGTTGGATTTCGTTTTAGTTTAAAATTGTAACTTTAACATTTTTTCTGCCCCAATTACTAGATGAAGCTTTATCTGGCATTAAAACGTCGATTTTGTGACCTTTAATCGCGCCACCAGTATCTGCTGCAATTGCTTGCCCGTATCCTTCAACATATACAGTAGATCCTAATGGAATAACACTTGGATCTACTGCAATTAATTTCATTCCTGGGTTTGCCGTTAGATTATAGCCTCCCCATGCAGAATATACTTGTTGACCTGATGCATAACCATTTTCAGATGGATCTGCTGTATAAGCTGTTGCATGTACATAAAGTTCTTTTCCACCAGCAGTCGGTTTAGAAGGTTGCGCAGGTTCTACCTTCGAATTATTATTAGCAACAGGTTCAGCTGGTTTATTAGCTTTTTCTTGCTTTTGTTTTTCAGCAATTTCTACTTGTGCTTTCGCTAAAGCTTCTTGCTCAGCCTTTGCAGCTGCTTCTGCTTTCGCACGCTCTTCCGCTGCAATTCTTGCTGCTTCTTGCTCACGAGCAATTGTTTCTTGTACCGCCTTCATATTTGACTCAATTTTAGCTTTCTCTTCCGCTGCTAAATTAAGTTGGCTTGCAACCTGATTATATTTAGCTTGAACTGCTTGTAAGTTATCTTGACGTTTTTTCAAGTTATCTTGCAGTTCAGCTTGCGCTTTTGCTAATTTTTGTTTGTCTACTACTAAAGATGCTTCTTTTTCATCAATTGTTTTCTTATCTTCTTCAATTTGACGAAGATCTTGTTCTTGTAGACGTAAAATTTCTTTATCTGCTTCTAGAATAGTAGTAACTGCGTTCATACGTTGTATGAAATCTGCAAAGTTTTTTGATTCTACAACAACTTCTACTACTAAACTTGTATTTGAACTGTTTTGAACAGAAACCATACGTTTTCTCATAATATCCTTACGAGCAAGGACTTTATCCTCTAAAACGACAATTTCATTCTTTTTTTGTTCAATCTGCTTATGTGTTTCATCGATTTTACGTTGAATAGCAGCTTGATCCTCTTTATTTTTTGCAATTGTATTATTTAAATTATGTAGTTCGTTTTCGATACCTTGAATTTCTTTAGTAACAGCTTGCTTCTCTTGCTCTTTCTTCTGCATATCTGCATCGTTTTGCTGCAATTGCTGTTGCATGTTGTTAAGTTTTTCGTCGTTTGACTCTGCTTTTACAGCGACTGTACTAGAAAGAACAATAATTCCTGCTAATAATAGACTACTGATTCGCTTAAAATAGTTCATAATCCGACTCCCTTCTTATACAGTTATACATGATTTATTTTACAGTTTGTTTACAAAACCATTAAATACAGTTTATTTTTCATGACAAAAAAAAGGGAATTGTGAATAAAATGTAATAGATTCTTAAATATTTAACAATTCCTATATTTAAAAATTATAAAAAATGCTAAAATCCAAATATAGAGAAATTAAAAATCCTAAAGGCGGTTGAATTAAATAAAATGTTTACTCAAAAGAAATCACTCCAGCATAAAATTGATCAACTAGAAACTCATATACATGAACTAGAAATAGAATTAAAACAAAAAGATGTGGAAAAACAAGAAATTATATCTTCTATCCATAATCGTGTAAAAAGCGTTATGCAAGAGCACGAACTTGTAAATAACCAACATCATACACTCCAAAACTTAATTCAACAATTGAACGCATGCTTTGAAAATGTTTCTATGCGTACTACACATTCCAATGAATTAAATAACGAAATGCTACAAAAAGAGCAAAACTTAATTCAATCTATTGAAGAAATTATCGATTGCTCTAATGAAGGAAAAGAATCCGTTCATCGCTTACTCATTGTAATTAATAAATTAGGTGAACAATCTCAACGTACTTCTAATAGTATGAATCATTTGAGCGAACGCTCTAAAGAAATTGAACAAATTGTAGAAGTGATTCAAAACATTGCAGCACAAACAAATTTACTAGCGTTGAATGCAAGTATTGAAGCTGCACGTGCTGGAGAACATGGTAAAGGATTCGCTGTTGTTGCTAATGAAGTAAGAAAACTAGCAGAAAGCACAGCTGAAAGTACAAAAAATATCGGTAACTTAACGAAAAAAATTCAAGAAGAAATTGAAAAAGCATATGAAAATACAAAAGATAATTTACATTTAGTTGATGAAGGTGTAGAAATGAGCGCTGATACTAACGCTAGAATTGAAAATATTTTAATGATGATTCAAACATTACAAAGTGGCGCTACAAATGTTATTAAAGCTATCGAAAACCAAAAATCTTGTAATGAGGATATATTAAGAGAATTTACAAACACACAACAAATGTTCCAAAAGTTAAATACTACTATTATGAATCACATTAATGATGCTGAAAAAGTCGATGTCCAATTATCAAAAAACATTCAAGAAATAGTTGTTTCTCAGTAATGTAAAAAATCCCCTATGACGTAATAGGGGATTTTTATTATATTTCGAATATTATTTTCTTCTCAATATTCGCTCTCTCTTTTGTTATAATAAAAAAGTTGTTTCTTTCGACTAATACACAAGGAGGATGTTATGGAACAATTTTATTACATTTTGAAATATTTAATTCTGGGTCTATTCCAAGGACTAACAGAACCAATTCCGATTTCTTCAAGCGGTCACCTCGTTTTAGCACAGCATTTGCTAGGACTAAAAATAGAAGGGTTTAGCTTTGAGCTACTTGTTAATTCAGCTTCATTATTAGCTGTATTACTTATTTATAGAAATGACTTAATTCGTCTAACAAAGAATGGTCTATCTTATATATTCACAAGAGCAGAAGACGCAAAATCAGATTTCTTCTTCATTATTTACCTTGTTATTGCAACTATTCCAGCAGGTGTAATTGGAGTTTTATTTAAAGATTATATCGACCACTATTTAAAAGGTGTTAAAATGGTTGGGATTTCCCTTCTAATTACTGCTATCGGTCTTTGGATTATTCGAAACTTGCGTGGACGTAAAAATGATGGCGACCTTTCTATGAAAGATGCAATCATTATTGGTCTAGCACAAGCTTGCGCACTAATTCCTGGTATAAGCAGATCAGGTGCTACAATCGTAGCAGCAATGTTACTTGGTATGAAGCAAGAAACAGCTCTTCGCTTCTCATTCTTACTATACATTCCTGTTAGCTTAGGTGGTTTATTGTTAAGTATTACAGACATTGCAAACGATCCCAATTTAGATACATTACTTGTACCTTATATTGTTGCTTTCATCGCAACATTTGTCATGACATATATTTCATTAAAATGGTTTATGAACATTATGGCAAAAGGAAATTTAAAATATTTCTCTTTCTACTGTATTATCGTAGGTGTGCTAACTATCATTTTCTTATAAAGTGAAACTTTAATTAGCCCTCACCCATCGGGCTTTTACGGGCAGCAGGGCTCCCACCTAACTTCTTTACTCCGGCCGAATTTTGAGGTGGGAGTTTTACTGCCCACAAATAGCGGGATAAAAAACCTCTTACTGCCCCCATACAGTAAGAGGTTTTTCCTTATGCATAAACTTTCTTTTCCTGACAATACAAGCGAATAACATGTATATTTTTTTGAAATAAATCATGTGTTAAGCGAATAATAATAAAATTTCGTTTTGTATTATCATCATGAACAAAAATCTGTTCCCCCTCCTGAAAACGCCATGCACTTTCAAAAGTTGTAATATGATCCCCGCTTACCGAAAAAAGCTCATATCGCATATATAGTACCCTCTCTCAACTTATATAATCACAATATCCTTATATTAAATTTAGTATAACTTAATTTCGATAAAATTTGTAATTCTTTCTATTTCGAAATATTTTAATTTTGTTCTATACTCTTTTTAGCGCTATAATGATAAACGAATTTTTATTGAAAGGAGCTTCATTTTGACTGCATATTTATTTCCAGTAAAAACAGCATTTATTTTATTTCCTATTTTAGCAATGTTTCTCTTAATCCCTTTTTTAATATTTAATTATCGAAAATACGGTTATTTAAATAAATGGCGTTCATTTATTTTATATTCATTATTACTCTATTTATTAAATGCCTATTTTCTTGTTATTTTACCTTTGCCACAAACATATGACACATGTAGCCTACAACCGGCTAATACACAGCATATGCAACTCTCGCCATTTTATTTCGTACAAGAGATTAGTAATCATACATCAGCAATTTTGACGAAGCCAGCTACCTATTTCTATTTATTAAAGGAATCTGCGTTTTTACAAGTCGCTTTTAACGTTCTACTAACCGTTCCATTCGGTATTTACTTACGTTATTATTTCCGACGTAGTTTCTTCCAAACAGTGTGCATTTCTTTTTGCCTTTCACTGTTCTTTGAATTAACACAAGTAACTGGATTATATGGTATTTATAATTGTGCATATCGCTTATTCGATATCGACGATCTGTTTTTAAACACACTAGGCGGCGTAATCGGTTTTATCATTGCACCAATATTTACGTACTTCCTGCCAAAAACAAGCGAATTAGATAGTCATATTGATTTAGAAACGAAACCAGTCGGATTCGTTCGTCGTCTCATCGCTATGCAAATTGATTGGATTTTCTTATCTATCGTTGTACCTTTTATTAAAAACAAAGGAAACTCACTATTTATTTCTAACATCCAATCTTATACAAATGTATACGAACTCCTTTTCATTGCATGTTCAATCTTAATTTACTTTATTATCATCCCATACTTTACAAATGGAAGAACAATAGGGAAAGCGTTGCTTCGTATTTACATTAAAGGACAAGCAGAGCGTATTACACTAAAAGAATTATTCATTCGTTACGGTATATTCTATTTCATTTTAGGTGGAATCAATTATATTCTTTCTAGTAGCTCTATCTTAAATCATACAGAGCCTTTAGTATTACTAGTTATACTGTTATTCCAATTTGGAATTAACGGTCTATTTATTATTCATGTTTTATTACACGTATTCAGCCGTGATAAGTTACTATTTTACGAGCGCATTAGTCAAACAAGAAATGCGATTATACTAAAAAAAGCTGACAAATAATATTTTGTCAGCTTTTTTTCATAATCGTAAATAATTTTTCAGTGTAAGGGTTTAAAAACATTCCTGCTTCATCTAATGACTTCCTCACCTCTAGAAACGAATGTAATTCTGGATATATATTTTGTAATTTCTCGTACGTTAACGTATGCATTTTCCCCCAATGTGGGCGACCTTCATACTTTAGAAAAATCTTCTCCACTTCACCAAAATAAGCAGCATACGTCATACCTTTATACATATGAACAGCAATATACGCTGAATCTCTTCCATACGCTGGGCTGAGCCATATATCATCACCTTTCACATAACGGCATTCAATCGGGAAGTGTACCTTATACTTTTTCTTTTCTATAAGATTTGAAATCTCTTCTACAACAGTCCTCATATACTTTGAAGGAACACTATACTCCATTTCATAAAATGGAACTGTACGTGATGTAGCGAACACTTCATAGCTTGCACCAATTATTTTCGTGTTCGGTACAGCCTTAGCTGATAATCGACTTACTCCTTTACTTATAGAAGGAAACCATTTACACCCTGTAGATAATAAAGAGAACATCCTATTTTCCAGTAACTCCACCTTTAGTTTATGCCATTTCAAATCACTTTCTTTACTCGTTGTTTCGTTTGTAAATTTCACTTGCACTTCATCTGAATAAGGAAAAACGAAAAATTCAAAATGACGATTCTTCTTATATTCTTCTAGTTTGTTCATTACAGTAGATAATGATTGTTTTTCACTTTCATAAACAAGCGAATACGCTGAGATAACCTTCAATTTTATCTTTACAATGATACCTAGCATTCCAAGCGATAACTGAAATGCTCTCCAATATTCGACGTTCTTGGTTTCTGAACAAACTATACTCTCTCCTGTAGATAAAACTGCCGTAATCTCTATAACTTGTGTTGATAAACTCCCAAAGGTAACACCCGTCCCATGAGTCCCAGTACTAATCGCTCCTGCAATAGATTGCGAATCAATATCCCCTAAATTTTCTTGCGCATAACCTTTTTCCTCAAGTAACTTCCCTAAGTCATGTAACTTTGTTCCTGCCCACACTTCAACAGTCATCTTCTCTGCATCAATATTCGCAATGCCCTTCAATTCATCTAAAGAAACTAAAATTCCCTCCGTTTGCACAAGAGGTGTAAAAGAATGCCCTGAACCAACAACACGAATTTTCTTCCCTCTTTTTCGTGCAAGCCCGACAACTTTTACTACATCTTGTATACTTTCTGGATACATCGTATAATGCGGCGTTCCTTCTACATTCCCTGTCCAATTCCTCCATTTTTGTCCCTTTATAGAAAGCATTGGCCATCCCCCCGATATGTTGAATACTCTCCAACGATTTCTCCTTTTTTAACACGATATAAAAAAGGAAAGCGCTCACATAACTCTCCAGCTTTACTATGGCGAAACAAGATAGAATCTCCTATATTCACTCGTTCTTCACCGTTATAAAAAATTGGCGTTTGTACTTCACCAGCACCTTCTAAAGCTAATAATTTTGCACCATTCGGTCTCCAAACCTCAGGCTCTTTATCTTTTCCAACTGCTCCTGAAGCAATATATCCACCACCTAGGCAAGTATAAATAAACGGGGCTGGTTTACGCACAACTGGTAAAGCAAATCCGACAGCTGGATGAAATTGTACCTCTTTATAATAATCAAACAGCTTCGGAGAATAAAAAGCAGAGCCTATTGTAATCTCTGAAACTGAATTATCTTTCTCGGTTGTTTTTATACTTCCTGTTCCTCCTCCATTTACAAACCTTAGTTCAATACCAAGGTTTTGTATTTCTTTTACGATACGTCCTCTCCTTTCTTTAACTTCTAACACTGATTTCTTTTTTAAATACGAAATCACTTTACTTTTCATCCATTGATTCGGTATATGATCCCCCACCCCGGCAATTTGAGCTTCATATCCCATTACACCATCTAGTATTAAATATGATGAACCCTTCACCTTTTCTACTATTTTCAAAGCGCCCTGTACATCTTTTACCGGAGATCTTTTTACACCAAAATGAAATTGAAAAAAACGACTACTCATATCGATATCTAAACAAACACGAAAACAGCCTTTAGACTTCTCAGCAATTTTTTCTAAATAAACAATATGGTCTTCACAATCCACCATACAAGTTATGATGTGTCCTTGCTTTGTTAGCAAACTAATTTCATATAAAGCTCTTTCATCATAAGCAGGATATCCGAGCAATAAATCATTAAACCCTTGTTCAATTAAAAACAAAACCTCTCTAGGTGAAAAACACATAATCCCTTGAAATCGATCACTTGCAGCTAAAATCTTTTGCATAATCGGAACAGAACGTAACGATTTACTTGCTATACGAATCTTCTTATTTCCACTTAACTCTATAATCGATTGAATATTTCTATCTAAAGCCACTTCATCCAAAAATGCACACGGTAATGGAACTTCTTTAAAAATTCCTCGATCCACATTTTTCGCTCCTCTTCTCTATATGTCTTATACATATTGGAAAGAAAGTTTAAATTTCCTCTTATAAAATAAAAAAGTTTCTTCATATTAAGAAGAAACTTTTTTAGGCCTACTTCATAGAAATAGTTGCCTCTACTGGATAATGATCAGAGTAATCATTATACGTATATTTTTTGAGCCATGATGTAACAGTCCATTGTGGAGATTTCGGCTGTAACACTTTATTTTCTATATACGATGGATTCGCATGATCCTTACTTGCAATAATATAATCTAAATACTCAGCCGGGCTATCGGGGAAATTGTATTTTGCAATACTGTTTGTCGTCGCATCCCAAGTCGCTGTATGTCCAGTATAAGATGGAATAGAAGCATGTAATGTTTTAAACATGGATGCATACTCTGAATCACTATTGTTCTCAGCATTTATTTTATTCACGTTCATATCCCCACCAATTAACACATACTCGTTATTTGGTATATTTTTATTTTGAATAAACTCTTGCATTTCTTGTAGCTGTTTCGTACGTACAGATGCAGGTGAAGTTTTTCCGCACATACTATCTTCAGCCTGTAAATGCGTCCCAATTACATGAACGAAACTATCATTTTTCTTAATTTTTGTGTATACAAATCCTTTATTTGATAAGTTATCTGGTCCGCATCCTTTTTCAAATACATATTGAATCTTTTCAACGATTGGCCATTTACTCACGATCGCAACACCCCCATCTTCAGGAGTCGAAGATGAATAGTTCCCTAATGTTTTATCCCATTCATTTCCACTACTACGACCTAATACCGCCGTTTGATTTGGATATTCTCTCTTCAAATTTCCTAACAAACGATCTGAGGCACTATTATCAAACACTTCATTTAATATAACAACGTCCTGATTCTTTATATAATCTGCCGCTCCAATTAAATCAGCACGCTCATTTTGTCCCCAGTTCGGATATAAGTTTGTTGATAGCATGTACACATTATGCGTCATCACTTTTAATGTATTATTTTGATTTACAGACGTTTCTGCTTGAGCCGAAGATCCGCTATATAAAGCTCCTAAACCAATCCCAAAACTGAGTGCGCCTTTTAGCAATTTACCTTTCACGTTTCATACCTCCATGTACTGTATAGTGATAAAAAGGCCAAATACTCTATTCTGAGATTTGACCTTTTTCAAATACTTAACGATTTCCGTACGTATCAAACCAAAGCTGGATGTATCCAGCAGTAACACGTTGTGCATCCATTAAACGCTTACCTGTCATTGGTGTAACTTCAGCGCGCCATTTATCTGCGTAGTCTTGTGATACAGCTGCTTTTACGAACCAATCTGTCGTATTATCATTTACAATACCAGAGTAATCTTGTTTCGCAGCTACTGCCGCTCCGTGAATCCAATCTTCTGGATTTGTACCTTTCCAGTTCCAATATCCATCTCCATCCGTTACTTTATAATTATCTTTTATCGTATCTACAAAGTTTTCATATTTAGAATGGAATCCTTGTGGATACGAAAGATTTGTAAAGTTTGCCGCATGCATCGGTTGATTTACATCTCCTAAATAATGAAGAGATAATCCTAAATAGAAGAATGCTTGTTTCATATCTTTATTTTTGTATGACTCACCAGCTAGTTTGAAATATTTAGCACCTGTTTCCTTTGCCTGCTTTGCAAATGGAATATAAGTCTTCCCATTGTCTGGGTCATAGAAGTGTGAAGCAAATGTGCTATTATCATAATAAGGATTTTCATAGTCAGCAGCATAAATACCGTTCTCTAACTCCGTACGCCATTCATTTAATAGTGCAACTTGATCTTGTTTTACAAGTGTCGTATTACGAGACATAATATCCATTGCACGGTTTACAATCCATAAATGAGAGTTTACACCTTCTTTATGTTTATCTTCAGCAGACCAGCGTGGAATAACTCCAACTCTCTGTCCTCCATCGTTTTCATGAGCAAACGCAACGCTTTGTAATGGCGCTACTAACGTAATAGCTGCTGCTAAAGCAAGAACTTTCTTTTTCATATAAAATCCTCCATTTTATAATTGAATTATTGTTCATATTTTGTTAGGATCCTATGATGTCTTCCGGTTAACCTATGACTAGAATATCCCACCTTTCACAAAATTTCTATCAATAAATTAAAATATGCAAATGTTCATATTACTATAACTTTATACATAGTGAACGTAATGAATGAATACACTTACATTTTAATAAAGTATTGTTAAGCTACTACAAATACTTGTCTAAATTAATGTAAAAAAAGAGTAAAGCGATTACATACTTTACTCTTTTAAAAGTATAAAAAGGTTACCCCATTCATAAAAACCTATATTCATTAAGATATATAAATTCACTTTATATCCACCACTAATGTAAACAAAAAAGCTCTCGATACCATTCGAAAGCTCTTTGTTAAAAATTCTCCTCTATAAATTGTTATCATATCCCCAATATTTTACTTACCACCTGAAGAAGTACTTCATTTGCTGTATTTCGAAAAAGCTCTGTTGAAAATTCTTTACATTTTTTTCTAATAGTTGATTCAAAAAGCTCTCTATCTTCCGCCTTACTAGCATGAAGAGCTTCAATACTGGCTTCTTTTACATCAGAATCAATTTTAATAGCTTCTATTACTTTTTCAAACTCTGAACCAAGTTCTTTCCAGTTATAATTATCTACTTTATTAGTTTTAAGGTTATTATTATTACCAAAAATTGCTCCATTTATTGAAGAATCTTTAATATCTCGAATTTTCACAGAATTATCTTCATTTCCCTTATTAAAGCTATCTTCATTATACGAGTTCACATTAACTCCCTCTTGAATGGTAGTATCAATAACATTATTGTCCCCATTCACCTTGTAATCATTTCCATAAACTATTTTCTGCTCTTCTATATTTACTATATATTCCACGTTTTTATTATTAAAAGAGTTTTCTACAATAAACTTAGCCTTTTCTAGAAAAGATTTATCTGAAAAGTAAATTCGATAGTACTGACCTGAATTCATTTGAAAATTCAAATACAAATTATTACTTAAATATGATTTATAAACCGACCAAATATATATCCCCGATCCGATTCCTCCAATGAATCCAACCACTGGAGTTTGAAACATAAAAAAACAAGATATTAAAAAAACAACTATCGCAACATAGGGGATTTTTAATTTCTTTTTACCTGCGTATACAACTGCTATATTACTTAAATGTAAAGTAATATCATTAAACTTCAAAATATTATTCTTAATTATAATTGCCTCAGTAACAATTTCTTTATCATCTGAAGCTATTAAAGTTGAAAAACTTTTCTCCATATTAATTCACTCACTCCTAAAATAATACTTCCATCTCTAACAATAAAAAAACCATTCTAATATTAAAACCTTTTATATTAATATTAAAATACAAATAGATTTATATCAATATTTTAATATATTTTTCTAAAATTATTTATATCTATGATAAAAATAAAGCAATACTTACCTTCTTTTTTCCTAATTAAAAAACTGCGTCACAGGAAAAGTTAACATTTTTCAACAGATAAAAAAGTAGCCCTTTTCTATTTCTAGAAAAGGGCTACTTTCTTCTATTATATATTATTTAGGTGAAACAAGAATTTTCACTTGTGTTTTATCTTTTACAAGTGCTTCAAATCCTTCTTCAACAACTTGGTCCACTGTGATTTTTTTCGTAATTAATTTCTCTGCTTGAATTTGACCAGAGCTAATTAATTTAATAACAGCTGGGAAGATGTGACGGTATCCAAGAATACCGATAACCTCTTTTTCTTTTAATACAAGGTTGTTCGGAGTAATTGTCGCATCTTTTTCCCACACACTAACAATTACAGTTTGGCCTTCAAAGCTTGTACTTTCAATTGCTTGACGAAGTACAACTTCAACACCTGTTACTTCAAAGCTAACATTTACACCTAAACCATTTGTTAAGTTACGAATTTCTGCTAGTACATCTTGAGTTGCTGGATTTAATACGTAATCCGCACCTGCTAATTTAGCTAGCTCTTGACGTTCTTTAGAAAGTTCCACTGCGATAACAGGAGTTGCTCCTGCTGCTTTAGCTGCTTGGATGACAAGAAGGCCAATTGGACCACAACCAAATACTGCTACAGCTTCACCCTCTTTTAATTTACTTTGACGTACTGCATGAACTGCTACTGCTGCTGGTTCTACAAGTGCACCTTGTTCATACGTCATTTCATCCGGAATATGATGAACCATACCTTCTGGTACTACTGTATATTCAGAGAAACCACCGCCATCTCCACCAAGACCGTGGAAAACAAGTTGTTCACAAACATTGTAATGTCCATGTTTACAAGCCTCACATTTACCACAAGAATAAATTGGTTCTACAACAACGCGGTCTCCCACTTTATGAGATGTAACGCCTTCACCGATTTCTACTACCTCACCGCTAAACTCATGACCTAAAATAACTGGTGCTTTCACATGTGTTAATGGATGCTCTTCTGTTGGAATAAAAATTGGTCCTGCTAAATATTCATGCAAGTCTGTCCCGCAGATACCACACCATTTAACTTTAATTTTCACTGCTCCTGGTCGTACAGTTGGTTCTGGTACTTCTTCTACTCGTACATCACGTTGATTATGCCAAAGTAATGCTTTCATTTTAAACATCCCTCTCTATGTATATACTTAACCTGGTGAAGTTTACAAATCTATTATAATACTTCTATCCATATATTTCAAAAAAACAATCTCATTCCCACTAAATTTTAACAAATAACGTTCAATATTTTGTCACTTTGTACTTTTTTCCACATCTGTTAATTCAATTTCATTGCAGTTGAAATTAGCATTATGCCATAATAGCATAGGAGAGGTGAATATCGCTTGAAATATTTTATTTACTTTATTGTTATCGTAGCGTTTTTAGATACATTTTCACAATTACCTATTATGAGTACTTTCGCTCAAAGCCTTGGAGGAACTCCTCTTGTTATCGGGCTAGTTGTCGGTATGTACTCATTCGCTAATATGATCGGTAATATTATTGCCGGAGCCGCTGTCGATAAATTTGGTGCAAAAAAAATCCTTTATATAAGCATGGGAATTACGAGTTTCATAGTCTTGTTATACACCGTTGTTCAAAGTGGTGAACAACTATTAGTTGTGCGCTTTATGCACGGTTTTAGTGACGGATTTTTAATTCCTGCTGCCTTTACATTTTTATCAAAGCAAACAAATTCAGCAAAGCAAGGTAAGGCAATGGCTCTATCTGGTGCTGCGGTTGGAACAGCGGCAATCGTAGGACCTGCTTTTAGTGGCATTATGAAAGCAACAGCTGGTATAGAGTGGGTGTTCATTACCATTTCTATTTTAATGGTCCTTGGTACAATCGTATCCCTATTCTTCTTACCAAATAACGTATCAAGAAAAGATACATCAAGAACTCAAATGATGAACAAAGAAGATATGATCAAACTATTGAGATCTGAACCATTATTACAAGCATATATTGGTGCTTTCACACTAATGTTTTCACAAGGAATTGTCACGTATATGTTACCAGTAAAAGTTGAGGCGTTAGCACTTAAAGCATCTACAACAGGCATGATGTTAAGTGTATTCGGAATTACCGCTATCCTCTTCTTCTTACTTCCAACAAATCGCATTTACGATCGATTTAATCGTTCAAAACTAATGCTAATCGGGATTGCAGTAATGGCACTAGCGTTATCTTTACTCGGATTATTTGCAACAAAAGGCATGCTCTTTATCGTTATGATGATTTATGGAATTGGATTCGCTATCCTCTTCCCAGCAATTAATGCTTTACTTGTTGAAAATACGACAGATGGTAACCGAGGGAAAGCATTCGGATTGTTTTATGCATTCTTCTCGTTAGGAGTTGTTGCTGGATCCTTTACAGTTGGAGCAATCGGGGCATCACCTAGCGCTAGCTTCGTTATCGGAACTGCATTCTTAGTAGCATTTGCTGGAATGATTTATGTCAGAAGCAAAGTAAAAGGCAAAGACAAAGTAGAAAAGACAATGATAGGATAATTCCATCATTGTCTTTTTTTAAAATGCATATTGATATAACCCGTAATATAATGGCAGCGTTGGAATAATACCGATTAATTTGAATATAAAAGGTAGCTGGTCATCCTTCTCTTCATATAAACGTAAAACAAAAACTGCAGTTAAAGTCCAAATGATGCTAAACACAAAGATGCATTGCCAAACGATCGGCGTCAATATTTGTACATCAAAAACAAATCCAAATAGTCCTATCCATGTAATAATAGACACTACAAAATCAAACTTTTGAATCGGTGTTTGAAACATCCCTCTTACTAACGAAGTAATAGCTAATATCGCTACAATTACTAAATAAATTTTCCACAACATAATGATAATCTCCTATTCAATTCAACTTTTAACTTTCAACAAACCATATTTAATGAATAATATGGCATTATATTTTTCATAGAAATAATACAACGGATAACAAAATAAGAAGAAAATAAGTACGGTTGGTACATTGTCTATAATAGAAAAATGTTTTCCTAGCAATTCTTTAATGCTCTCACCAATAATAATAAACAGTGGGATTATACAAATTGCCGCTAATATTAAACATGGCGTTATCCTTATTTCTTTCAGCTTCACCTTACAATGTGGACACCTTAATGAGAAAAGATGTGGGATGTCGATAATATGTTGTGCAGTAATATTTCCTTCACACTGTGGGCATGCAATTGTTTCTTTCATTTATAACTCCTCCTTTCTACTCACAAAAAAAAGCTCTATCGAATAGAGCTTCTTTTTCGCCTAATATATATTACTTTTGCATATAACCAAGTAATACTGTAAATACACTTATGTATAAAAGCAATACTACTTTCTCCCTTTAAAAAAGAAACTAAATAAATACTGACGATACTTCGACAATTTCCTCGGAAATATTTCCTTTCCCCACATAATTTGATACACTATAAATGAATCAACAGTTGTATTACATGAGATAAAATAATAACTTACTGTACAAATAAAAAAGCACATTCTTCATATGAAGAATGTGCTTTTATTTTATCTCGATTGGTGTGGGCTAATAATCAGTGAGGGATGGAAAAATCCCCCGCTGATTAAAGTTTCACTTTATTAACGTCTAATCCAAACAGCACCTGCAGACTTATCATCTGCTTGTCCAACAACTTGGAATTTAAGTCCAAGGTTTGGAACTTTTCGTCCCGCATCAGCAATTTGTTTATTACTGTATACTTTTGAATCATCAAACGTTGTAACACCTTGTAATCCAGTATAGTTAAACTGTCCGCGTGTTAATGAATTTACACTCCATGCTGGCGTTTGATCAAATGAAAATGCAGCGTCTGCAATTTGCATGCCTGTATTACCGTACGCTGGTTTCCCATTCAAATTACCAACAAGTGCTTCTGGATGAGAGTCTACAACACCAAGGAATCCTTCACCTGGATGCACCCCCACCCAGTTATCTTTGAAACTATCATCTGCATACCAAACGACAAGACCAGTATTATACACCGGACCTCTTCCCGCTTTTAATCCATTATCTGATCCAGCATAATTTCTCCACTCTAAATAATAATAATGAGGTTTCTTTTCTGTCCCATCAGAAACAACGAATCCATTTAACTTCATTTCCGATTGTCCTTCTACATCATCTGAAAATACTACTTGTCCATCAACCGTTACATTTACATTATCCATTGCGAAACCTTTATATGTTAAGGCTGGATCTGTAATATAGTCGAATTGTAGTTTAACTTTCTTCCCTTTGAACTGACTTAAATCGTATGATTTATCAATCCATTTCCCATCTGTTGTATCTTTATCATCTTGGACTACTTTTTCTCCAAGTCTATCAATTAATGTTTTCGTTCCATCTTCAGTTACAGCATGTACTTCGATGAAATCGCACTCTGCTTCTAACTCATAATTTGCTTTATAATCGAACTTTGCATTTGTTCCCTTCGTTAAATCAAAGAACGGTGTTTCTAATGTCGTATGCATATCATCGCCTCTTGTACTATAATATGCATGCTTTCCAAACTCAGGTTTAATCGTTTCAACACTCTTATCTGGTAAGTTAACACGTACAACACCCGGACGATTTGATTTCGTAACACTTTGATCAATATATGTAGGAACTCCTACACCACGCTTAACTTTATCGTAATCTACTTCTAATATTTTTGCCCAGTTGCCACCCATATTCTTTTGTAAGAAGTCTTTATTTTGCGGTGAAAAACTAGTCGGCTCTGTTCCTGCAATTTTTCCTGTCCAACTGCCTCCACTCATTAATGACCAAGCTTCAACAGGCGATCCGGCTCCAGTATATTTCGTATCATATTCATCCGGTAAACCAAGGTCATGTCCAAATTCATGTGCAAACACACCTACAGCGCCATCTTCTGGTTCAATTGTGTAATCATGCGCTGCTACTTTTCCACCAAAGTAATCTACCTTTGATTTTGTCCCTTCAATCGCTACTGGATCTGTAGCTAATTTTGAGCGATGTGACCAAATTGCATCATCACCTAATTTACCGCCACCAGCTTCTTGACCAACACCAGAATGAATTACCATTAAATGATCAATTACACCGTCAGGTTCATTTTGATTCCCATCGCCATTTGTATCATATCTATCGAATTGATCAAACTGAGATAAGTCTAATCCTTTCTCAGCAGCTGCATGTAAAGCTTCCTTCACTAAATCACGTGCACCTTTTGGACCTTTATTATCGTGACCACTACTACCATCAGCTCCATAATCAGATGCTTTTCCTGGAACAGTTAGCCACTCCGTTACATATCCGTCTGTCGTATAACTACCGCCAGACTGCTCTTCATAATATTGTTTAAATGTTTTTACTTTCGAACCATCAAATAATGTATAAGGCTCATTACCAAACAACATCTTTTGATAATGTTCTCTACTAAAGTCTTTCGAATACATATAACCTGGTGTTTGATCAATATTATTATGTTTATAATCACTAAATTCAACGAGTAGCACTAATACTTTATCAGATCGAACAGATCCCTTATATGGAGCTTGCTTTGCCTTGGAAGTTGGAACTTGCCCATTCAATTGCTTTTTATTTGGTTCCGGCTTTTGCTCAGGGCTAACATTTTTTTCAGCTTTCTTTACGTTCTCCTTTTCTTCCATCTTTTTCTCTTTTACCTTTTTCACGAAATCAGATGCTTCTTTTGCCGTATCCTCTGGAAGAATTTCTTTATTTGCTTGATCTCCTTGCTTCTTTTCAATATACTGCTCGACAGCTTTTTTCGTCTCTTCTTTAGAAGATGCTGGATTAATTGTTCCTCTTTCTTTCAATGCTTCCGCTAAACGATCTTCTTGAATTAAATTGTAATCAATTGGTGTTGTAGACACATTATCTTTTTCTTTCGCTGGCGTTTCTGCGTATACTAACGGAGCACTCATTACAGATGTACATCCGATAATTGCCGCAATTGCTAACGTTGATAGTACTTTAAATGGAGCTTTTCTTTTCATCCTCTGTCTCTCCTTTTATAAAACTTAAAATTCAGATAAATAAGTGCGTTTAAATCGAAATCCCCGCTTTCTGCCCTCCCTATATAAAAAGGCATAATTCTATAAACGTTAAGCTTTCTGTTATAGAATCATGCCCTCCAGTTTTCTGGTCAGACCCTCTATCTTTTTATCCAAATATTCGCCGGGCAGTAAGACTCCCACCTCAAAATTCGGCGAACGCGAGGAAGTTAGTTGGGAGATAACTGCCCATAAAAGCCCGATTGGTGAGGGCTAATAATCCAGTGAGGGATGGACAAAACCCCCACTGATTAAAGTTTCACTTTATATCGAAATATAAAAAATAAAGAGTGATTTGTATATATTAAATAGCTTATATTAAAAATTTAAAAGACAATATGCAAAATTGCATGAAAATTCCTTCAAATAAAAAAAGAACCCTAGTCAATTAAACTAGGATTCTCGATTTCATATTATTTCTCTTGTGTTTTTTCCCAATCAGCTAAGAATTTCTCAATTCCTTGATCTGTTAATGGGTGCTTCACTAATGAAGCAATTACGTTTGCTGGGATTGTTGCAATATGTGAACCATTTAATGCTGCTTCTGTTACGTGAACACTGTGGCGTACAGATGCTGCAATGATTTCTGTTTCAATGCCGTGAATTGCAAAGATTTCTGCGATTTGGCGGATTAAGTCCATACCGTTATGACCGATATCATCTAGGCGACCTAAGAACGGTGAAACGTATGTCGCACCAGCGCGAGCTGCAAGCAATGCTTGAACTGCTGAGAATACTAATGTAACATTTGTACGAATTCCTAAATCTGAGAATGCTTTTACTGCTTTTAAACCTTCTGTTGTCATTGGAACTTTTACGACTACATTTGGAGCGATTTTTGCTAATTCTTTTCCTTCTTCAATCATTTTATCAGCTTCTAAACTAATTACTTCTGCGCTTACAGGTCCTTCAATAAAGCTGCAAATTTCACGAATACGCTCATGGAAATCTACGCCTTCTTTTGCTACAAGTGATGGATTTGTCGTTACTCCAGCTACTACACCTAATGCATTTGCCTCTTTAATTTCGTTAATGTTTGCTGTATCAATAAAAAATTTCATTTGTTATTCTTCCTTCCTAATTTTCAATTTATATTTATTTATTTTTTCTTAATAAGCTCTAATTCAATCGGAATAAATTTGTCCACTTTTTTACCTTGTGTTATTTCTTTTGCTGTTTCCATCGCCTTCTCTCCGATTAATTCCGGTTTTTGAGCGACTGTTGCTGCCATGCGCCCATCTTTAACCGCTTTTACAGCATCGTCCGTTGCATCAAACCCAACAACGACTACATCCGTTTTACCAGCAGATTTCAATGCCTCAAGTGCACCTAATGCCATTTCATCGTTATGAGCAAACACTGCTTTTATATCGCTATTCGCTTGCAAAATATTTTCCATAACGGATAATCCTTTTGCACGATCGAAATCAGCTGCTTGTTTTGCTACTACTTTTAAAGACTTATCAGCTACGTTATGGAATCCTTTCCCACGCTCACGAGCAGCAGACGATCCAGGGATTCCTTCTAACTCAGCGACATTTGTTCCTTCGCCAACTAATTCACGAATGTAATCACTAGCCATTTGACCACCTTCAACATTGTTGGAAGCTATGTGAGAAACAACTTTACCTGAATTTGCAACTCGGTCTACTGTAATAACAGGAACATTGGCTGCATTGGCTGCACTTACCGCTGAAGCAACAGCATCTGAGTCGGTTGGATTAATAACAACTACATCGACACCTTTTTGAATTAAATCTTCAACATCGTTTGTTTGCTTCGCTGCATCATTTTGTGCATCAACAGCAATTAATTCAATGCCGCTATCTTTCGCTTTCTTTTCTGCACCTTTTTTCAACGTGACGAAAAATGGATTATTTAAAGTTGAAACAGAAAATCCAACTTTAATAGTTTTATTTCGACCTTTATCGCTAGAATCCTTTGCCCAATCTGGTGGTTCCATTGAACAGCCAGCAGTAACTACCATGATGCATGCAACGAGTATCATTAAGTATTTTTTCATGAATTGCCCCTCCATTACGCTTCTTTTCGACGATCAATTAGTACAGCTAGTAAGATTACAAGCCCTTTTACAACTTGTTGGAAGAAAGAAGATACACCTAATAAATTTAAACCGTTATTTAGTACACCAATAATAAGTACACCGATGAATGTACCAACAATCCATCCTCTTCCGCCAGAAAGACTCGTTCCTCCTAACACAACTGCTGCAATTGCATCTAATTCGTAAGAAGTACCGGCAGTCGGCTGTGCAGAATCTAATCTTGATGTTAAGACAATACCTGCAAGCGCTGCCAAAATTCCGGAAAGACCGTAAATCATTACTTTAATTCTCGTAACATTAATACCTGATAAAGCTGCCGCTTCTTCATTTCCACCAATCGCAAACGTACGGCGACCAAACGTTGTTTTCTTTAAAATAAAGTACAGTACTGCAAAAGCGAGCATCATTGTAACGGCTGGCACAGGAATACCAAGGAAATAACCACGGCCAAACATTTGGAACATTAAATGATCACCAAGACCAGTGATCGGACGTCCGTCCATATAAACAAGCGTCAACCCGCGAAAAATAGTCATTGTTGCTAAAGTCGCAATAAACGGAGCTACTTTTCCCTTCGCAATAATGATACCGTTTATAATCCCCATTACAAGACCTGCTAATAATCCAACTGCCATTGCAAGGAACGGATCCATGCCACTTGCCATCATTCCAGCAACAAGTGCACTTGATAATGCTAAAATAGAACCTACCGATAAGTCAATACCCCCTGTTAAAATAACGAAGGTCATTCCAAATGCAATGAGTGCATTAATCGATACTTGGCGCAGTATATTAAATAAATTTGGAATTTCAATAAATGCTGGATTTAAAGCTGTAATTACTACGATAATTAATACTAATCCAATTAAAGAACCAAGTTGTTGTAATACATTCCCCTTCTTAGCCATATCTTACTCTCCCCCTGTAGCTAGTGCCATAATAGACTCTTGCGATGCCTGATCTTTCTCTAAAATACCACCGATTTTCCCTTCATGAATGACGAGAACACGATCACTCATTCCTAAAACTTCTGGAAGCTCAGACGATACCATAATAACGGCATCTCCTTGCTCGGTAAGCTTATTCATAATAGAGTAAATTTCTTTTTTAGCCCCAACATCTACACCTCTTGTTGGTTCATCTAAAATGAGTAACTGCGGATGAATACCTAGCCATTTTGCAATTACAATCTTTTGCTGATTTCCACCAGAAAGAGATTTCACCGCTTGCTCTCCGTTTGCTGCTTTCACATTAAGAAGCTTCATCATATCCTCTGTAAATTGACGTTCTAAACCTTTATTAACAACGCTTCCCCTCGAAAGACTGCCTAAATTTGGTAAAGATAAATTTTCACGAATCGAAAAATCTAACACAAGCCCTTCAGATTTTCTATCCTCTGTAATAAAAGCAATTCGTTGTCTAATCGCATCAATTGGACTATCAATTTTCACTTCTTGTCCATTCATAAAAATTTGCCCTGAATCGAGCGGTTCATATCCAAATATCGCTTTCATAATATCCGTACGACCGGCTCCCATCAAGCCCGCAACACCCAGGATTTCACCTTTCCTAACTTGAAACGAAACATTTTCAAATTTTCCTTTTTTCGTTCCGTTACGCATTTCAAAAATCACTTCGCCAATTGGACTATTTCGTTCTGGATAACGTTCACCAATACTGCGGCCCACCATCATGCTAACTACTTCATCAAATGAAGTTTCTGGAATTAATTTTTCCCCTACGTATTCTCCATCACGCAAAATCGTAATGGCATCACATATTGAAAAAATTTCTTCCATCCGGTGTGAAATATAAACGAACGAAACGCCCTCTTTACGCAATTTATTAATAACAATAAACAGCGTTTCAATTTCGCGATCTGTTAATGCTGCTGTAGGTTCATCCATAATAATAACGCTCGCATTTGTCATTAATGCTTTAGCAATTTCAATAATTTGCTGTTGTCCAACTGATAATTCACCTGCTAGCATAGCACCTCTCACATGTAGACCAAGATCTGCTAATTGCTGCTGGGCAATCGCATTCATTTGACGCGTACGTAAAATGCCCGTTTTCCCATACATTAACTCTTTTCCAAGAAACATATTTTCAGCTACCGTTAAATTCGGTAATATGTTCAACTCTTGATGGATAAATGCAATACCGTACTCTTCCGCTTCTTTCGCATTTTTAAAAGTTCGTTCTTGTCCATCAATTGTGACTGTTCCACTGTCTTTTTTATATACACCTGTTAAAATCTTCATGAGCGTCGATTTCCCCGCCCCATTTTCCCCCATCAATGCATGGACTTCTCCTGTTTCAATCATAAACTGTGCGTTTTTTAGAACAGGATTACCACTGAACGCTTTTGAAATGTTCTTCATTTCAATATGCATTCTCATCACATCCCTTTATTAAAAAATAACGCCTGCATGTAAAATAACATTCGCATAAGGCGTTGCTTCTCCTGTACGAATAATCGCCTTCGCTCTCTTTGTATACTCTTTAAATTCCTTATGAGACACATATTCAAATGCTGGCTCTATTAAACGCATCTCAACTTCTTTATTTACCACCGGATTATTCATAATGACTTCTTCTGCTAACGTCACTTTCTCAATTGCCATATCATCAGCAACTACTTGTAATACGTCTAAAAAGCTAGGCTTTCCAATTTCAACTGCTAAATCAATTCGTTTTACTCCATCAGGAATAGGTAACCCGCAATCAGCAATTACAATCGTATCTGTATGTCCAAGTGAAGCAAGGACTGCCGCAATTTCACTATTTAATACACCGTGCTTTTTCATCCAACAATCACCTGCACTTCACGTACTCTATCTCTCGTTGGCATACCGCCCTGTGCCCCAAGTTTCGTTACAGAAAGACCACCAGCAATATTTGCGAAACGAATAGCTTTTTGAAGTGTTTCTCCTTCAGAAAGCGCAACTGCTAGCGCCCCGTTAAATGTATCACCAGCTCCAGTCGTATCTACTACATCTACGGCAATACTTGAAACTTGAACAACTTCCGTTCCGTTATGGAAACGAACACCATTAGATCCTTCAGTCATCAATAGTTTATTTGGGTATTTTGCCAATAAATCCTCGATTGGTGACGTAAAATCATCTAATACAATGCGACATTCATGTTCATTTGGCGTAATGTACGTTGCCTTTTCTAAAATGTCTTCTGATAAAACTTGTGCTGGAGCTGGATTCAACATAACTGGAATTGTATGTTCCTCACAAATAGCCAGAACGTATTTTACTGTTTCAAGCGGAATCTCTAGTTGAAGAACAACCATATCTGCTTTTACAAGAAGGTCTTTTGAACGATCTACAATCGACTCATTTACAAGAGCATTCGCTCCTTGTACGACCACAATGCTGTTATCTTCTTCTGCTAAAACGATATGAGCGATTCCTGTCGTTCTATCTGTAACCGGTACCACATAGTCGATAAAAACGCGTTCGTTCTCTAAATTTTTTCTAACTACTGTTCCGTAATCATCATTTCCTACTGCACCAACCATCGCTACATTTGCTCCTAATCTAGCTGCAGCTACTGCTTGGTTGGCCCCTTTCCCTCCTGGAATCGTATGAAATGCTTCACCAATTACCGTTTCTCCTGCTTTCGGCCGTATTTTTGAAACAGCCACTAAGTCCATTGAAATACTACCTACTACTGCAATATTTGGCATCTGTCTCATCTCCTTACTTCGTCGTATTTCGTTCTATAATTTCAATCGGTAAACGATAGTGTTTCTCTTCTAATGGATTTCCTTCCATCTGCTCTAACAACAACTCTGTTGCAATTTTCCCCATTTCATAAATTGGCTGTGCAACAGTTGTAATAGATGGATACATCATTTCTGTTAAAGAAATTCCATCGAATCCGATAATTTGTAAATCGTCTGGAATAGAAATTCCCTTTTGAAGTGCAGCCTTTACAACGCCGATTGCAATTAAATCATTCCCAGCAACAATTCCATCAATATGCGGATATTCTTCTAATAATTCCACCGCGACCTGTTCACTATTAGCTGGATCGAATGTACTCTCTGCAATCATATAAGAAAGATTATTTTGCGTAATAACGTCTACAAAACCTTCAAAACGTTCATTAGCTGTGCTCACATCACGCGGTCCACGAATATGTGCAATATGTTTACACCCTTTGTCTATTAATAACTTTGTCGCCGCCTGACTCCCTGCATAGTTATCTGCATATACAGTAGGAATGCGCTCATTAAACATACGGTCAATCGCAACAACTGGAATAGACAAATTCATGTAATTAACACTATTTTGTGGATTCGTTGCCACAATAAACCCGTCCACATTATTTTGTCTAAGCACATCAATGTATTGTTTCTCTTTTTCTAAATTTTCATCAGAGTTACAAAGGACAACTGTGTAACCTTGCTTATGTGCTACATCTTCTACGGCACGTGCAACTTCTGGAAAGAATGGATTCACGATATTTGGAACAACTAAGCCAATTAAACGAGATTTTTTATTGTATAAAGATCGTGCTACTGTACTAGGCTTATAATCTAGCATTTCAATTGCTCGCTCTACTTTTTTTAATGTATCCTCATGAACATATCCATTTTTATTTAACACTCTGGAAACGGTCGCAACAGATACCCCTGCTAATTTTGCAACGTCTTTAATCGTACTCATTCTCTTTTCTCCTCATTTCATGTAACCGTTTACACAAAATAATATAACGCATTTATAAAAATACGTCAATCATTTCTCACTAAAAAGCTTTTAAGGTTATACTCAAAAAAAGCACCGCCATAAGGCGATGCTTTTTCATTATGAATATGATACAGTTTTTTCTTTCTCTTCTACAGCAGGTTCTTCTGCAACTTTTTTACGATCAGACAGTTTAATTTTCTGTAAGAAAATCGTAAAGATTGCACCTACTACGATAAATACTAATCCTGTTAAAAATACAGTATGCAGCGAATCTACTAAAGAACTTTTCAAAACCGGTACGATACTGTTAGAAAATGCTTCTGGCATTTGTTTTAAAGCCTCTGGACTAAATAGCATAGAATATAAACTTTGTGGATCTGTATGAATCATATCTTTAAATTTTGTTACCATTTGTCCCGCTTCTTTTGGGAATGTGTCTAATACAGGTACTAATTTATTTGTTAACGTTGTACCTGAAGTGTTATTCATAATTGACCCTAAAATTGTAATCCCAAACGTTCCACCGATTTGACGGAAGAATTGACTTGATGATGTTACAACACCAAGATCTTTTTTCGGGAAGCTTTCTTGTAATGCTAATGTTAAAATCGGCATAACAAGACCCATTCCTAAACCGATAACCATCATATAAGAAGTAGCGGTAAGCTTAGTTGTGTGCATATCCATCGTTGTTAATAACCAGAAACCACTAGCCATAATAAGCATCCCTGTAATAATTTGTGGTTTCACACCAACTTTTAATACAAGTTGACCACCGATAATACTCATAACGATCATTGTGATCATCATCGGTGTCATAATCGTTCCTGATTCAGCAGCACTTACGCCTACAATTCCTTGCATAAAGAACGGTACGAACATAATTGCTCCAAACATTCCGATACTCATAAAGAAACCGATCGCATTCAGTAGTGTAAATGTGCGGTTTTTAAAGAAGTGCATCGGTAAAATTGGTTCTTCAGCCTTCGTTTCAACAATAACAAAGCTAACAATACCAATGGCAGCTAGTGCAAATAACCCGATAATTTGCCAAGAACCCCATGCATAATCTTTCCCGCCAAACGTTAACGCAAGTAATAAACTTACAACACCGAGAATCATCGTGAAGATTCCAGCGATATCAATTTTAATTGGTCCTGTTTGTTTATGTGCTTTTAATCCCATTGCAATAAAGATTGTCGCTAAAATACCAACTGGTAAGTTAATATAGAATACCCATCTCCAGTCCACTGCGTCTACAATCCAACCACCAACTTGTGGTCCAATTACAGAGGCAAGACCATATAGAGCTCCAAAAATACCTTGCCATTTAGCACGTTCTTTTCCCGTGAACATATCTCCGATAATAATCATAGCCATTGGCATCATAATACCGCCACCAAGACCTTGAATACCACGGAAAATAATTAATTCTGTCATACCGTTTGCCATACCACATAACGCTGAACCAGCCATAAAGATAATTAATCCTGCTATATATACGTTACGACGCCCAAGTAAATCCGCTAATTTACCTGCAATCGGTACAACCGTTGTTGATGTTAACATGTAAGCTGTTGTTAACCATGTCATTAAACTTAATCCGCCTAGCTCACCGACGATACGCGGCATTGCTGTACCAACGATTGTTCCGTCCAATGCAGCAAATAGCATTGCGATTACTAAACCGATTAACAACAACTTTCTATTCTGACTTTCTTGTTGCTCCATGTAATCTCCTCAATTCCTCTTAGTTTTTCTCTTTTTTCTCTTGTGTCCCGCAAATAATTGTTTCTAGCTTTTCAAAGAGGCGTAACAAATCTTCCCTCTCTTGTAATTCTAAGTGTGAGAAGTATTTTGCAATATGCTCATTACGAGCCGCCATCGCTTCTTCTACTGTAGCTTTCCCCTTTTTCGTTAGCTCAATGATAACAACGCGGCGATCATTATCGTCGTGATAGCGCTCTACTAACCCATGATCAATTAAACGATCAATCATTACTGTAATCGCGCTCGGTTTCACGTACATTTTCTCCGCCAATTGTGTCGCTCTTGAAGCTCCGTAATGATCTAAAATCTTTAAAATATAAAACTGCGGTGGTGTAAGTCCTGATGCTTGCATTTGTTCTAATAGCTCTGTTTGCATTTTCTTTCCTATAGCGAATGTAAGAGCTTGAATCTTATCAATATGAGTCATATCATTTGGCATGTTATCCACCTCTTATTTAAGCAATAAAATATTTAACGTATTTAAATATTAATCCCACAAACAAAATACGTCAACAACTTTCTTTATAAAAACGTTTACATTTTTGTCACAAAGTTGTATAATTTTCGTCGAAGTTAATATTGACAGTCACGGAGAATCGGAGTATACGGCTATGAATCATAAAAAAGGGAACTTTTTTATATTTCATAGCCTTTTTGTATTCTCTCTGTCTTAAAACGCTTCCAATTAATTAGGGGAGGATTTTCATTTTATGTTTTTCACACAATTATTTAAACCTGCGCCCCACGCAGAACGCTTACCAGCTGATCGCACTGATAGCGAATACCGCAAATTGCGTTTGCAAGTATTCTTAGGCATCTTCATCGGTTATGCGGGTTACTACTTTGTTCGAAAAAACTTTTCACTCGCAATGCCATACTTAATCGAACAAGGCTTTAGTAAAGGGGAACTTGGGGTTATCCTTTCAGCAGTATCTATCGCTTACGGATTAAGTAAATTTCTTATGGGTATCGTATCCGATCGTTGTAATCCTCGCTACTTTTTAGCAGCTGGGCTATTTTTATCCGGTATCATTAATATTATTTTCGGCTCATTTTCTTTCATTACAACGAGCATTATACTTATGTTTGTACTTCAGTTTTTAAATGGATGGGTACAAGGTATGGGATGGCCTCCTTGTGGCCGTACGATGGTTCACTGGTTCTCCGTTAGTGAACGTGGTACAAAAATGTCTATTTGGAACGTCGCTCATAATGTCGGCGGCGCGCTTATGCCCTCTCTCGTTACATTAGGCTTATATTTCTTTGCAAATGACTGGAAAAGTATATTTTACTTCCCAGGTATTCTTTCAATTTTAGTGGGGATTTATGTATTAATTACAATGAGAGATACACCTCAATCTTGCGGATTACCTTCTATTGAAGAACATACTGGGGAATATCCATCAGATGAAAAAGTAGCGGACCGTGAACGCGAACTTTCGGTAAAGGAAATTTTATTTACATACGTATTAAACAATAAGTTTTTATGGTACATCGCTATCGCTAACGTTTTTGTTTATTTCGTTCGTTACGGCGTCGTAGACTGGGCTCCTACTTATTTAGTTGAGGAAAAAAGCTTTACTCACAGTAGCTCACGTACAGCTTACGCTCTATATGAATGGGCTGGTATTCCAGGTACGCTTCTTTGCGGATGGATGAGTGATAAACTATTTAAAGGGCGCCGTGCACCTGCTGGTATTTTATTTATGGTCGGTGTATTTATCGCAGTTCTTGTTTACTGGCTAAACCCTGCTGGCCATCCAATCATTGATAGTATCGCACTTGTTTCCATTGGATTTTTAATTTACGGACCTGTTATGTTAATTGGCCTACACGCTCTTGACTTAGCACCAAAGAAAGCTGCTGGAACTGCCGCTGGGTTAACTGGGTTCTTCGGTTACTTAGGCGGAGCTACTTTTGCTAGCGCAGCTATGGGCTTTATCGTAGATGGATTCGGATGGGACGGCGGATTCATTTTGCTACTTGCTTCTTGTGTGCTTGCAATGCTCTTCCTTGCTCTTACTTTAAATACAGGATCTACAAAACAAAAACAAGCTTAAGCACTAATATTATACTTACAAAAAAAGAGAGACAGTTCTTTCCAGAACGCCTCTCTTTTTTCTACATATAATACTTTTTTATTACAAATAATTTATCAATCAAACCGATCATTATTAGCGTTTTCAAAAGTTTTTTATCCTTATATTACTGCATCTCATCTCTATATAAAAAGATTTTTGAATATTTACCCTTGTCAAACATTGTCATTTTATATTAAAATAGCAACAACATACAAAATATTTAGTTTTTTCAGAAAAGATGGAGGGATAGCCATGAAGAAACCACTTCTTCGTATTGAAAACTTACAGACTTCCTTTCGCATACAAGATCAATATCACGCAGCAGTTGACGATGTTTCATTAACTGTCCATGAAAATGAAATTGTCGCGATTGTCGGTGAGTCAGGATGCGGGAAAAGTGCACTTGCCCTTTCCATTATGCGACTGCATAATGAAGCAAATACAAAATTACAAGGGCAGCTTTATTATAGAGATAAGGACTTACTGAGCATGTCAACCGCCGAAATAAATAAAGTGCGCGGTTCAAATATCGGCATGATTTTCCAAGAACCACTTACAGCACTCGATCCTCTTATGACAGTTGGAAAACAAATTGAAGAAAACTTAGACTACCACACAAGCCTTTCCAAAACAGAAAAGAAAGAACGCACATTAGAACTACTCCATCAAGTTGGTATTCCAAAACCAGAACTTACATATAAACAATATCCTCACGAATTATCTGGCGGAATGAGACAAAGGATTGTTATCGCGATTGCGATTGCTTGTAACCCAGCACTCATTATTGCGGATGAGCCAACAACGGCTCTTGACGTAACCATCCAAGCACAAATTTTAGACTTACTAAAATCTATTCAAGAACAAACGAAAATGGGCATCATTTTAATTACACATGATTTAAGCGTTGTTGCCGAAACAGCTGATCGTATTGTCGTTATGTATGCAGGACAAGTTGTAGAAACAGGAACAGTAGAAGAGATTTTTAATAACCCTCTTCACCCATATACTCGTTCTCTATTAAACTCAATTCCATCTGCATATGCTGAAAAAGAAAAATTGCATGTAATTCAAGGGGTTGTTCCATCATTAGCGAAGCTTCCTCGCATGGGTTGTCGATTCCAAGCTCGAATTCCATGGATTAGGCCAGATCAGCATGAGGAAAATCCAGTTTTACATGAAGTAAAACCAAACCATTGGGTACGTTGTACTTGCTATAAGCACTTCAACTTCCAACATAAGACAGGAGATGACGTAACTCATGGCACTGCTTAAAGTAGAAGATTTAAAAGTACACTTTCCAATTAAAGGTGGTATTTTCGGTCGCACATTAGACTACGTACGTGCTGTTGATGGCGTAAGTTTTGAATTACAACCTGGTGAAACGTACGGAATCGTTGGTGAATCAGGTAGTGGTAAATCAACAACCGGTAAAGCAATTATGCACTTAACGAAAGCGACAGGCGGTAGCATTCATTTTAATAATAGAGATTTAACGAAATTAAGTCGCTCTGAGTTAAGAGAACAACGAAAAGATATTCAAATGATTTTCCAAGATCCATATTCATCTTTAAATCCAAAGAAACGCGTTATGGATATTATCGCTGAACCACTTCGGAATTTTGAGAAGCTCTCACCAGATGAAGAGCGTAGAGCTGTTCAAGATTATCTTGATAAAGTTGGGTTAAATCCTGAGTCTATTTATAAATACCCACATGAATTTTCCGGTGGACAAAGACAGCGGATTGGTATTGCACGCGCACTTACATTAAAACCAAAACTTATTATCGCGGATGAACCAGTATCTGCACTTGACGTGTCGGTACAAGCGCAAGTTTTAAACTTCTTACAAGATTTACAATCTGAACTAGGATTAACGTACCTATTCATAAGTCACGATTTAGGAGTAATTCGCCATATGTGTGACCGCATCGGTGTTATGTATCGCGGGCGCATTGTTGAAGAAGCAACTAGTGCAGAAATTTATAATAATCCACAGCACATCTATACGAAACGCCTAATATCAGCTATTCCTGATATTCGTCCAGAAAACCGCGAACAACAACGTAAATTACGTCGTGAAGTAAGTACGGAATACGAGAGATCCTACGAAAATTATTTCAATGAAAACGGTCGTGCTTACGATTTAAAAGCAATCTCGCCAACTCACCGGGTGGCATTACCATAAGGGAGTGATAAAACATGTGGAAATTTATATTACGCCGGGTTTTAGTAATGATACCGCAATTATTCATATTAAGTGTACTCGTCTTTACACTTGCTAAGGCAATGCCAGGTGATGCATTAAGTGGCGCTGAACTAGCAAACCCAAAAGCGGATCCAAAAGTGATTGAAGAACAACGTGAGAAACTAGGTTTAAATGATCCTCTTCCTACTCAATATGTACACTGGATTTCAAATGCTGTACAAGGGGATTTCGGTATTTCTTATGCTCATAAATTGAAAGTAACAGATATTATTGGGGAACGTCTTGGCAATACAGTACTGTTAGCTCTTCTTATTCTTATTCTTACTTACTTAATTGCTATTCCACTTGGGGTTATAAGTGGACGTTGGAATGATACATGGGCTGATCGACTCATTACACTCTATAACTTTTTAGGATTCGGTACGCCACTCTTTATTTTTGGATTAGTAATGTTATTCTTATTCGGCTTTTTATATCCAATTTTCCCTACGAGTGGTAGCGTTGATCCACAAGTTGCAGCCGGATCATTTGATTACTATTTAAGTAAATTCAATCATATGATTTTACCAGCTTTATCTGGGGCATTAATTGGAACAGTAGGAACTGTACAATATTTACGAAGTGAAATTATTGATACGAAACATAAAGATTTTGTACGCACGGTAAAAGCAAAAGGTGTACCAGAATCTAAAGTATATTCCAGACATATTTTACGAAATTCATTTTTACCAATTGCAGCATTTTTAGGATATGAAATTACAGGTTTAGTTGGGGGCTCTATTATTCTAGAAAATATTTTCGGCTACCCAGGAATTGGACAACTATTTTTCCAATCTATCACTCAACGTGATTTCAGTGTCGTAACTGCTCTTGTATTATTTACTGGATTCGCAACGCTACTCGGGACTCTTCTTTCCGATATTATTCTAAGCATCGTTGATCCACGTATTCGTATTGATTAATGGAGGTGAAGAAACGTTATGTTAGCAAATCCTGAAAAACAAACTGAAGTCATTCATTACGAAAAGAGCCCTTCTGGTTTCTCCATTATGTGGCGAGAATTTCGTAAAGATAAACTAGCAATGTTTTCCCTATTCTTTTTAGCTTTAATATTAATAGCCGTTTATGCAACTTCATTTATTATGAAGCAAGAAGATATCGTCCGAGTTGATCTGTTTGCTATTTATGATCCTCCTTCTGCTGAACATTGGTTAGGAACTGATTATGGAGGCCGCGATATTTTCGGACAATTAATTATTGGTACACGTAACTCCTTTACAGTGGGTTTAGCCATCACTCTTTTAGCAACCCTTATTGGTCTTACGATGGGACTAATTGCTGGCTATTTTGGAGGTATTGTAGATAACATCATTATGCGTTTCATCGATTTCATGATGATTTTACCATTCTTAATGATTGTTATCGTGTTTATCTCACTCGTTCCAACTTTCAATATTACAACATTTATTCTCATAATGACCACCTTCTTATGGGTCGGAAAAGCAAGACTTATAAGATCTAAAGTATTGACTGAGAAGGAACTTGATTATGTATCTGCATCAAAAACGTTAGGAACACCAAATTGGAAGATAATCTTCCAGCAAATATTACCTAATTTAAGTTCTATTATCATCGTAAATATTACATTAAATCTTGCTGGTAACATCGGGATTGAATCTAGTTTAACTTACTTAGGTTTCGGTCTACCAGAGAGCACACCAAGTCTTGGTACACTTGTAAGTTACGCAACAAACCCAGATGTATTGCAAGAAAAGTGGTGGATTTGGTTACCCGCATCAATCATGATTTTAGTGTTGATGCTGTGTATAAATTTTATTGGTCAAGCGTTAAAGCGTGCGGCTGATGCGAGACAAAGAAAAGGATAAGGGGTGGAGAAGTTATGAACAAACCAAAACTGTACAAAGTATTAAGTACACTTGCTGCTTCAACATTATTACTATCTGCATGTGGGGGTGCTGATAGCGGTAGTAAAAAAGCAAACACAAAAAAAGTAGAAACAAATAAATTTAGTGCTGCTGTAAAAAATGACGGTAAAGAAATTAAAGACGGATCATTAACTTATGGACTCGTTTCAAATTCACCTTTCGCTGGTGTTTTAAGTAGAGTATTGTATGAAGTTGCTCCAGATTCAGAAATTATGGATTTCTTTGATGAACAATTATTAGCTACAGATAAAAACTGGGAAATTACAAATGAAGGTGCTGCAACTTATACAATTTCTGAAGATAAAAAAACAATTACAATTAAAATTAAAGATAATGTAAAATGGCATGATGGTAACCCTTTAACGGCTGAGGATTTAGAATATTCTTACTTAATTATCGGTAATAGTAAATATACAGGTATTCGTTACGATACACAAATGCAAATGATTGAAGGTATGGAAGAATATCACACTGGAAAAGCTGACAAAATTTCTGGTATTAAAGTAGTCGATCCAAAAACAATTTCCATTACTTATAAAGAAGTAAACCCTTCACTGAAAACTGGTATTTGGACATATCCTACACCTAAAAAATATTTAGGTGATGTACCAATTGAAAAACTAGCTGAATCAGATAAAATCCGTCAAAATCCAATTGGATTCGGTCCATTTAAAGTGAAAAAAATCGTTCCTGGTGAATCAGTTGAGTATGAGCGCTTTGATGATTACTGGGGTGGCAAACCTAAGCTAAAAAATGTAACATTAAAAGTTGTAAATCCATCTATTGTTAGTGCATCTCTGAAAAAAGGTGATATTGATATTGCATCAATTACTGCCGATCAATATCCGAACGTAAGTAAATTAAAAAACACACAACTAATTGGTAAAACTGACCTTGCTTACACTTATATCGGATTTAAGTTCGGACATATGGACAAAGCAAAGAATGAAGCTGTAATGGATAACGATAAGTTCAAAGACGTTCGTTTACGTCAAGCGATGGCATATGCAATTGATAGAGAAAAATTAGGAGAAAAAGTATATCACGGACTTCGTGTTCCAGCTAACTCTCCAATTCCACCATCTATGCCAAAGTACCATAATAACAGTGTTGGCGCATATAACTTAGATGTAGATAAAGCAAAAAAACTATTAGATGAAGCTGGCTATAAAGACAAGAATGGTGATGGATTCCGTGAGGATCCAAAAGGTAATGAATTTAAAATTAACTTCCTAGCTAGTAACGGTAGTGAGACAAGTGAACCACTTGCAAAATTCTATATTCAATCTTGGAAAGATATCGGCTTAAAAGTAGAACTTCTTGATGGACGCTTACACGAATTTAATGCTATGCGTGATATGATTAAAAAAGATGATCCGAAGGTTGATATTTTCTCTGGTGCTTGGAATACTGGCTCTGACCCTGACCTTTCTGGCCTATGGGGCAAAAATGCCGGATTCAACTACCAGCGCTGGGTAAATGATGAAAATACGAAGTTATTAGACGCAGGATTATCAGAAAAAGCTACTGATGAAAAATATCGTAAAGAAATATACGATAAATGGCAAAAATTAATTCATGACGAAGCACCGATGATTCCAATTCATTACACATTTGATTTAACAGGTGTTAATAAGCGCGTAAAAAATTATGATGTCAACACTGAAGTAAATCAAATAACTTCACATTGGAAAGACGTTACTGTAACAAGTGAGAAGCCAGAAGTAGAAAAATAATCATAAAAATAGCTCTTAGCATTTACTTACATGCAAAGAGCTATTTTTTATTTATCGTTCTTCTCTTGCTGTTTATATTAATCAATTCCCTTCTATTCATACGATTAAAACATTTGCTGAAACATCTTTATTAAAACAGCTAACATAACAGATCCAGCAAATCCACCTAAACAAATAAGCCCCACACCTTGGCTATATGATAAATTTTGTAATGCTTTCATCTTCTTCATCCTCCCTATCTCCCCTTTGATATTCTTATTTTAACAATGGAAAAAATTTCATAACATCGATTTTGCTGACAACTAACTTACAAATTTGTAAGTTAACATTTTTTAAAACTTATATATCTAGTATGTCCACACTCTACCCCTTAATACATCAAAAAAAGACCTCGAATCATATCAAGGTCTTGCTTACATTACAGAATATCTAACTCAATTTATTTTATCCCGCATTAACGGGCAGTAAGACCCCACCTCGAAATTCAGTGAAAGCAAAGAAATTAGGTGGGGGATCAACTGCCCGTAAAAGCCCGATTGGTTCAACTAATAATCAGTGGGGGATGAACCCCCCCACTGATTAAAGTTTCACTTTATAATCATAACCGGGCATTTCACACGCTTTGCTATTTTATGACTTACACTACCAAGCACCATCTCTTGCAGTGTATTTAGACCTCTACTCCCAGCAATAACAAGATCTATATCTCCTGTATTTACATATTGAACAATCGTATCTCCTGGATCGCCATGTAGAATCGTAATTTTGTAGGAAATGTTCTCTTTCTTTAATAAACCCTCAATCTCTTTTAATTTATCTTTTCGACTAGTTGATATTGTTTCTAAATCCGTTTGTCCCTGTACAATATCTGATTTTGCCGTTCTATTATCTACCACGTACACAACTTCAACATTTGTTTCTTCGTTACATTTCGCAATATATGTTGCATGCTCTGCTGCCCGAAGTGCATGTTCAGAACCGTCACATGCCAATATAATTTGTTTATACATATGCTGAATCCCCTTTTCGTCATCCTACTCGTATTATATAATAAAGTGAAACTTTAATCAGTGGGGATTTTGTTCATTCCCCGCTGATTATTAGCCTTCACCAATCGGGCGTTTACGGGCAGTTGATCTCCCGCCTAACTTCTTTGCCCCAGTCGAATTTTGTGGTGGGAGTTTTACTGCCCGTTAATGCGGGATAAAGCCCCCTAAAAGGGAGGCTTCTAACTAGCAATTCTCTTATTATAGGTAGCTAAATTTGAAACAATCTTCGAGCTTCGTTCATTTAACCCTGTGATCCTTACTTTCACACCGTTCTGTTCATACTTCATGATAACTTTATCAATTGCCGCTACTGCTGAATCATCCCATACATGTGCATGAGTAAAGTTCATCTCAATTTCTTTCGCATCTTCATTATATGAAAAAGCATTTATATACTCTGCCGTAGATGCGAAGAATAGTTGGCCGTGAATTTCATATATTTTCTTATTTTCAATATACAAATGTTTCACGTGAATCTTTGCCATATTGAATGCAAATAAAACCGCACTAATTATCGTTCCGATAATTACACCTAATCCTAAATTATGTGTGATTAGGACTATCACAACTGTTACGATCATAACAAATGCGTTTTCTTTTGGTACTTTATGAATTGTTGCTATAGAGTTCCAATCAAACGTCCCAATCGAAACCATAATCATAACAGCAACTAAAGCAGCCATCGGAATATGAACAACATAGTCACCTAAAACAAATAGTAATATGATTAAAAAACCACCGGCTACAAACGTCGATAATCTCCCGCGACCACCTGATTTAATGTTAATAACAGATTGTCCAATCATTGCACATCCTGCCATTCCTCCGAAAAACCCAGCAACAACGTTCGCAATCCCTTGTCCACGTGCCTCTTTATGTTTATTACTTTCCGTATGTGTCATATCGTCTAAAACCGAAGCTGTTAATAATGACTCTAGTAAACCGATAATTGCAAGCATAACTGAGTACGGTAAAATAATACCTAATGTCTCAAGTGTAAACGGCACATCAGGAATACTAAAGAACGGTAATTCTTTCGGTAAGCTTCCCATATCCCCTACTGTTTTCAACTGTAACCCACTCATAAGCGCAATGCTTGTCACAATAATAATTGAAATAAGTGTAGACGGCACAGCCGTCGTAATACGTGGAAATAAATATATAATTGCAAGTCCTAATGCGACAAGTGCATACATTTGCCAAGTTGCATTTTTAAAATGCGGCAATTGCGCTGTGAAAACTAAAATTCCAAGTGAATTTAAAAAACCACTCATAACGGATTTAGGAACAAACTTCATAAATGAGCTCAGCTTGAACACTCCAAAAATAATTTGAACAATACCTGTTACTATTGTCACAGCAAATAAATATTGCAAACCGTGATCTTTAACGAGCGTCACCATTAATAATGCCATTGCACCTGTTGCAGCTGAAATCATCCCAGGTCTTCCACCAACAAACGAAATTGTAACTGCAATACAAAAGGCCGCGTACAATCCAACGGTCGGATCTACACCTGCAATAACAGAAAAAGCTATCGCTTCAGGAATTAATGCTAAAGCAACAACAATCCCGGATAGCACGTCCCCTCTCACATTTGAGAACCATTCTTTTTTTATAGTTTGAAACAAAGTAACACTCCCCTACTCTTTTATAATTTGATTTTCTCCGTAAGAAAATCAGGCCGACTGCACGAGGGCTATTATATAACGAGTAGAGGATTTTTTGCTATGTAAAAGTTTACCCGGTTCTAAATAACAACTTAATAAATGATTGATTTTTCAGATTTTTATTGATTTTACCGTGAAACTACATTAAAATTTATTTTAACGGTTAAATATATTTTAATGAAAGGATGTCATTTCATATGCAAACTCCTCTGAACAGGAAAGAAGTACCGATTTACAAAAATAAATCATTTTTATTACTTTGGCTTGGTAATGCGGTTTCTAGTATTGGAAGTGCGTTTTATTCCATGACTATTATGTGGATTGTATTTACAGCAAATAAATCATCACTTGAATCCGCATTTGTTATTATTGCTATGATTACTGCCCAAATGATTGTTTCACCAATTGCTGGTGTATTTGCAGATCGATACAATCGAAAAGCTATACTATTTTTCACTCATATCGCCTCTTGTGCTGTCGTTCTTCTTATACTAGCAATATACTTATCAACCCATCACATTTCACTCTACATCGCGATACTCTCTACTTTTTTATTAAACGTTTTAACAACCTTTTTAGGACCGACTGAAGCATCTGTTCTACCTGAAATTGTTGGAAAAGAAAACTATGCTAAATATTACGGACAATTTATGGCCGTTAACCAACTCTCTCGTCTTATAGGTAATGGTCTCGCCGGTTTTATGGTCGTTTGGCTCGGTGCTACGTTTTCAATTATTCTTAATGCTTGTACATTTTTATTCGTTGCAATTTGTATCCTATTAGCAAAGATTCCCACACATTCAAACCCAACACAAACAATTCCTCAAGAAAAAGCAGCTTGGATGCAAGATATGAAAGATGGGTGGCATTATATTCAATTATATCCGTACATTAAAGGACTCATTTTCATTGCATTTATCGTTAATATTGGGGCTGGTCTACTAAATCCCATCTTCCCTGCTCTTGCTTATAGAATTACTGGTGGTCCTGAAAGCTTAGGTATAATAAATATGAGCTATATGATTGGTGGCATTATTAGTGGCTTTGTCGCAGGATATATCGGAAAGAAATTTCAAAAAGGATTACTTTTAAGTGGAAGCATTTTCTTATCGGCATTTGCAATGGTCGGGCTAGCTTTCTCTCTTTCCATCTGGACAGTGGTACTTTGTATGTTCATCATTTCATTCTCTCTTACTCTATTTTCAATTATCGATGAAACTATCACCGTACTCCTTGTAGAACAAAAGTATCGCGGTAGAATAGATGGTCTCGCAAGTACCATAATCACTTCTACAATGCCGCTTACAATGCTATTTAGTGGATGGATAGCAGATATGTATGGAGTTACACTACTTATCCTATTAGGGAGCTTATTTTTCTTTGTAGGATCTGGAATTGCCTTGAAAAATCCTCACATTCGTAACGTATCTATAGAAACAAAAATAAATGAAAAGGCCCTTTCATAATTATATTCTTTTCTCCTTCATCGTTATGTAACAGCAAGAAACATGTTATTATTTAAATAATCAAACAAATATTCACTTTGAAGGAGTCTTCTTTATGGATATAACTGAACTTGCCCTATATAAATTAATTTGTGATCCTAAACGTCAAAAGATTTTACACCATGCAAATGAACAACCTATTACAGTAAAAGAACTAGCTGAAAAACTAAATGAAAAGCAATCTCGCCTTTACTATCACGTCAAAAAACTAGAAGAAGCTGGAATACTAGCAGTTGTAGACACAAAAGCAATTGGCAATTTAACTGAAAAATACTATAAAACGAAACAGACCGAGTACACTTTATCTGATCAGCTCCAAAAGGAACATAGTGATGAAATTATAAATCATACACGGCATATTATTGAAACTGGTCTAAAAAAAATTCATTTAAATATGAAGAAAGACGATCAAGATGAACTTGGTCTTATAAGTACTGTATATGATAACCAAACCGAAAAAGAGTGGAAAGAAACATGCGATAATCTGATGAAAGGCTTGAAAACATCACAAGAAACTGTAGATCCTTCCCCTCCTTCTAATGAAAGTCCAGATAATAGTAAACAACATACGTACGCTTATGTCGTTATAAGCTACCGAGTAGATGAAGACGAATAAAATAGACGCTACAATCAGTAGCGTCTTCTCTCATTTAATGTCCACCATGCCCCTTACCACTTTCCTGAACAATCTCTAACCTCTCATCCAATATACCTTGCGTTTCAAATGAAATATCACTAGTACTTCCTAATAAGAAAGCATGGTTATACGGTCCAAGTGTTGGATCATCTTTAAACTTCGGCTGAATACTAGCAAGGAAGTCATAAACTGGTTGTGAAGCTTTTCCTTCCTCAAGCAAGACAACAGGGGCATGTTTACCCATATGTGAAAACGGTGCTCCCGCAATTGCTAAGTCTGGCGTTTTGCTTGAAACAAATGACAAACCGTGACCTGGTTTTGTGAACCCCCAGCCAAATTTCGTTTTTTCATCTTCAAATTTCGCAAACGCAACCGAATTTTCTGTTGGCGTCTCCCCACTAATACGTGTTACTTTTCCGTATTTGCTTAGCTCTTTTTCTACTTCTTTTGAAATGATTTTTTCTGGTCCTAATACATATATATTGGCTTTATCTTTTCTCATTTTTAATGCCTCTATTGTCGCTTCTGGCACCTTATCTTTTTCTGTATATAAAAGTGGCTCTGGCATATGAGAAATCCAGTTTACAGCTGGTGTTGTATATAAACGCCCTTCCTCTTCAGACGAACCGACGATAACGCTATTTGGATAACTTCCTGTTATATCGGCGTATTCTTTATCAACATCTTTTGCAAATGTAGCTGGATCTGTTTCTTTTATTTACTTTACTTTATATTCTTTTAATTGCTCAAGGGTAGATGCACCTACATCACCCATCACCATAATTTGCGTTCCATCTTTCGTTCCGGGCGGATTTAATCTTTTTATTTCTTTTAATGACATTTCGGGTACCGCTTCTTTTTCTATAAATAAAATTGGTCCGTTATTCGGATGATGAATAAGATCTGCACTTGCAATACCTAATTGCCACTCGTTTACTGGCACTAAAATAACAGCACCTGGCTGATTCTCTTTATGCGTTGCTGGCCATATTGTTTGCGAAGTTAATACTGCCATTTGCAGAGGATCATTTGTATTTAATCTCGTTACATTTTTTAAACTTGTCGTTAATAAATCCTCTGATGCCCGGGCATTCATTTCTTTCGGCGCAGTTACCTCCTGATTCATTTCCTTTTTCTCCGTTTTCTTCTCTTTTGTAGATTCATGATTTTTATGATCTGTGTTCGTTTGCCCACATGCTGCAAGACCGACTGCCGCAATTATTGTTATCCCAAAAATCCGGGTCATCTTTTTCACTATATCGCCTCCGTATTAATCGTTTTCGAGCCAATATTATTACCTAAAATGGAATTTCAACTTTACAATAACAAGCAATTCTGAAGAAATTATGCAGATGCATTATAATCTGCACCATTTCTTCATGATTTTGACTTACAATTTAAGTAATAACTACAAATGCGGAGGTACTCTATGATCGATATACTACTCGTAGATGATGAACCGAGAATGCTTGAATTATTAACGCTTTATCTTACTCCAATCGGATATAACTGCGTATGTGCAGTGTCCGGAGAAGAAGCTATTTCACATATAGAAAATCGAAACTTCAAATTTATTTTACTCGATATTATGATGCCAAAGATGGATGGATGGGAAACGTGCAAAAGAATTCGATCATTTAGTAACGTTCCTATCATTATGGTAACTGCTCGTGATCAAACTGTAGATATCATCCAAGGGTTAAAACTTGGAGCAGATGATTACGTGACGAAGCCTTTCCATGAAGAGGAGCTTTTCGCAAGAATTGAAGCTGTTTTAAGGCGAACAAATCAACGTACGCAAATCCAATATCACGGCATTTTATGGGATGAGGCAAAGCATTTCGTTTCTGTCTATAATGAAGAAATTTTTCTCACACCAATCGAATTCTCTTTACTCGGATTATTTTTACGTCATGTGAACTACGTATTAAGCCGTGATCAGCTCATTGAACGAATTTGGGGATTAAATACAAATACAGAAGATAGAACAGTCGATTCACATATTCGTAATTTGCGTGATAAATTACGAAAAGTAAATTTCCCTATTGATCATCATTTAAAGACTGTATACGGAGTAGGTTATCGATGGATTGATACCTTATATTAAGGAGCAAAGCGATGAAGCGAATTTCTATTCAACTCGGATTTTATTTTCTAATTGTTACACTTTTAATCGAAAGTGTTCTATTTGTCTTGCTCTATTATAGCCTTGTAAACAATAGAGTAAATGAAGAGATGACTGCTTTATTAAAGCGCGGAAATAGTCACCGAGATGTCCTTGAAAAATATTTTGACAGGCAAACAATCTCCCATGTTGCTTTAATGGAATCCGAAGCTGAAACAACTGTTGTTATTACAAATGCAAATAAGGAAGTACTAGCAAAATCTAACGAGCTAGATACGACTATAAAAAAGCATATTGCAGAGATGAATACGAGTACAGATCATAACGGAGCTATTATAGAAAATCATTGGAAAACATCTAATTATATATGTACAGTGAGCCCCATTGTAATAGATGGCAAAATAGAAGGTTATGTTTATATGTTTCTCGGAACAACATCTATTGAAGAAATGATTAACGGGCTAACGAGACAGTTCATTATTGCCGGAGTCATCACTTTTCTATTAACAGCCATCACAATCTTTCTATTATCACGTTTATTAACAAAGCCATTGTTACACATGAAACATGCTACCGAAAAAATGAGTAAGGGCGATTTATCCGTTTCATTAACGACTACTCGAAATGACGAAATTGGTGAACTAGCATCATCTATTCAAACGCTCGCAAATGATTTACATTATATGAAAACAGAGCGAAGTGAATTTCTAGCAAGTGTTGCTCACGAATTACGAACACCTTTAACGTACGTAAGGGGTTATGCAGACATTGCATTAAAAGAAAATACAGCCCCTGAGCAACGTTTACGATACTTATCCATTATAAAAGACGAATCTGATTACATTACGAACCTAGTCCAAGATTTATTTTTACTTGCTCAAATGGAAAAGCATAGCTTTTCTATTCAAATAAAAGAAGTACATTTACATACCTTCCTTACTCGCATCACCGAAAAAATAAATGTTATGTACGGAGAAAAACAAATTAAAGTTGTTTTCGCATGTCCTCCCTCACTCTTAGTAAAACTAGATGAGCAGCGTTTTGAGCAAGTTATAGTTAACATTTTAAATAACGCGTATAGACATTCGAAGGACCATTCTTATATAAATATTTCCGCTATAGAAGAACATAAACGTATTTCAATTACAATTGAAGACGAAGGAGAAGGAATACCACAAGAAGACCTTCCTCACATTTTCGACCGCTTTTATCGTGTTGATAAAGCGCGCTCCAGAGCTACAGGAGGCACTGGTTTAGGGCTCTCCATCGTAAAAGAAATTGTAGAACTACACGGTGGAAATATTACTGTCACAAGTGAAATTAATTACGGATCTTGCTTTACAATTTCATTGCCGTCTATAAAGAAACACGACTATCATCAATAGTCGTGTTTCTTATCCTTTAGGACTTTACTTTATAATATAGATTTACGAATTGGCCAAAACGTTTCGTTTTCGTTAAAGTTAAATGAATTTCTGAATTCTTTTCTTTAAATAACGGAACTCCAGAACCTAATATATGGGGTGTAATCGTAACAACATATTCATCAATTAGATTATTCTTAAAAAACTCTCTCAGTAGACTCCCTCCACCGACCACCCATATTTTAGATCCTTCCTGCTCTTTCAACCTTTTTGTAAACTCCAATACATCTTCATTTACAAACTCTACATGTTCGTTTGAACCTTTTTCTGAATTAGAAAAGACATAACATTTTTTATCTAAGTACGGGAATGTTTCCGTATGCTCTACCACATAATCGTACGTTCTCTTTCCCATAATTATCGTATCAATTGTTTCATACATTTCTGTATAACCGTTGTCCCCCTCACCTTCTGTTTCCATTAACCACCCTAAATCATCATCTTCTTTCGCTATATATCCATCTAAACTAGCCGCAATAAATAAAACAATTTCACGTGACATATCTTTTCCTCCTTGCATCTCATCTTGATAAAATTATGATGTAAGCAATATACTAGCAGTAAAACATGACAATGAATGTCATGTTAAAAAGAAATAGGTGATATATTTGTCAAAAGCAAAACGTTTATTAGACATTCTTATATTTGCTTCTGCGAAAAAAACATTTACAGCTCAAGAAATAGCTGATGAATTTAATATTTCCGTTCGTACAGTTCATAGATACATTTTAGATTTAAGTGATATGGGGTTACCCATTTATGCTGAACAAGGTCGCAACGGAGGATATAAAGTATTAACGAATAAAGTAATTCCACCTATTTTATTTACTGAAGAAGAAGCAGTCTCCATCTTTTTTGCATTTCAATCTTTAAGCTACTACCGAGACTTGCCTTTTAATACAGAAATTAATTCCGTTACTCATAAACTGTATAGCTCTCTACAAAATGATGCGAAAGCTAAAGTAGATAAAATACGTTCTTATATCGCTTTTTGGAATCCGAAGAGAGCTATTGAGACACCTTTTTTAAACGAAGTGTTAACAGCGGCTATTGAAAATAAAATTTTACACTTTCAATACGAATCTAAATCGGGAATAAAAACAAAACATGTTCATCCTATCGGTGTATATGCGCATGATGGTTTATGGTATTTACCTGCTTATGATTTTAATGCAGAAAAAATATTACTATATCGTGTTGATCGTATTCTTTCCATAGTATCAATGGAAGAAAATGAAGATACATTCATAAATTTAGAAGAATGGTTTACCTCTAACTCTAACGTAGTAAACATTCCTACTCAGTTACATGTTTTACTAACGACAGAAGGTTTGCGCCAATGTAAAAGCGTTCCTTACCTTGAGGAATTCGTTGTAGTAAACGAAGATGGGACAGGATATATAAATTCAACAATTGATAAAGGAGAAATTAATTTTATTACCCCTTTATTTTATAGACTTGGAAAAGAGGCACAAGTTTTAGAACCAAAAGAATTGATAGATGGTTTACGTATACGTGCGAAAGAAATTTTAAGTATGTATGAAAATTAAAAAGCTGCTAAATATAAGCAGCTTTTTAGTCTAGTTGTTCCTATTATGTTTACTATTGACGAATATCGAACCACCAACGATATTCCGCATTCATATTTTCAGTGCCCCCATTCCCCCTGTAATGGAAAGCATCAAGAAAGATTGAATCTAGTTTATCCTCATCTACAAAATAACCTAAATTAACCTTTACCGTTTGTCCTGGTGTAATACTACCAATATTATAAAAGCTTTTCCCGTCTCCGTGAGGTTCCAAGTAATCAACTTCGCCCGTCATAATACGCGTTGCGTCCATTCCCTCTTCTTTAGCGTAGTTCCATGCATTCCCTTCAAATTTAAGCTGTTTTATAGATGGATGCATATAGATTTCTTCTGTCGCCTGTTTACCAATATTTTTCACTGTTGTTGTCAAGTAGACAAATTTAACATTAACTAATTTCGAATCTACTAATGTATCAATTGAATCTTTACCATTCCCTAGTTTATATTCATCCCGCCTGTACGGTATCAATTTTCCCATCTGATCTAAAGCCTTATTCTCGCTTAGTATTTCTAAGCCAAGTTCATTAAAGTTCTCTTGTTTAAAATCTTTGATTGAATCGAAAACTTCAACATTTTCTATAACATATTCAATTTGGCTGTCATCCATCGTTATCGTTACTGGAACCTTTTGCCCTATATGAAATAGTCGTTTGCTATCTTTTTTCAAAGGAATAACCTTAGTTTTTTTAGGTTCATCTGCTTTGCTAGAACGATTTTCATCATACTCTACTATATGTGATGCCTTTTCTTTTAAGGTAGGCTCAAGTGAAATGTTCCCTAAGACCTCTATCATTTGTTCTTCATTTACATCGGATCCAATATAACTTTCTAACATAATCCCTTCTTTCTCAAAAAAGAGAAAGACCTTCCTGTCAAACATTACATTGTTGTTTCCCGTTTCTTTATGGACAATCACTGCCTTCCTACCATTTATCTCTTTTTCTTCGTAACTTTTCGAGTACAGAGTTTGAAAATCTGTATTTTCCCCTACTCTCCGAAGAGCGAATGAAAACCCACCTTTTGCGTCGTTATCTTTAAAGGAATATTTCATAGCAGAGTCATCAATTGCTTCCATATTTTCTGGTAATTTACCAACCTTCAACTTATACCACTTATCAGTCTTTTTCGAATCCTTGTTTGTTACTGAAACATTTACTTCGTAATTTTGTTTTTGGACAATCATATTATAGACTTTCACTGCCCCAAAAACTGTTGTCGGCATGCCAATCAATAAGCAAGCAGCAGCGATTAACATACGATGTTTTTTACGCTTTTTCTGCGGTTGTCCATCTTTCAGCTTCATTTCCTCCATAAACAATTTCTTTTTGCGCGTATATGTATGTGAAAATTCATGTTGTTCTTCCAGTTTATCAAAATCATCTAAAGCAATTTTTTCAGCAAGTTCATATATTTCTTTGGAGTTCTTTGAATTCGTCATGTTGTATACCTCCTATCATATTTTGGACTCGCTTTCGAGCGCGTTCAAACTGTTTACGGACATTTGCCTCCGTTATCCCCATTACACTTGAAATTTCTTGATACGTTAAGTTATAGAAGACTTTGTACTTAAAAACTTGTCGGTTAGACTCATTTAACTCTTTTAGCAATGTATCAATTTGAACCTCAGATATTAAACGTTTTTCCCACTCTTCAATATTTTCATCTGCTACTTCCGTTGATTCTTTTTGATATTCTTCTAAGAATGTTTCATGTCGTTTATTTTTTCGGTAGCTATCAATCGCTTTGTTCTTCGCAATCCTCAAAATGTACCGTTTAAGCTCTTCAGTGCTCAAGCTATGGAGCTTTTCCAAGTTCTTATAAAGAGTAATAAACGTCTCTTGAACCGCATCTTCAGCCTGCTGAATATTATTTAAAATAGAATAAGCTACATAATATATTTTTTGTTCATACAACTCGTATAACTCTTCCATCTTTTCATAATCGTTGTTTGTAACTTTCATATAATTCCTCCTCTCACTCTATATAACGAATGAGCGCTATGCTTTGTGACACTGCAAAATCTTTTTATAGATAAAATTTAATAATAGAATGAACAAAAGCCCAATTTCTCTATTGTAACTGAGAAATTGAGCTTTTTAATATTGTAATTTTCCTGACTGCCCCATTAAAAACAACTCTCTTACGCCTCTTCAGTAAGCAACATTTGCTCTATCGCTTCTTTTAACAAATTCTGTGTCTCTTCAAAGTTATAATTCTTCCTCTCTCCCGGTTGTACCGTATAAAACTCGGCAAATGAGCGCTCTTTATACCTTGGTACGACATGCATATGGTAGTGTGTTAGCTCGTTAAAGATTCCACCATTTTGACAAATTGTAACTCCGTCTGGTTTATACAGTAATTTAATAGCCTTTGAAATAAGCTTAGAAGCATCCATAATCGCTTTTGCTACACAATCATCTAATCCATCCACTTCTACAACGTGCTGCTTTGGAACAATTAAAGTATGTCCCGCATAGAAAGGTGCATGATCTAAAAAACAAGTTACATAATCGTCTTCATATATTTTATATATAGGCTCTTCTTCATTTGCTAATTTACAACCTAAACATTTCATAATACTTCCCCCCCTGTAAAAAACATAAAAACGTGAGCGCCCTATTCTCACGTTTTTACATTTCACTTCATTAATTCAATTGTTTCTGTAACTTTTATACTATCCTTTACAGATTGAACAATTGTGCAATTTTTCACCGCAAGTTGCAGTGCCTTGTCTAATTGCTCTTCTGTAATGTTTTCTGCTTTAATTTTATAGTGTAAATGAACACTTTCAACTGGTTTTGATAGAGCTTCACTTCTACCAATTTCAGTTTCAATTGTAAACGTATCGTATGTAATACGTTTCTTTTCTAAAATCGTTCGAAAGACAATTGCACTACATCCTGCGATAGAAGAGATTAGTAATTGTAACGGTGAATATCCGTTTTCTTTTCCAATCGCTAATTGACCATACGATAAATCTGCTTCTATATCATCGTGTTTGATTGTTAGTTTCATTTGTTTTTTCCATCTCCACTTTCATCGGTTTCTTCCGTTTCTTACTCATATAATAATATATGTAGCAGAAAATGATAAATGGAATACCACAATATAACGCCATTCTTTGTTCTGGAATAAACGCTAAACTAATAACAACGATACTATTTGTAATTAAAGCTAAAATTGGAACAAGCGGGTATAGTGGTGTTCTATACTTTAAGTCCTCTAATTTTCCTCCGCCTTTTAAATACTGACTTCTAAAGCGAAGTTGTGATAAAGCAATAATGATCCAACTTGAAACAGCAGATAAACCAGCTATAGATAATAAGTACATATATACTGTATCTTCTGCAAGGAAGCTTGTTAATAAGGATAACGCCGCAACAGCAATCGTTACGACTAGCGCTGTAATTGGAATACCACGTTTATTTACCTTCTTGAAAGAAGTTGGTGCCATTCCTTCATTTGCCAGTGACCATAGTATACGCGTTGCTGCATATAATCCTGAGTTCGCTACAGATAATAAAGCGGTAATAATAACAAAGTTCATAATATCAGCTGCATATGGAATACCGATTTTATCAAATACAACTACGAATGGGCTTTCAATTATCCCTGCTTCTTTCCAAGAAATTAACCCTACTAAAATTGTCATTGTTAAAATGAAGAATAACATAATGCGCCATACTGTATTACGAATTGCGCGTGGAATTGTTTTTTCAGGATTCTGACTCTCTCCTGCTGCAATCCCGATTAACTCTGTTCCTTGGAAGGAAAAGTTAACTGTAATCATCGTAAGAAGCACTGCAGCTAGTCCATTTGGGAATAGCCCACCATCACTTACAAAGTTAGAGAAAAGAGGCGCTGCTTCTTTTCCATCGTATGGTAAAAATCCTAGTAATGCGCTACCACCAAGTAGAATGAATGCAATAATTGTAATTACTTTAATACTAGAGAACCAAAACTCTAATTCAGCATAACTCTTCGCTGATATTGCATTTGAAGCATATAAAATAACCCCGAATACGAGACACCATACCCAAACATCCACATTCGGAAACCATCTTTTCATCATTAAACCGATCGATGTTAATTCTAATCCTACTGTTACTGCCCATCCAATCCAGTATAGCCAGCCGATCATAAACCCAGTTCCTGGTCCAATAAACTTCGTCGCATACTTTTGGAAAGATCCTGAAACTGGCATTGCTACCGTTAGCTCTCCAAGACAAAGCATTGTTAAATACATAATAAATCCGCCCACTAAATATGAAAGGATGGCTCCCCCTGGTCCAGCCTGATTAATGGTGTAACCTGAACCTAGAAAAAAACCAGTTCCGATTACACCACCTAGTGCGATCATAAATAAATGTCTACTCTTCATCGTACGATGTAATTGCTCATTCGTTGTTTGCTGCATCTTAATCCTCCCCCTACAAGTACCCCTATCTCTTTTTAAAATTTTCTGATAATAAAAATATACACGAAAGCGATTACAATTTCTATATAAAATTAAAACTTTTCTGATAAAACAATATAAAAATTCAAATATTAAGAGCTCACAATACTAATTTGAGGAAAAAAAGGATTTATAAGGAAAAAACTCTTACATTTTTTTGTAAGAGTTAACGTATTTCTAATCTTCTAGATAAAATTGATAAACCGTAGTTTACAACAAAATACATACAGGCTGCTAGTATAAATGTCGGAATCATATAATTTACATTCTGCCCGCTAATAATTTGAGTATTATGCATAAGCTCTGGCAATGATATAACAACCGCTAATGACGTATCTTTTAACAATGAAATAAATTGACTAACAAGCGGGGGGACCATTCTTCTTAATGCTTGCGGCAAAATAATATGCCAAAGCGCTTGCACATACGTTAATCCAGAAGACCTTGCAGCCTCAATCTGCCCTTTTTCGATAGATAATAGACCGCTTCGAACAATTTCAGATATCATTGCCGCTTCAAATATTGTTAAAGCAACAATTGCAGCTGTTATAATTTCTAACTTCAATCCCGCTTCCGGAAGTGCAAAATACGTAAAAAATATAATTAAAAGTAGCGGTAAATTTCGAATGACTTCCACGATAAAGCCTAATATTTGTGAGACGACAGGTATTTTCGTATAGCGCAATATTCCTATTACACTACCAATAATAAAGCTAAGTACAATTGCTACGAGCGCTACCTCTAACGTTATGAGTAATCCTTTTAATAAAAACAGGATATGATCACCTGTTATCGCTCCTTTAAAATCCATTTACACCGCCTCCTTTGCTAAGCGTTTTTCTAAATAACGCACTAGCATACTGAGCGGAATTGTTAATATTAAATAAAACATCCCGACAAATATATATACGTCGAACGTAACAAACGTCTTCGTTGAAATTAAGTCTCCTTGATACATTAAATCAGTACCAGCAATAATTCCGAGTATTGATGAGTTTTTAACTAAATTGAGAAATTGGTTTCCTAAAGGGGGGATTACAATTTTCATAGCTTGGGGTAAGACGATATAATACATTCCCTGCACATACGTTAATCCTGAAGAACGCGCAGCCTCCATTTGCCCTTTTGCAACTGATAAAATGCCAGCGCGAATTACTTCCGCAATAAAAGCCGCTGTATAAACTGTTAGTGCAACTGTCCCTGCTACAAAACCATTGAAAGTAATTCCTATTACAGGTAAAGCGAAATAAAATATAAATGCAATTAATACGAGTGGAATATTTCTTACAAACTCTACAAAAGTGGATCCCACCCAATTTAAAATACGAATCGGTGCAATACGCATTACCGCCAAAATTACCCCTAAAATAAAACTACCTATTAACGCAATTACACTAGACATAACCGTATATTTAAACCCTTCTAAATACATATCAATGTTATTCGTTAATATAGACAAATCAGGCACATATTCTCCCCTCTTTCTTTACAAGAAGAGGATGAGTACTCTCATCCTCTCACTCTTACTATTTATCACGAGAAATAAAGTTTCACCTTACTTCTCTTGTTTTTGACCGATCCATTTTTCATATAATTTGTCGTACTCTCCACTCGTCTTCATATCTTTTAGTAAGTTATTAATCTCTTTCGTTAAATCGTCTGCACCTTTTTGTACTGCAATTCCATACGGTTCATCCGTGAAAATTTTCCCTACAACTTCATAATTAGAATCTTGTTTTGCCATTCCATAAAGAATCGCATTATCTGTCGTTAAAACATCGCCTTTACCTGCTTTCAACGCTGTAAATGCCTCACTATAATTCTCAAACTCTAATACTGTTGCTTCTGGTGATTTTTGGCGAATGTTATTTGTAGATGTTGATCCTTTTACAGCTAATACTTTAACGCCTTGTTTTATATCATCAATGCTCTTAATATTGCTTCCTTTTTTCACAAGTAACGATTGTCCTGCTTTAAAATATACATCTGAAAAATCCACTTCTTTTTTACGCTCTTCCGTAATTGTCATTGTCGCAATAATGGCATCAATATCACCATTTTTCAGCATTGGAATACGTGTTTTAGACGTTACTTCTTTCAGCTCTAGTTTCTTTTCATCACCAAGAATTTTTTTCGCAAGCGCCTTCGCGATATCAATATCGAATCCTTCTACCTGCCCTGTTGAAGGATTTTTTAATCCAAATAAATTCGTATCATTCTTCACCCCGACTACTAATTTCCCGCGCTTCTTAATTTGTTCAACAACTCCGCCTTGTTTCGTATTTGTTTCTTTCGCCTCGTCTTTTTTACCCCCGCATCCAGCAACAATAAGTACGAATAAACATGAGAATACGATTAGTGTAAACAGCTTTTTCATTTTAATCATGAAATTCCTCCTTTAATGATTTAACACTCGGCTTAAAAATAGACGAGCTCTTTCTTGTTCAGGATTTGCAAAAAATTGTACTGGTGTTGTATCTTCGATAATTTGACCATCATCCATAAACAAAATCCTATCTGCTACCTCACGTGCAAATCCCATCTCGTGTGTGACGACAACCATCGTCATGCCTTCTTTAGCCAGCGCTTTCATAACATCAAGCACTTCCCCAATCATCTCTGGATCAAGAGCAGACGTAGGCTCATCAAACAGCATAATTTCCGGTTGCATCGCGAGACCTCTAGCAATCGCCACCCTTTGCTGTTGTCCACCAGATAATTGATGTGGATATACGCCTGCTTTCTCCGGGATTCCCACTTTCTCTAAATAAAACATCGCTATTTGCTCCGCCTTTTCTTTGGAAACTTTATTTACTTTAAACGGTGCTAGTGTAATATTTTGAAGAACTGTTTTATGCGGGTATAAATAAAAGTGTTGAAAGACCATCCCAATATTTCGGCGCAATTCATTTATATTTGTTTTCGCATTGTGTACTTCTGTATTTTGTACAATTAATTCACCATCGGTAATTGCCTCCAATTGATTTATACACCGCAGCAACGTGCTTTTTCCTGATCCCGAAGGACCAACAACTACTACCACTTCACCTTTTTTCACTTGCACATTAATATTTTCCAAAACTTGGAAGTTACCATAATATTTATTTACATTACGAAACTCTATCACCATACTCCCCCCTCCCCTAAACAAAGCATGTACATTCTTTTTATATTCAAAAATAGGCAAAAAAATAACTTTCATCTTCATTTTGTCCATAAAAAAGAGCAAAGGGATTTCCCTTTGCTCCTTCATTTCTATTCTCTTAAGATACTTCTTCTTTCTTGTCTTTCCCGTATTCATGCTCCCAGAAATCAGCATTTTTAATTCCTAATTTCTGTGGATCGAATACTGGATCTTTTCCTTCTTTTTTCTGCTTTTCATAATCCTTTAATGCGATCAATGCCGGTTTTTGTAATAATAGAATCGCAATAATGTTAACCCATGCCATAATTCCTACACCAATATCTCCTAAAGCCCATGCTGTTGCTGCTGTTTTTACGCAACCGTAGAATACAACTCCTAAGAATACAAACTTTAGTACGATAGACATCCAAGGGCGGTCTTTATCACGGTTTAAGTAAGCTATATTTGTTTCTGCAATGTAGTAATAAGCCATAATTGTTGTAAATGCGAAGAATAGTAGAGAGATTGCGACGAAACCGTTTCCAAATCCAGGGAAAACAGATTCTACCGCTGCCTGTGTATAACCAGGACCTGGCTGTGCACCATTTAATTTATTGACGATAAAGTTTTTTCCGCTTGCATCAAATACGTTATACATGCCTGTAATAATCATCATAAATGCTGTTGCTGAACAAACAAATAATGTATCAATGTAAACGGAAAATGCTTGTACTAACCCTTGTTTAGCTGGATGCGATACTTCAGCAGCTGCCGCTGCATGAGCCCCAGTTCCTTGCCCTGCTTCATTTGAATAAATACCACGTTTTACACCCCAAGAAATTGCTAAACCAATAATCCCGCCAAAAGCTGCTTCTAATGCAAATGCACTTTTTAAAATTAACATGAAAGCGTCTGGTAATTTTTCAATATTCATAGCTACAATTACACAAGCTACTAAAATATAACCAAGCGCCATAAACGGCACTACAACTTGCGCTACGTTAACAATTCGCTTAACTCCACCAAATATAATAAGTGCTAATGCCGCTACTAATACCGCTCCTGATACGGAAGTATTAATACCAAAAGCTGTTTCTAAACTTACAGCAATACTATTCGCTTGAACACCTGGAAGCAGCATCCCCGTCGCAAGAATTGTCGCTGCAACGAACACTAATGCGTACCATTTAACACCTAGTCCTTTTTCAATGTAATAAGCAGGTCCACCGCGGAATTGCCCTTGATGCTTCGTCTTATATATTTGTGCAAGCGTCGATTCTACATATGCAGAACCAGCTCCTAGAAAGGCTACCGCCCACATCCAAAATACAGCCCCTGGACCACCAAAGGCAACAGCCGTTGCAACACCGGCAATATTTCCCGTTCCAACGCGCCCTGATAACGAAAGTGCTAACGCTTGGAATGAAGAAACACCCGCATCAGATTTTTCCCCTTGAAATGTAAGCTTCACCATTTCTCCTACATGTCTTACTTGTAAAAACCTCGTTCGAATGGAAAAATATAAGCCTACTCCTAAACATAAATAGACAAGTGCGGGACTCCAAACAATATTATTTATCCAACTTACGATAGCTTCCAACTTTCCCCCTCCTTCTTTATAAAGAATATTCAGAATATATATAAAATTATAAGTGTATACCGAATCTATAACAATATTATTTTAATAAAGTAAACATATTTTTGTATAAAAAAACAAAGTATATATTTATTTTATATACTTTGTTCCCTTATCTCTGTATTATATATTCACTATTGCCTCTTGCTTTATAATTCTTTCATACAACTCATCTGATAACTTTTGAAAGTCCTCTGGCATATCTTTCCCTTTAAATTTCTTTTGAAGCGTACCGTATAAACCAATATCACGTAGACGTAAAAATAACGGTAACGATTCATACCAACTATCCGCCAGTCTGTGCTCATATTCATAACCTTTTCGTAACACTCGCAATTGTTTACGAGCAAATTCTGTCTTCTCTTCTGTAGTCCACTGTGTAAATAGAACAGAGTAATAGAGAACCATTGCTAAATCATGTATAAAGTAATTATAAGCTGCATCATCAAAATCAAAGATTGTTAGCTCTTTTCCATCATAATGAAAATTGCCTGGATGAATATCGCCATGCATAAGGCCGAACGTTTCTCTTTCGATTGGAAGAGCCTTTATTTCATCCATTAATATAGCAGCAATCTCTTTCACCTTCGCATCTTCTAATCCATTAACAATGCTACTTTCATCCTCTTCCCACGTATCACGGTAGTCAGTTTTAGGATAATCCATTGTAAGGCGATGCAGTTGTCCAATCGCTTTTCCCCACGCTTCAAAGTAAGTATCTCCCCAATAAGGTGATTCTTCTCCTTTTACTTGCTCACCTTTTGCGTATGTAAATAAGGAAGCGAAAAAGAAAGTCCCATCCTCTGCTACAATTTCTTCTACAAGATTTTGAGATGTTGAGTAAAGTGGTCCTGCTACCTTTGCCCCGTTCTCCGCAACATATCGTAAAAAATCTAGTTCAGCTTCTACCTCTTTTTTAGAACGATGAGAAGAATGCGTTAAACGTAATACGTAATCCTCATCATTTTTATCCTTCGCCTTAAAAATATAATTTTCAAAATCACCAAGTGGGTTTTCTCCCACTGTTACATGAAATTCCTTTGCTGCTCTTGTTAAAATCTCTTTTGTAAAAACTCGTTCTACAGCTATTTCCATATGTATCCCTCCTATATATCTTCTTAATTCGACATAAATGTAAGAAGTACTGCTATGAAATTGAATAACGCGTGGGCAACCATAGCTGATAAAATAGAATTTGTTTTCTCATATAACCATGCAAATACTACGCCGCTTAAAAAATTCACCGGTAATGTGTTATATGTTGGGATATGAACAACAGTAAATATTATTGAACTTATAAGCATACCGCCCCATATACCATATCTATCACGAAAAAACGTATAAAAAACACCTCTATATAAAATCTCTTCATAGATTGGTGATATAACCGCCGCTCCAATTACCGCGATACAGAACGAATATATTGATTTATCCTTTTGGACCGTCTCCGTTTTACTATTTTCAAAAGAAATCCCCAGTTTCTCCATTATCATTAATACTCCAATACTAACTACAATCAAAGAAATAACCGCTACAAATGTCCACAATAAATCTTTCCATGAAAGCTTCCGAATTCCAATATCTTTCCACGACAGTTTATATCTTTTTATGCAAAAAAGATAAACTACAAAGGTAAATATCACTGCCATTATAAGTCCCATTAATACTCCAGCATATAATGAGTTCCCTATTATTTTTAAAGCATAATCATAAAAAAGAGATTCAACCATTATTGGTACAATCAGAAATACAAAAATAAATAAATATAAAATTTCTTTCCATCCCCACATATACTTTAAAGTCATCTACACCATCCCCTACATCCTATTTTCTTTAGTATAAAAGATGACGTAACGTAACTTTCAAGCTACTTTTTCAAATAATCCAAGCATAAATTTCTTATAAAAAACAAAAATTAACAGAAGGAATTTTATTCTAAAAGAGGTGGAATTTATGACACAATACGAAGAACAGCAAGAAAGCAAGAACCAAAAGCATATGTTTCCATCACTTCCGGAAAACGTTAATTATATTGAAAATAAACTTTGCCACTCGGATGATATAAAAAAATTAGATATCCCTTTTCAAAATGGAAAAGGAAACATTATATATATCGAATCTTTAGCAGATCCAAATTTAATTCATCAATTAGCTCTTGAGCCTTTATTAACGCGGTCGGATTTGGCTTTAGATAAAGCTTTTTCTACATTAAATATGAAAAAAGAAACGAATTTAAATTATGGGGTGCAGCTTTTATTACAAGGAAAATCATTATATTTTCATGAACACGTCGATAGCTTTTGTATTTTCGAAACAGCTCTATCTTTAAAAAGAGATATAACAGAGCCGGATAATGAAGGCATTGTACGTGGACCACATACCGGTTTTGTAGAAGATTTAGCAACCAATTTAGCTTCTATTCGTAAACTCATAAAAAGTCCAAATGTCGTCGTTAAATATTTCACACTTGGTGAAGAAATGCATACGAAAGTGGCAATTGCTTATATTCAAAATATAGCTAATGACGATCTCGTTGCAGAAGTAAAAAGAAGATTAGAAATGATTAAGACAGACGCACTCATGCCGCCAGGATACATACAGGAATTTATAGAAGATACATCTTTCTCACCATTCCCGCAGCAATTAAATACAGAGCGCCCAGATAGAGTTGCTGCCAATTTAATGGAGGGGCGCGTTGCTATTTTATCTGACGGAGATCCAACAGCTCTTATCGTTCCTGTTACGTTATTCGCTTTTTATCAATCACCTGATGACTATAATAATCGCTGGATTGTCGGTTCTTTCGTGCGAATGATTCGCTTAGTAAGTTTTTTAATTGCCTTTCTCTTACCAGCTATATATATCGCAACTGTCGCTTTTCATCCTGATGTGTTGCCACTCGAACTCGTTTATACAATTAAAGCTTCATTAGAAAAAGTGCCACTTCCTCCTATTTTTGAAGCTCTCTTAATGGAATTGATCTTCGAATTATTGCGCGAAGCTGGTATTCGTCTGCCTAGCCGCGTTGGACAAACAATCGGTATTGTAGGCGGTTTAGTAATTGGGGATGCAATTGTAAAAGCTGGACTCGTTTCTTACACAATGATTATCGTTGTGGCTTTAACTGCAATTGCATCTTTTCTTGTTCCATCAAACGATATGAGCTCAGCAGTTCGGATTCTTCGTTTTCCGTTAATGATCCTTGCTGCTATATTCGGGTACGTAGGAATATCATTCGGTCTAATTATAACTTTCGTTCATTTATGCCAGCTACATTCATTTCATACACCATATCTTTCTCCTCTTGCACCAATGCGGATAAAAGATATGAAAGATTCTTTTGTAAGACTACCAATTTGGTCGTTTTGGGAACGACCACATGATCCAAAACCTAAAACAATGCAACGACAACATGTAACGAGAGAGGATGAGAACGGTGACAAACACGCAAAGTAAAATTTCACTAGTTCAATTTACCTTTTTCGTTATTCAATGCCAAATCGGTGTTGGTATACTTTCTCTACCAAACCGTCTTCACCCAATAGCGAAAGGTGGTGGATGGATTTCTGTTCTCATCGCTGGTTTTGCAATTCAACTTATTATTTTACTTATGTGGCTTCTCTTAAAACGATTTCCTGATGCAGATATGTATGAAAGTGTTTGTATGCTATTTGGTAATAAACTTGGAAAACTATTAGGTTTTGCTTATGTTTTTTATTTTACCCTTATCGGTATGACGGTTATGTTAAATGCTTGTAATGTCATTAAAGTATGGATATTACAAGCAACTCCTTGGTATGCCATTCTCATACTATTTACAATTGCTTGTTGTTATGTAGCTTATAATACGTTTAAAGTTATCGTACGGTTTTACGTCATGGCTTCTATCCTCATTTTACCAATGGCTTTTTTAATTGCCCTTGGGCTCTCGCGAGCTGATTTTTCTTATATTTTCCCCATTACAGAGGCTGGATGGTGGAATATTATTCAAGCATCCAAAGAAACAATTACAGCTATGTATGGTTTTGAAATTATTCTTATCGCTTTCCCAAAAGTAAACGGGAGTTCTGTGGCAAAACTGAAGGCAATTTCTATAGCTAATGGATTTGTAACTCTTTTTTATGCCTTTACAGTTTGGATTTGCTTTATCGTATTTAGTCCAAAACAAGTTGAGCTTATTCCAGAGCCAGTTGCTTACTTACTACGCTCCTTGCATATCGGGATTATAGACCGGACTGATTTACTATTCATACCAATATGGATGATAACAGTTGTGGCTTCTATTGCTAGTTATTATTGTGCTGCTTCAATCGGAATTGGACATATATTCAATCTTGCTAATCATAAAAAAGCTGTTCCAATCGTTGGTATTATTGCTTTTAGTGTAGCCTTATTTATAGATACACCTGAAGAATTAAAAGTAATTGCAACTTTCACTGATAAGTTCACCTATATTTTCATAGTTGTCCTCCCTCTTTTATTTCTACTTTATTCAGTAATAAGAAATAAGAAAGGAGAACAGTGTGTTCAAAAAAAGAATTAAATTACTTGTTGTATTATGTGCTAGTTCATTCCTTTCTGGCTGTTGGGATCAAGAACCATTAAGAGAGGCAAGATTGGCTTATAGTATTGGATATGATATTACAGAAGAAAATAAACTTCAGCAAACGATTGAGCTCGTAAAAAGTTCAAGTGGAGAACAATCTTCATTCGAGAATGAAGTACATTCAGCAACCGGACATAACATAAGAGATACAAGCGATGCACTGAAAAAAAATGTAACTGGGAATATCCGTTACTTTAAATACGGTGTTCAATTATTAGGAACAAAAATCCAACAAAAAGGTATACTACCCTATTTAGATGTCAGCTTTCGAGACCCAACAAACCCAACTGCTTTAGTGAAGCTTATTTCAGTAGATGGTGACACATCCGAGATACTCGAAAAAAAGAAAGTAGGGAATTTACTGATTGGAGATTTTCTAAAGAAAAAAGTGAAAAGCTTAGAAGATATGAGTGTGTTTCCAAAAGAAACTTTAGAAACAGCTGCTACAAAAATGTTAGATCCGGGTAAAGATTTCACTCTCCCTTCTATAAAAATAAAAGGAAAAGAAGTTATTACAGACGGGTTAGCTTTATTCAATAAAGACAAATTAACTGGACATTTACCCCTGAAACAAGCTGTTTTATTCGTATTATTAACCGGAAAAATGGGAACAAGTGCCCGTATAACCCAAAAACTTACTAGTGATGACTCAGAGAAGACATCTGATTATTTAACAATGGAAGTGAGCAATCAGAAATTAAAACGAGACTTAAAAATAACAACAGATAAAAAAGGAAATGTTTATGCTCACATTAAGCTCCAACTAAAAATTATAGCGCTTGAAGCTCCAAGGGATAATCTTTATAAAATGGGTGAAAGAGAAAAGCTAAATAGGGAATTATCGAAACAACTTACGAAAGAAGCTAAACAAATAACGAAAAAGCTACAAAAAGCAAATTGTGATGCTTTCGGTATTGGAAGACACCTTATCGCTTATCATCCTGATTTATGGAAGAAAAAAAATTGGAATAAAGATTATGCAAAAGTGAAATTTAAGCCCGAAGTAGAAGTAAGCATTTTATATAGTGGTGTCTTAAAATAAAAAGTTGTATGCCACTTAGGCATACAACCTTTTATTTCGTATATCGATATACAATTGATTCATATGGTCTTAAATTAAGATTTGTAATATCCTTGCTTGAATCTTTATAATTTGACAATAATACTTCTTGTTTCATTCCATCTAATTGAACATTACCTGGTACAGAGTATGTTATTTCTTCTCCATAGAAATTATTTATAACAAGTAGTACTTCATTCTTTACAGTACGAGTATATGCCCAAATCTTAGAATGATTTTCATCTAAAATAGCATATTCCCCTTCTGTAATTGCATCATAAGTTTTTCTAAGTTCAATTAACTTTTTATAATGATAAAATACAGATTCATTCTCTTCTAACGCTTTATCTACATTAATTTCTTTATAACTATCAGCCACTGAAATCCAAGGTGTATTTGTTGTAAAACCACTGTTCACCTCTTCATTCCACTGCATTGGAGTACGGGAATTGTCACGAGATTTTTGTTTTAAAATCCCTATAATCTCTTCTTTTGGTAATCCTTCTTCTAGCTTTATATCATATATATTTAACGATTCCACATCACGATATTGCTCGATGGACTCGAATTTAGGATTCGTCATACCGATTTCTTCCCCTTGATAAATGTAAGGTGTTCCTTGCAACATATGCATAGCTGTCGCTAACATTTTAGCAGATTCATTTCGGTACTTACCATCATCACCAAAGCGTGACACAATGCGAGGCTGGTCATGATTACACCAAAATAACGCATTCCATCCCTCGCCCTTTTGCATTTCAATTTGCCAATTAGACATAATTTCTTTTAATTTAATAAAATCAAAATCAGCTTTCGTCCACTTATCACCATTGGGATAATCCACTTTTAAATGATGGAAACTAAACGTCATACTTAGTTCATTACGCTCTGGGTTTGAATATTTAATACAATTATCAATTGTCGTAGATGACATTTCTCCAACTGTAATTACATCTTTCCCTTCAAAAACATTTCGGTTCATCTCTTGTAAATATTCATGGACGCGTGGACCATCCGTATAATATTTACGCCCATCACTTGTAGCCAGGGTGCCTTCATCACTTAAAAATCTTTGATCTTTTGAAATTAAATTAATAACATCAAGGCGGAATCCTTTTACACCTTTCTCCAACCAAAAGCGCATCATATCGTACACTTCTTCACGAAGCTTTTCATTTTCCCAGTTTAAATCAGCTTGTGTCTCATCAAATAGATGTAAAAAATATTGCTTAGTTTTTTCATCGTACTTCCAAGCTGATCCACCAAACTTAGACTGCCAATTATTTTTTTCATCACACCAAATATAGTAATTGCGATACGGACTATTCTTATCTTCTTTTGCTTCTTTAAACCACTTATGCTCGGTCGAACTATGGTTTACAACGATATCGAGCATAATTTCAATGTCACGTTCTTTCGCTTTTTCTAGAAGCTCTTCAAACTCTTCCATCGTTCCGTAAGATGGATCAATACTGTAATAATCACTTACATCGTACCCATTATCATTTTGTGGTGATTGGTATATCGGTGTTAACCAAATATAATCTACTCCGAGTTCTTTTAAATAATCTAGTTTCTCTGTAACCCCTTTTATATCACCGGTTTCTTTATTGTAATAACTATTAAAGCTCTTCGGATAAATTTGATAGACTACACTTTTATGCCAATCCTTCATGTTTAACTTCCTCCTACTTCTGTTTTACTCGTTTTGCAAATAACCATGTTAACGTAAATGGAATTACGACTGCTATCATCATTCCTATAATAAACATTGGAATCGATTTTGGAATGATAGAAATAAATGCTGGTAGTCCGCCAATTCCGATAGCCGGGGCTAATACGCCATTTAATGTAATGAATATCGCCGCAATAGCAGATCCAATAATTGCTGCATAGAACGGGAACTTATTTCGTAAGTTAACACCAAACATCGCCGGCTCTGTAATACCGAAGTACGCGGAAATTGCTGATGTCGATGCCATACTTTTATCATTTTGATTTTTAGAAATCCAGAACATTGCAAGTGCTGCACTACCTTGCGCAATGTTAGAAAGAGCAATCATCGGCCAAATAAATGTACCGCCGTGTTGTGCAATTAATTGTAAATCAATTGCAATAAACATATGATGCATACCTGTAATTACAAGCGGTGCATAAAGTGCCCCAAACAATACTGCTCCAACTACTGGTACTGTTTCATATACTCCTACTAATCCAGCTGTTAATAAATCTCCAATATGACGTGTAACTGGACCGATAATCCCTAATGCTAATACACCTGTTACAACGATTGTTGTAATTGGTACAACTAATAATTGAATTGCATTTGGTACATGTTTCTTTAAGAAGATTTCAACTTTACTTAATACGAATGCTGCTACTAAAACGGGTAAAATTTGTCCTTGATACCCTACCTTTTCAATTTGGAACAATCCTAAAATATTGAAGTACTCAATCTTTTGTCCCTCTAAACCAGTCGCTGCTTTTCCATAATCCCAGGCGTTTAATAAGGCCGGATGCACAAGCATTAAGCCCATAACAATACCTAGTATTGGACTACCACCAAAACGCTTCGTCGCCGACCAACCGACAAGTGCTGGTAAGAATACGAACGCTGTATTGGCCATCATATTAATTAAATCCCAAAGCCCGCCTAAATTCGGATAAACATCTAATAAATTTTTACCATCAAAAAATAAGTCCTTTGCCCCTAATAAATTGTTAATCCCCATTAGTAAACCAGCTGTTACGATCGCTGGTAATATCGGCATAAATACATCTGAAAATACTTTTACAAACTTTTGAGCCGGATTCAACTTTTGGTTTCCAGAATCTTTCACGTCAGCTACTGTCGATTCCTCCATGCCTGCAAGCGTTATCAATTCAGCGTATACTCGATCGACATCACCTGGACCAATTACAACTTGAAATACCCCAGCATTATGAAACGCTCCCTTTACTAATGAAACAGACTGCAATTTATCATTATCTATTTTACTTTCATCTTTTAAAGCGATACGGAGCCTCGTTACACAGTGCGCAGCTTGTTCAATATTGTCTTTCCCACCAATATACTGCAACACTTCTTCTGCTGTCTTACGATAGTCTTTCCCCATATTCCCGTCCCTCTTTTCTGTTTTTGATACCGTTTACACTTACATATTAACTCGTATATATAAGTTAGTCAACACTCGTATATACGAGTTGGTGATTTTTTTTATAAAAAAAAGATGAAACGTTATTTCGTTTCATCTTTTTACTTTCTTCGCGCCACATCCGAAAAGTGAAAAATATCTAAACGGTGACGTGATTCCGTATATTCGAACTGACTCCCATCGTATAAATGAGTAAAGTTTTTTACAACGACAACATAGTCTGTGCCATTTAAATCCAAATACTTTCGGTCATCATCTGTACATGGTTGTACTTCAATTACCCGCTGTGAATAGCTAATATGTAGCCCTAATTCTTTCTCAATGTATTTATAAATCGATGCAGTTGCAATTTCTCTCGTTAATCCTGGAATATATTCCGATACAAAATGGTTTATATCTAAAATTACTTTTTCTCCATCAATATTTCGTACACGTTTAATATGATCTATTTCCGTTTTTTCTTTCACGTTTAATAACTTTGCTACATCTTTCGTCGCTTTCATTTTCTCTATTTCCACGACTTCTGTAATACAGTAACGTCCTAAACGTTCATTTTCTTCTTGAAAACTTACAATACCACCAAAGTTAAATTCAATGTTTTTACGCTTTAATACAAAAACACCTTTTCCGTGTATTTTTTGAACATATCCACGCTCTTGCAATAAATCTACCGCTTTTCTTACAGTACCTCGGCTTGCCTCATACTGCTTCATTAATTCTGTTTCTGATGGGATTTTGCATCCCTCTTTTAATTGTTTATTATCAATAGACTTACTGATTTCTGTATAAATTTGTTCATACTTACTCATCATCTACAATAGCCCCTTGTCACCTTCTAATTCTATATGTATTATACCACGCTACACTCTTCTGCCAATCTCTCACTTATTTTCCAGTACAAGAAAAATATAGGTAAATATTTAATCTCTACAACTTATTTTCATAAAAATTTTCATATTTTTCTTTTCATTCAAAAAAACATGTAGTATACTAACTTCAAAATCAGAGGAGAAAGGGAGCAAAGAACTATGCTTACTTATACAACAATTGTAGTTACATTTGCACAAAAACATCATCATCATACGTAACCCTTGAAACCTAGCGGAAAAATTACGCGTAGGTACAAGGGTTATTCCCGTTGTACCTACGCTTTGGCGAAGAGCCATGTAGGTATTTTTTATCTACATGGCTCTTTTTTTTATTGCCAAAAAGCTAGTAAAAAATGATGTTTAAGCAAATCTTACTACAAAGGAGTTAACAAAAATGGAAACGAAAAAATGGGGATTATGGGTTTTAACAGCTTTTGTTATCGGGAATATGGTTGGCGGTGGCGTATTTATGCTCCCAGCAAATTTAGCACACGTATCAGGTCCAATGGGATCTACACTTGCATGGAGTATTACAGGACTTGGTGTATTTATGATTGCACTCGTATTTGGAAATTTAGCAATTCGTAAACCAGAATTAAAAGCAGGACCACAAAGTTACGCCCAAGCAATGTTTACTTCCCAGAAGGCAGGTAAAGTTGCAGGATATAGTATGGCTTGGGGATACTGGGCTGCTAACTGGGCTGCTACAGCATCTGTAATTATTTCCTTTGCAGGATATTTATCAACATTCTTCCCAGTTTTACAAAGTAAGCAAATTCTCTTTTCAACAAACGGATTTTCATTAGAACTTGGAAAAACTTTAACCTTCATAGTATGTAGTATGATGCTATGGGGAATTCAATATATTCTTTCTCAAAATATTGATAGAGCAGGAAATATGAACCTTCTTGCAACAATCGCAAAAATCATCGGATTTACAATGTTTATTGTAATCACATTATTCATTTTCAATGCCTCTAATTTCGGGGACGGTCAAACATTTATGAATGAAGCTGGACAACCCATTTCGTTGGGGGGACAAATAAATTCCGCTGCTATTGCAACACTTTGGGCGTTTATCGGTATTGAGTCAGCAGTTATGCTCTCTAACCGCGCAAAATCTCAGCACGATGTTAAGAAAGCTACGATTTTCGGATTAATCATCGCTCTTCTTATTTACATGGCAATTACTCTACTAACAATGGGCGCTCTTCCACAAGACGTTTTAAAAGAGTCTCAAAAGCCATTAGTAGATGCATTAAATTTAGCAATTGGTACTAAGGGTGCTTATATAATGGCACTACTTGCACTAGTATCTTTATTTGGATCCACTGTAGGCTGGATCGTTGTTAGCTCAGAAGTACCTTACCAGGCTGCCAAAAATGGACTTTTCCCTAAGTTTTTCAGTAAAACAAATAAGAAAGGTAGTCCTTCAAAATCATTATTTATTACAAATGTGATGACACAAATTTTCTTATTCTCAACGATTTCTGGCACTGTTTCAGAAGCATATAACTTCGCTATCGTTGTAGCAACATTAGCTTATTTAATTCCATATCTTGTTTCTACTCTGTATCAATTTAAATTGGTTATTACAGGAGAAACGTATGATATGATGCCAGGATCTCGAATAAAAGACGGGGTCATTACTACATTAGCATTTGTATACTCCATTTGGGTTATTAAAACAGGAACTGCTGATTTAAAAACGTTCTTCTTAGGAATTGGATTGTTTGTATTAGGCCTTATTCTTTATCCAATTTTAATGAAAGATTCACAAAAAAAATAATAAAAAAGAGAAGCTTTCCGCTTCTCTTTTTTTTATTAAAAGTCAGTTAATAACTTTTCTTTTAGTTCACCTACATCTAACGGTTTCGCATAATAAAAACCTTGTACAAAGTCGCAATCCATTGATTTTAATAAACTTTCTTGTTCTACCGTTTCTACCCCTTCAGCTACCACTAATAAATTTAAACTATGGGCGATTTCAATAACCGATTTTACAATCGTTCGCTCTGGTTGTGCGTGATCAAAATGAAACTCACGAATAAAATTACGATCAATTTTCACAATATCAAGTGGTAGTTGTTTTAAATAATATAATGAGGAATACCCTGTTCCGAAATCGTCTAAAGCGATTAAAATCCCCATACTTCTTAATTCTTGTAATGTAGCAATAATATAATCAAAATGACGTACAGCTATACTTTCTGTTATTTCTAATATTAAACGATTTGGTGGAAACCCTGTTCGCTTCAATATACTACGAACAGATAAAATAAAGCGCTTTTGCATCAATTGTTGTATTGATAAATTAACAGATAATTTCATTCCCTCTTGATACTCTGGCAAAGTTTTAAACAGTCGACATGACTTTTCTAGTACCCAGTCTCCTAGTTTTATAATAAGTCCACACTCTTCAGCTACAGGTATAAATTCACTTGGTGAAATAGGACCTTCTTCTGTCTTACAGCGTACTAAAGCCTCAATACCAGTACATTTCTTTGTTTTCAAATCAATAATGGGCTGTAATGCCACTTCTAATTCTTCATCACGAATTGCTTTTTGCAAAGCAAACTCTATTTTCATTCTACGGTTTATTTTCGCACGTAATTTATCTGTAAAGAAGCACGCCGCATTTCTTCCTTGCTCTTTCGCACTATACATGGCTAAATCTGAATTTTTCAATAACGTTTCAACATCTTTTCCATCTTGCGGATAGGAACAAAGTCCTAGACTGGCTGAAATATATACTTCATGACCTTCAAGCATAAATGGTGCTTGAAAGCATGACAACACAGATGTCGCTAACTGCCTCATCCCATCTTGTGTATGTTTTTTTGTTAATAGTACAAATTCATCTCCACCAAGCCTAGCCAAAACATCTTTATCTCCTAGTACGTAATGTAATCGTGAAGCGACTTCACTTAAAAGTAAATCTCCTATTATATGACCTAACGTATCATTTACTAATTTAAAACGATCTAAATCAAAGTAAATCATGCCAAACTCTTTTTTCTCTGCAATCATCTTATTTACAGTCGTAATTAACTGCAAACGATTGGGTAAACTTGTTAACGCATCATGATAAGCAAGTTCCCTATAACGACTTTCACTTAATCGTAATCTTTGTTCTGCTTCTTTCCTACTACTTATATCATTTCGAATTGCAATAAATTGATAGGGTTCTCCCTTTTCATTTAAAAATGGAACAATTGTTGTTTTAACCCAATAATACGTACCATCTTTTGCTTGATTTCGAATTTCCCCCGTCCATACTTTTCCACTCAAAATACGCTTCCATAGGATTTGAAAAAATGCTTTCGGATGATATCTGGAATTTAAAATACGGTGATCTTTTCCTATTAATTCTTCTCTTTTATATTTTGAGATTTTACAAAATTTATCATTCACATATGTAATAAGACCATTTCGGTCTGTAATAGCAACAATTGAAGACTCATCTAATGCTAATTTTAAATCTTGCAATGAAGAGTCATATAATGCATGACCTCTTTGTTCTAGCATGCGCACCTCTCCTTGCTTCCTATCTGGCTAAAACACAACTCATTTCTCTTCATAGAAATAGAGATATCTCATTTTCTAACAATATGCCTTTACATAAAGTGAAACTTTAATCAGTGGGGGTTTTATCCATCCCCACTGATTATTATCCTTCATCAATCGGGCTTTTACGGGCAGTTATCTCCCACCTAACTTCCTCGCATTCACCGAATTTCGAGGTGGGAGTCTTACTGCCCGTTAATGCGGGATAAATCACAAATTTTTTCTAAATAGGCCGATTAAAATAACATAATATTATTTATAAAAAAAAGCAATATAGTGCCATTTTAATTATAGTAGCGACTTTTCACTTCTCTGATTATCTGATCTTATTATACCGTATTCCCTTACATTTTTTTAATTTATAAAGCGACAATTTAATCAATACTAGCCTCTGTTCCCTACTAACGCGACCCCACGCCTAATCTCTTTGCTTTCATGAAATATTAAGGTGTAAATCCAACTACCAACAAACTAACGAAATAGAGATTAAAAATTGGCAGTTAATATTTTGAATTACAATAACAAAATATTAACATATTTCCACCTTTTTTTTGGAAGTATTTTATAAATATATACATTATTAAACAAAAAGAGGGTATCCTCTTTTTTGTTTAATAATATGGATTCGATATTTGCTGGTAACCTGGGTATGGTGTTGGATATGGTGTTGGATATGGTGTTGGATATGGTGTTGGATATGGCGTTGGGTAAGCTACTGGATATGGAGCTGGGTAATATCCCCCACCACTAGCTGCACCTGTTAACGCTCCAGCTGTAAGTCCTCCTACTACTCCTCCTGCAAAACTTCCTGGGAAAAATCCTCCGCCCCATGAGCCGCCACCCCAGCCCCATCCGCCGCCGTGATGGTGGTGGTGATCATAATGATTGTGTCCACCATGATAATTATGCCCGCCGTGATGATGGTGCCCTCCACCCCCGTGATGATTCCGATTATATCCGCCATAATTTCCAGTATAGTTCATTTTTCTTCCTCTCCTTTTAGCATATAGTTCTGCCTCTCTTTAATATGTGGAATAATAAGGATTCTGCTGATAATCCGTATAGTATGCTGTATCTGAATAATATGCATAACCAAACGCAGGACTAAGTAAAGCACCTGCTACAAATCCAGGAAAGAATCCTCCTCCAAAAAATGGTGAATGTCCAAAACCACCGCCATGACCTAATCCTCCAATTGGACGACCGTACATTTTATTCACATCCCTTTTTTATATAAGAACGTAACAATATACTGTATGTAGGACAAATGCGGAAAGCATGGGGAAAATGTCTATATTTTGTAAAAAAAACAAAACACTTTATAATAAGAATGTTAGATTACACCTTTTATATAAGAAGTCTATATTAAAGAAAGATTAGAGGAATTTTATAGAAATGAAGAAACCTATCGTTCAATTATTATTAATATTTACAATCGTATCTATCGTTCTTTTCCTATTAAATACATCTGTTATTTCGTTATATACGTTTGTTGGTGCTCTATGGTCCATCACAATCGTAGGAATTTCATTCGTTATTTTTATCGAAAATAGATCCCCCCAAAGCACCTTAGCATGGTTTTTAGTATTAGCACTTCTTCCTGTTGTAGGTGTGCTTTTATACTCTATTTTCGGGCGTAGCCGTTGGAGAAGAAAAAAACATCTTCATCGTTCAGAAGAACAAAGAAAATTATTCCGTGAAATTTTAGAAGGAAGGCGACTAGAATTATCACTCACAGTCCCATTAAGTGAACGTTCTGTACACTTAACAGAAGTCGTACAAAAATTTGGAGGCGGTCCTGCCGCAGATAGAACGACGACAAAACTTTTAACAAACGGAGATCAAACCTTTTCAGAAATCTTGCAAGCCATAGAGCAGGCAAAACATCACATACATATTCAATACTATATTTATAAATCTGATGAGATCGGTACAAAAGTTCGAGATGCTTTAATAAAAAAAGCAGAATCTGGGGTTATTGTACGATTCCTTTATGATGGACTCGGAAGTAATACGTTAAGAAGACGATTTTTAAAACCGATGAAAGAAGCTGGAATTGAAATTGTAGAATTTGACCCTATTTTTTCAGCTTGGTTACTTGAGACAGTTAATTATCGTAATCACCGTAAAATCGTCATTGTAGATGGAGAAATTGGTTTTACCGGAGGACTCAACGTCGGTGATGAATATCTCGGTCGTTCGAAAAAATTCCCTGTTTGGCGTGATAGTCATTTGAAAATAGAAGGAAAAGCATTATATAAATTACAAGCAATCTTTCTAGAAGATTGGCTTTATGCCTCTAGTGGTTTAAACAACTATTCTTGGGATCAATTTATGAATAGACAATACTTCCCTGGAAAAGAAATTTCGAATGCAGAAGGTGCTGTTCAAATTGTAGCAAGTGGACCAAGCTCAGATGATAAAAGTATTCGTAATACATTACTAGCTGTTATGGGCTCTGCCAAAAAATCTATTTGGATCGCTACGCCATACTTTATTCCAGATCAAGAAACTTTAACATTATTACGCTTAAGTGCAATATCCGGCATAGATGTACGTATTTTATATCCAGGCAAAAGTGATAGTATTATTAGTGATCAAGCATCTCAATCCTATTTCACTCCACTTTTAAAAGCTGGTGCTTCCATTTACAGTTATAAAGATGGTTTTATGCATGCGAAAATTGTACTCGTTGATGATAAGATCGCAACAATTGGAACTGCAAATATGGATGTACGTAGCTTTGAGTTGAATTATGAAATTATTAGTGTACTTTATGAATCAGACACCGTTCATGATATTAAACATGATTTTGAAGAAGACTTTAAGCATTCCACTGAAATTAAATGGAACTCGTTCCAAAAAAGAAGTATCAAAAAACGAATATTAGAGTCTTTCATGCGACTCATTTCTCCTTTGCTATAAGCAATCAATATAATATTGATTGCTTTTTTTTTACATTTCCCCTCTCTCCTTTTCTTTGCATACCATATTAAAACAAGTTATCATAAGATGTATTACTTTATGAAAATAATGTTAGGTGGGAAATACATGTTAGAACAATTTCATATACACGCTGATTTAAAACAACAGCTCTCAGCCATTCACGAAAAGAATAAACAAGAAGCTGGAGAAAATGCACATTTAATTGGAAAAAAAATATATAAAGCATCTGATAACAGCATTATTGAAGATGCCATTACAGCACTTTTACTTGGTAAAAACATTCTATTAAAAGGACCAACTGGTAGTGGTAAAACAGTACTAGCGGAAACTCTTTCTTCTTTATTCCAAAAACCAATGCATAGCATTAACTGTTCTGTCGACTTAGATGTAGAAGGTATTTTAGGATACAACACATTACAAACAAAAGATGGTGCATCTGAAGTTACATTCGTTAACGGTCCTCTTATGAAGGCAATGAAGAACGGTCATTTCTTATATATTGATGAAATCAATATGGCAAAACCTGAAACATTACCACTTCTTCATGGTGCGTTAGATTATCGTAAAATGATTACAAACCCATTTACACAAGAAGTTGTATACGGTGATGACGAATATCGCGTAATTGCTGCGATTAACGAAGGTTATGTTGGGACAAGTGAACTAAACGAAGCGTTAAAAAACCGTTTCGTTATTATTGAAGTTCCTTACATTCAAGGTGATACATTAAAAGAGCTATTACTATCCGAATCAAAATTAAATGATGTTGCAACAATTGAAAAGTTTGTTGCATTCGCAAGCGATCTTATGCCTTTAGCTCGTGATGGACGCGTAAGTGAAGAAGCGGCTAGTATTCGTGGCATTATCGATGCATGTGATTTAGGTGTATATATTCCTGTTATGCGTGCAATTGAACGTAGTATTATCGCAAAATTAAACGATGAAACAGAACAAATGACTGTCCGTGAATTAGCAGAAAGTTATTTCTTTGAGGGATAATTCATGAGACAAATTTTTAGTGACAAAAAAATTGATGCGTCGCTGTTTCTACAAATGGAAAACTTAATGTATGCTCTTCTAAAAGAAGACGATGCCTATCTTGAGTATGGCTATAAAGCATACTACGACGAAATTGAAAAAAAGGTTGTCATTAGTCACTTTTGGGATGATCGAAAAGAAGAGGATACAGTAATCGGATTAAAAAGCGAAGTGTTCTTAAAGGCACTTGGTAATAAACATTACTCGGACATGACTTTAATTCGTTCTTATGCGATTGAATTACAAGAATCGCCTCTAAAAAAGTTTTTAACACAATTATTTGTTCTATTAGAAGATTTACGTGTTGAGGAGATCGTCAAAAATTTACGTCCTGGCACAAAACATATTTTTAAACGCCGAAAAGAAATGTACCGCAATTACTTTGGCTCACAAAATGAAATAAATCGTGTTCGTAACTATCACGGTGATCGTCTATTTTGTCTATGCTATCTTTCATTAACGAGTGATAAATATGAAATGTTTAATAATGAATATTTCGAGCAAATTGAAGCAATTTTGCATGAAACATTCCAAGCTCGTAATACGGAAGATATTATGTATATCGTTGAGAAAATTCGCTATCGCTTAGAAGGACTTCTTGAAAGTGATATGCTTAATAATTATTTCGGACATGCCCCGCTTTATTTATCTGTTATTGCAGATGAGAAAGACAGTCGCGCTGAAAAATTAGCAAATGATGATACGCAACTCATAGATGACGATGATAATAAAAACAAAATGGATGAAAGCTTCTCGACATGGCACCGTGAAAATAAAAACAATGAAAACGAGAATTTTTTACGCTTTGAATTAGAAAGTGGAACAAAAACAAACATGATGGGTGATACTGCTCGCGAATCAGAAGATGGCGATCAAGCACTTGGTTCTGTACAAGGTACTTCTCAAAAAAGTACACAATCCAACTTTGATGGTGCTGATACAGAAGAAGCAAGAGCGTCTCACGCTTCTAGTCAAAACGAAGGTGCATACGGTAAGTATAATGTCGGTGCCTCTCATACATTTAAAGAAGCCCGTAAATCAAATCCTGATGAGAAAAAAGATTATCAAGCCATCAAATCAGTCGTTAATAAAGATGTAAAAGAATTAAAGAAAATTATCGAAAAAACAATTGAAAATAAAACGAATGCAAACAGTGATAAATACTACGGAAGGCTTCGTAAGAAATTCCTTCGTATTTATATAGAAAAACAACCGCGTATGTTTTATAAAAAAGGACAAGAATCTCAAGAACTTGACGTTGCATTCCAACTATTAGTTGATTGCTCTGGCTCTATGTATAACAAAATGGAAGAAACGAAAAAGAGTGTTGTGCTATTCCATGAAGCTTTAAAATCGTTAAAAATCCCGCACGCTATTAGTGGATTTTGGGAAGATGCTTCTAGTGCTAAACCTGAAGATAAACCAAATGTTATCCATGAAGTTGTTACGTATAAAAACTCAACGTTACCAAACGTCGGTCCAGAAATTATGCAACTTCGCGAAGAAGAAGATAATCGTGATGGATATATCATTCGTATCGTTTCCGAAAAGCTCGCAAAAAGACCTGAGAAACATAAATTCCTACTAGTCTTCACAGATGGTGAACCTTCTGCATTAGACTATCAACAAGACGGAATTTTAGATACACACGAAGCTGTGAAACTCGCTCGTAAAAGCGGAATGGAAGTAATCGGTATCTTCATCGAAGAAGGTGAAGCGAAAGAAGCGACGTATCAATTAATGAAAAACATTTATAATCACCACTTCTTAGTAGCGAATCACGCGGAAGATTTACGCCTGAAGATTAAACCATTGTTGAAAAAGCTATTACTGAAGACGATTGAATAAAAAACAGGGGCCTTGTGGCTCCTGTTTTTTCGTTCACTCATTTTGTTTCTGGTTGAAACTTGTACGGAATGGCTACTTCTAACAATGGTTCGAATCCTCCGTCATAGAATGGGAATCGCTCATTTGCAATTTTCCTATCCACCCACTCGATTGCTGAAATTTCTCCTTCATCTTCTGCACCCAGTTTACCTGTTACTACATTTGCTTGGAATGTAAACAATAACGCATGATTACCTTGCTTCTCAAAAAATTTCTCATTTATTGCAACAAGTCCACCTGTTACAGCGTTCAAGCCTGTTTCTTCTTTCACTTCTCTTACTAGCGCTTGCTCTAATGTTTCTCCTTTTTCAACAGCCCCGCCTGGTAATGACCAAACGTTTTGTTCTACATTATGTACCATTAGTATTTTATCTTTTTCGCTATCGTATATTAGTGCATATACAACATCAACTCTTTGCATGTTGCTTTTCTCCTTCAATTAACTCAGCCATTGTAAATAAGGAATGTAACTGCAATCCATCTTCTAATAAGTTATCTCTGCCTTCTTTTGTTCGTTCGATTACACCTAAAACATGATTGACTTTCGCACCTAGTTCTCTTAAATCTTTCGTGCTTAATAATATTTGACCGCCTGTCGTAATGACATCTTCAACAACACAAACATTTTTCCCAGTAATATCAACGCCCTCTGCTAACTTACATGTTCCATACTTCTTCGCTTCTTTTCTCACAAATACAACTGGTATACCTGTTTGTAAAGATAATGCTGTTGCTACTGGAACTCCTCCCATCTCCAATCCTGCTAATACTTCTGTTTCAGGAGGAATGAGCTCTTTCAATTGTTTAGCAATTTCTAATAACAGTACTGGATTAGATTCGAATAAGTACTTATCAAAGTATTGATTTGATACTTTTCCTGAGCGAAGCTTAAATGTTCCCGTTAAACGCGACGTATTATAAATTTCCTTTGCTAACTCCCATTTCTCCATTGTATCTCTCCCCTTTATGCACAAATTAACTCATTCTATCACATTCAGAATTATTTTCATATTCTTGGAAATGCAAATAAAAGAGCCAATTCCTAAGAATCGACTCTTCCTATTAATTCATCACTAACTCAGTTGCAAGCTTTTTTTTTAACTTAGCCAGCATGTCAGTTGTCATTTTGTCTAAATCATATTCTGCTTTAAAGCCCCACTCTTTCATTGCTGCTGTTGCATCAATAGAGTTTGGCCAGCTATCAGCGATTGTTTGACGAGCAGGATCTACAGCGTAATCCATCGTAAACGCTGGGATGTGTTTACGAATTGATGCTGCGATTTGCTCTGGCTCGAAGCTCATTGCTGTAATGTTAAATGCATTTCTATGCACTAATTTATTTGGATCAGCTTCCATTAATGAAATGATCGCTTGTAAAGCATCAGGCATATACATCATATCCATGTATGTTCCCTCTGCAATGTATGAGGTGTATGCGCCTTTTTTAATCGCCTCATAATAAATTTCAACTGCATAGTCAGTTGTTCCGCCTCCTGGAGGAGCTACGTAAGAAATTAAGCCTGGGAAACGTACGCCGCGCGTATCAACGCCAAACTTTTGATGATAATAATCACATAGTAATTCTCCTGCTACTTTGTTTACCCCATACATCGTAGTAGGACGCTGAATTGTATCTTGTGGTGTATTATCTTTTGGCGTTGATGGACCAAATGCACCGATAGAACTTGGCGTGAAAAACTTACAGTTTAATTCACGTGCTGCTTCTAATGCATTTACAAGCCCGCCCATATTTAGATTCCAAGCAAATAACGGATTTTTTTCTGCAGTTGCTGAAAGTAAAGCCGCTAAATGAATAATTGTATCTACTTCATTACGCTTTGCAATATCATGTAATTTTTGTCCATCCGTTACATCTAACATTTCAAATGGACCAGACGTTACTACTTCACTATCTGTTTCACGAATATCTGTTGCAATAACGTTCGATGCACCGTATACATCACGAAGTTTCATTACTAGTTCAGAACCAATTTGCCCTAAAGAACCGGTTACTAGAATTTTTTTCATTTTCCCCACTCCTCATTTGCAAGCTATTCAAAAGATGTCGTTACTTAAATGATGCCCATTTCTTTCCCTACTTTTTCATACTTACGAATTGCTTCATCTAACATTTCTTTCGTATGGGCTGCTGTAGGCATATTACGAACACGTCCCATTCCTTTTGCTACGGTTGGGAATACGATAGATTTTGCGTAAACGCCTTCTTCATTTAAACGTTTACTAAATTCTTGTGTTAATACTTCATCACCGATAATACAAGGTGTAATTGGTGTTTCACTTTCTCCAATGTTAAAGCCAAGTTCTTTTAACCCTTGTTTTAAGTAGCGACCATTTTCCCATAAACGATCGTGTAACTCTGTGCTTTCCATTAGAATTTCAATTGATCTCATACAAGCAGCTGCATCAGCTGGTGTTAAAGCCGTTGAGAATAAGAATGGACGTGAACGCACTTTTAACCAATCGATTAAGTTTTGTTTCCCAGCTACATATCCACCAATTACCCCAATTGCTTTTGATAATGTACCAATTTGGAAATCAACTTTATCAGAAAGGCCGAAATGTTTTACAGTACCTGCACCTTTGCCAAGTACACCTGAACCGTGTGCATCATCTACATATGTCATTAAATCCAGCTCTTCTGCAATTTCAACAATCTCTGGTAATTTTGCAATATCTCCATCCATTGAGAAAACACCGTCTGTAATAACCATTAATTTATTATAAAGACCTGATTCTTTTGCCTCGATTGCTTTTTTGCGTAAATCTTCCATATCAGAATGCTTATAAACGATGATTTTCGCTCTTGATAGACGACTACCATCAATAATAGATGCGTGGTTTAATTCATCTGAAAGAATCGCATCATTTTTATCCATAACAGCTGAAATCGCTGCCATATTACAATTAAACCCTGATTGATAAGCAATTGCTGCTTCTGTATGTTTAAACTTTGCAATTGTTTCTTCTAATTTAATATGCAAATCTAAAGTACCGTTAATTGTACGAACAGCTCCTGCTCCAACGCCGTACTTATGAATTGCACCAATTGCTGCTTCTTGCAAACGGCTATCTGTTGCTAATCCAAGATAGTTGTTTGAAGATAAGTTAATATATTCTTTTCCGCCAATTGTAATGATCGGTCCATTTGAACTCTCAAGCGGATCAATTACGTTATAAAGCCCTTTTGATTTTAAATCCTCTAAATTTTCTTCTAAAAATTTCGCAAGTGTTTTACTAGACATTGTGAAGCCTCCCATCGTTCATGTAAGCGGATTATTATCTTAATAGTTCTAATAATCCCTCTACTAGCTTAACACGTTTTCAGAATTTATTATAGAAAAATAGCTTAAAGTAACCGCTTACAATTCTAAATTATATATGATTCATTACAAGAAATCTATCATTTACATTTCATATTTGATAGAATTAAAAAAATATTTAGGGAGGCTTCAAACATGGCATTTACAGAATCTGATGTATATAATAACGAAGCATTTTTTGAGCAATATATGAAAAGAAAATATCGCGAAAATAGCCCCAATGAATCCATTGAGAAGCCAGCATTCTTTCAACTCATTGGTGATGTAAAAAGAAAGCAAATTCTCGATTTAGGTTGTGGCGATGCCAAGTTTAGTGTGGAATTATTAGAAAACGGATGCCACTCTTACACTGGCATTGAAGGCTCTCAGCTTATGTATGAAAGAGCAGTAAAACAACTAGAAAATAAAGTGAAACTTTAATCAGTGGGGGTTTTACGGGCAGTTGATCTCCCACCTAACTCCTTCGCATTTGCCGAATTTTGAGGTGGGAGTCTTACTGCCCGTTAATGCGGGATAAAAATGGGACCGTCCATTTTTTAAACCTCAAAGACTACACATACCCTCCTGCTACTTTTGATTTAGTAACATCTAGACTTGCCTTACATTATATTGAACATCTTCCTATCATTTTTCAAAATGTGTACGAAACATTAAAAACAAATGGAGCCTTTACTTTTAGCGTTCAACATCCTATTATTACCTCTTCATTTGAAAGCTTACAAACGAGTGGGAAAAGAACGAGCTGGCTCGTCGATGATTATTTTAAAATGGGAAAACGCGTTGAGCCTTGGATTGAGCAAGAAATTATTAAATACCATCGTACAACGGAAGAGTATTTTACATTATTACAACAAGCCGGATTTACAATTACAAACTTAAAAGAAGCTACACCAAATCAAAAATGTTTTCAGGATAAAGAAGAATATGAACGTCGCTTACGTATTCCCCTTTTCCTACTATTTTCTTGCAAAAAATAAAAAAAAACGATGAATTACTCATCGTTTTTTTGTTATCTCATCGCCTGAACAGCTTCTTTACGTACACTTCTTCCTCTTCCGTGCGGGATACAGAGCGGTGTTCCAAATAACGGATCAGCGCTTATTTGACACTCCATACGGAATACATCACGAACTAACTTTTGATCAACAACTTCTTCTGGTTTACCTTGCGCATATATTTGTTTATCTTGAATAGCTACAATGTTGTCTGCATAACGGCATGCCAAGTTCAAATCGTGCAATACCATAACAATCGTTCTTTTCTCTGTTTCATTTAATTCGAATAATAAATCTAACACTTCAATTTGGTGAGTCATATCTAAATATGTAGTCGGCTCATCCAGTAAAATAATATCGGTATCTTGTGCAAGGGTCATTGCAATCCAAGCACGTTGACGTTGTCCACCTGAAAGAGCATGCACATCACGCTCAGCAAATTCTGTCATGCCTGTTGCTGCAAGTGCCTTCTGTACCATTTCCTCGTCTTTTTCTGACCATTGCTTTAACCAAGTTTGATATGGATAACGTCCTTGCTTTACAAGTTGTAATACTGTCAGCCCTTCTGGTGCTTGAGGTCCTTGCGGTAAAATTGCCATTTGACGAGCTATTTGCTTCGTTTGCATACTTTGTAAAGCTTGATTATCTAACAAAATGTCACCATTTGTTGGCTTTAATAATCTAGCAAGTGAACGTAATAAAGTTGATTTTCCACAACCGTTAGAACCGATGAAGATTGTAATTTCACCTTTTGGAATTTCTAAATCCAACTCATCGATAATAATTGTTTCACCATAGGACAGCGTCAAACGTTTCGTCTCCAATGCTTTTTGCATATTCATCTCCCTTTATGAATTCCGACTTTTATAAAGTAAATAAATAAAATAAGGTGCACCAATTGCTGATGTAAATACCCCTGCTGGAATTTCAAGTGGTGTGAAAATTGTGCGCCCAATTAAATCTGCAGCGAGTACTAAAATTGCACCGACAATAGCTGCAACTGGGAGTAATGCACCGTATAAAGAACCAACTAATCTTCGCGAAATATGAGGTGCCATTAAACCAACAAACCCAATCCCTCCGGCAAAGGCAACTGCCCCGCCAATTAAAGCTGTACTAAGTAATAACATGAATACACGCGACTTCGTTAAAGGAACACCAAGTCCTACCGCTATATCATCCCCTAGCTCTTGTGCATTTAAATGTCTAGCAGTGATAAAGGATATTACCGTTAAGATGAGCACCCAAGGCGCAAGTACCATCACATTTTGCCATGAAGAGCCGTAAACAGTACCTGTAATCCATACATTTGCTTGACTCGCTTGATAAATTGGCGCTAACAACATAAATAACGTTGTTGCCGCTTTCGTTAACGCCCAAAATCCAACACCAATTAAAACAAGACTAATTGGTGATAAACCATCATTTTTCCATGCAAATAAATATACAAAAAGCGCTACAATCGTCGCTCCAGCAAAAGCTGCGAGCGGCATATAATGAATGCTTACTGTTAGCGCATTGTTTTTATCACTAAATATAGCTAAAAAGAGTACAACTGCAACACTTGCCCCGCCCGTAATTCCGATAATATCAGGGGAAGCAAGCGGATTTCTAACGAGCCCTTGTAAAATACAGCCTGCTACAGCAAGTGCGATTCCTACAAGGATTGCAATTAAAATACGCGGCATACGAAACTTATTTACAACCATATTTGACATCGCATCGCCATTTCCGGTAATCGCTTGCCATACATCATAAGGAGCAATTTTCATATCTCCCATACCTGCACTGGCAAAAAATAATCCTATTAAAATAGCTAGTAAACTGAATAAGACTAGAACAGCTCGTTTATACATCAAAAACGAGAGCCCCTCTTTTCCTATACGAAACGGAATATACTTCTTCATTTGCTAAGCCCTCTCTTACGTGCAATATAAATAAAGAATGGGGCCCCGATAAACGCTGTCATAACCCCTACTGGTACTTCTTGTGGCATAATGACATATCGTGCCGCTATATCGGCAAATAATAATAGCATGGCACCCAGCAGCCCGCTATACGGTACTATCCACCTGTGATCTACCCCAACAAGAGCTCTTGAAAAATGAGGAGTAACGATGCCAATAAATCCAATTGGACCAGCAACCGCAACTGAACCACCAGACAACAGTACAATAATAAGTAGTACGAATGATTTCATTAAAATTGTTCGTTGTCCGAGACCTTTTGCAACATCTTCTCCCATCATCAATGTATTTACTTTCCCTGCCATCATAAGAGATGCAATCCAGCCTACTAATAAATACGGGAATACAGATTGTAAAATTTCTATTTTTCTTCCTTGTACAGATCCGGCAAGCCAAAACAATACTTCTTCCATCGCCTTTTCATTTAAAACAAGTAACCCTTGTGTTAATGATGAAAATAAAGCACTTATCGCGACACCTGCTAATGTTAGTTTAAGAGGAGTCGTCCCTTCTTTTCCTAAAGAACTAGAAGTAAATACAAGTACAGCTGCAATTGCCGCTCCTAAAAAGGCAATCCACGTGAAAGCTGATAATGATGTCACGGAAAAAATAACAATTGCTACAACTATGAAGAACGCAGCGCCTGAATTTAATCCAATAAAATCTGGAGAAGCAAGTGGATTATTAGTTAAAGTTTGCATAAGACAACCTGCAACGGCTAAACTAGCACCAACACTAGCCGCAATTAACGCCCTTGGCAGACGCACATTTTGAATAATAATATGTTCATTGGAACCATTAAAATGGAAAAAAGCATCTAGCGCTAATTTCCAACTCGTATTTGTATATCCGAAAATAATACTTCCCCAAATACAAATAACGACTGCAATGATTCCAACAAATAATCCAATCCATTTTGCTTGATTTGTTTTTAATAACATGCAGCGTTTCCCCTTCAATGTATAATGATACGTTGTTAGTTTATTTCAACTTAATTCGCATTGTCAATAATACTGATAATCATTTTCAGTTATATATATTGACAACTGAGCAGCAAAGTTTTAATATCATGCTTGCAATTGAAAAATATTCTCAACATGTAGGAGGTACATAATGAATTTCATGCAAAAGAAATCGTTTACCGTATTTGTATTTCTATTAACTTTTTCACTGCTTTTAAGCGCTTGTGGAAAGTCAAATAACAAAGAAGAAGCAACAAAAGAAGATAATAAAAAAGAAATGATTACGGTTGAACACGCAATGGGTAAAACAGAAGTTCCTGCTAATCCAAAACGTGTCGTTATTTTAACGAATGAAGGAACTGAAGCTTTACTTGAATTAGGTGTGAAACCAGTTGGTGCTGTAAAGTCTTGGACTGGTGATCCGTGGTATCCACATATTAAGGACAAAATGAAAGATGTAAAAGTTGTTGGCGACGAAGGACAAGTTAACGTTGAAACAATTGCTTCTTTAAAACCAGATTTAATTATCGGTAACAAAATGCGTCACGAAAAAGTATATGAGCAACTAAAAGCAATCGCACCTACTGTGTTCTCTGAAACATTACGCGGTGAATGGAAAGATAACTTCAAATTTTATGCGAAAGCATTAAATAAAGAAAAAGAAGGCCAAAAGGTTTTAGCTGATTACGAATCACGTATGAAAGATTTAAAAGGCAAACTTGGCGATAAAGTAAATCAAGAAATTTCTATGGTACGTTTTATGCCTGGTGATGTTCGTATTTATCATGGCGATACATTCTCTGGTGTTATTTTAAAAGAACTTGGATTTAAACGTCCTGGAGATCAAAACAAAGATGATTTCGCAGAACGCAATATATCTAAAGAGCGTATTTCTGCAATGGATGGTGATGTATTATTCTACTTCACATTCGATAAAGGCAACGAGAAAAAAGGCTCTGAACTAGAAAAAGAATATATAAACGATCCTCTATTTAAAAACTTAAATGCAGTAAAGAATGGAAAAGCATACAAAGTTGACGATGTTATTTGGAATACAGCTGGTGGTGTAATGGCCGCTAACCTACTACTAGATGATATTGAAAAACGCTTTGTTAAATAATTTTATTCTAACCAGCTCCCTCTTTTATGGAGCTGGTTTTTTCATTTCACTGAAGTGTCACATTATTTCATTTTGTATTTTTATTACCGATATGTTATATTGTAAAAGTAAATATAGTTTATTTTCTCTATATCAGAATAAATATTCTAATCTAAATTTTCTGATTTATCACTATTTTACTTTCTTTTAGAATTCAATTACTACATTTGAAAACGCTTATTATCTTGTTTTCAGGGGAAAATACAATAACAGTTGAAGAAAAATAGATTTTTCCAGAAACTTTCTTGCTATTTCCATATAATTCTATTGACTTCTAAATATTTTGTGAATTAAAATAATTACATAAATATCCGTTATACAGGATTAGGGGGAAACAAAAATGGATACAGCTTTAAAATTAGACAAAGCTGGAGAACAACAATCACCAAAAAAACATCCACCAGGATTATATTTGTTGTTCTTAACAGAAATGTGGGAAAGATTTAGTTATTATGGAATGCGCGGCCTTTTAGTTCTTTATTTAACAACTGCTGCTGTTAGTGGCGGGTTAGGATTTGATAAGGCAGTCGCAGTGCAATTATATGGGACTTTTACAGCGGCAGTATATTTCATGCCAATTATAGGCGGATGGCTAACGGATCATTATATTACAAGACGTCATGCCATTACTCTCGGCGGAATTATTATGGCAATCGGCAACTTTGTACTATTCTCAATGAATACAAAAACAGGACTATTCCTTGGATTAATACTATTAGTTATTGGTAATGGATTCTTCAAACCAAATATTTCTACACTGTTAGGTGAATTATATGGTGAAAATGATTCACGTCGTGACAGTGCATTTACTATCTTCTATATGGGTATTAACGTAGGTGCTTTCTTTGCTCCACTTATTTGTGGATTTTTAGCAGAAGATTTCTTTAAAACAAGCGCTAATGGCGTTATTGTTATGGGATATAAATACGGATTCTTAGCAGCTTGTATCGGTATGATTATTGGACAAATTGTTTTCAACTTATTAGCTCCTCGTTACCTTGGTAAAGCAGGAACAACAGTTGTCGGTAAAAGATCAAAAAATCAGCCTGTAGTCGAAAAGAAACCTTTAACAAAACAAGAGAAAAATCGTACTTGGGCAATTGTAATTTTAACTTGTTTCGTAGTATTCTTCTGGGCAGGATTTGAACAAGCTGGTAGTTCTCTAACACTTTATACAAATAAATTTGTTGATCGTACAATTTTCGGTTGGGAAGTGCCAACATCTTGGTTCCAATCCGTTAACCCAGCATTCATCGTACTACTTGCACCATTTGTATCTATGCTATGGTTAAAACTTTCTAAAACAAAACGCGGTGATTTAAAAGTGCCAACAAAAATGGCATTTGGTATGATTTTACTAGGTATAGGTTATCTTGTTTTAACATTAGCAGTTCTAAAAACTGGAAGTAGTGAAGCAGATATAACTGTAAAAGCGAATTTATTATTCATCGTTATCACTTATCTCTTCCATACAATTGGTGAGCTATTCTTATCACCAATCGGTCTATCAATGGTAAGTGCAATCGCTCCTGTAAAATTAGCATCATTACTAATGGGGGTATGGTTAGCTGGTACGGGTATGGCTAACTGGTTAGCAGGTAAACTTGCTTCCTTTACACAATCATTAGGATACCTTGAAGTATTTGCAAGTATCGGTATTATCGTTATCATCTTAGGCTTTGTACTTCTTCTCTTCTCTAAGAAAGTTGCAAGTATGATGGAATAACACACAAAAAGACGCTTCTAAAATTAGAAGCGTCTTTTTTATTACTTCTCCTCTAAAGCTGTCACGTCCACATGAACGCTTTCACCAGGAGTCGATACATCATACACTTGAGCACTCCCCTTCTGCTCATCACAGCTCTCAATCCATACGGGGACTCCCTCATATGTAACATCAATTCTACTTGAAGAAGATAATATCTGTTTCACACGTTTTACATCCATTATATTGTTCCTCCTTTGGCTTACAACACTCCTTTTTATCTTTTCATATCCCTTCAGAATATATTCCGTCAATTTAGCACTTCAACCGATAGTTTGTTTCTTTCTAACGCGCTAATATATACGCTCTCAAATCTTCCTATTATTAGACCCTTTCCAAATAAAAAAAGACGTATATTTCACACGTCTTTTTTCCATAATATTCAAAAATTAAGAAAATAATGTTTTTACTACTTCACTTACTTTATCGTTATGAATTTGATAATACACTTCTAACCCGCGTCTCTCAAAGCGTACTACTTTATTTTGTTTTAATTTCGTTAAATGCTGCGAAACAGTTGATTGCGGAATTTCTAATACCTCTTGTAATTGTGTTACATTACATGTTCCACGCTGCATTAGTTCCATTACTAAACGTAGACGAAGTGGATGAGCTAATGCTCTTAACATCTGCACGTCTTCTTCTGAAATACGACAGTCAAATTGATTTTGGTTCATAAAGTTCCCCTCATTTTCGTTTTTTATTTTCTTTATTATTTATTTATATATCTGTTCTTATATTTCCTGTTACGACATAACTTTATCAACCTATAATGCTGAAAAATTTTTCCTCCTTTTATCAGCACACAGTTCAGGAAAAAATCCCTGCTGATTTTGAATATTATACTATATGATATAAAGAAAAAGCAAAACAAAGGGCTACGAATACTTTGCTTGCAAACGTTGTTTTATCAGGCTTTTTGTTATATTTTCACCTCATTGAAACGTACAGTAATGGTATTGTAAAATACCGTCTATAATTGATAACCTATCGTAACGCAGTTGAACCATATTTAACCTCTTTGTTACGCTAAAAGGAATTTTCAGTAAAAAGGGAAGATATAGTATTAAGAAATTACTTCTTATTTTTTATTCGTATTACAATTGGCTGGAATGTTATTCAAAACTTCCTATTAAATAAATACACCTGTCCTCCCCACTAGATCAAACAAGACAGATAAGCACTACGTATCAAACTTTATACTCGATACAACAGACGGCATCTAATATATGCCTGTCGGGACAATGACATATGAACAAGTAAAGGAATATGCAAATAATTTATACAGCACACTCAAATTTGTTTGAGTGCGTTTTTTGTCTACTTTATGAACAAAGCTTTCTTTTAACACTATTATGGAATAATTATACTTTTTTACGTTGACAATAGTGTTGAAGGAGAATATACTAAGCATGTAAGTTGATTGTGAATAGTTTCACAAATAATGTGAATTTCTTCACATATAAATAGATAGGAGTTGTCATCATTATGAGTACTTGGACACAAATTTATGACCCGTTAAACAACATTTGGTTATCTGCACTAATCGCTGCACTCCCAATTTTTTGCTTCATTATTTGTTTAGTGGGATTCAAAATGAAAGGTTATATCGCTGGTCTCTATAGTGTAATTGTAGCTATTATTCTTGCAATATTTGTTTATAAAATGCCAGCAACTATGGCCGTAGCATCTGCCGGATTTGGTGTTTTATCTGGATTTTATCCAATTTGTACTATTGTTATCGCAGCTATTTTCCTTTATAAATTAACTGTTAAAACAGAACAATTCAATGTCATTCGTGATAGTATTTCAAGCATTACAAATGATCAACGTTTACAAGTATTATTAATTGCTTATTCTTTCGGTGCTTTCTTAGAAGGCGCAGCTGGTTTCGGTGTTCCAGTTGCTATTACAGCAGCATTACTTGTAGGTATGGGCTTTAATCCATTAAAAGCAGCAGGTATTTGCTTAGTAGCTAATATCGCTGGTGGTGCTATGGGTGCTATGGGTATTCCAGTTACAGTACCTGCACAATTAACTCAAATTGATGCATTAACTGTTGGTCGTCAAACTGTTCTTATTTTACCATTCATTAGCATTGTTTTACCTTTCTTACTTGTTTCAATGGTCGATGGAATTAAAGGTATTAAAGAAACTTGGCAAGGTATTCTTGTAAGTGGTGTTTCTTTCGCAATTACTCAATTCCTTGTAACTTATTTCTTAGGTGCAGAACTTACTAATATTTTCGCAGCCGTTGTAAGTATGGTCTCTCTTGCATTATTCTTACGTGTGTGGCAACCAAAATCTTCTGCTAAAGAAGAAAAACAAGAAGAAAAAGAATCTCATACATTCAATCAAATTTTATATGCTTGGTCTCCATTCGTATTCTTAACTGCATTTGTAACAATCTTTAATTTAAAACCAATTAAAGCTTTATTTGCTCCGGATGGTCCATTGGCAAACTTAGTATTTAACATTCAATTCCCTGGTCTTCATAATGCGGTTATGAAAACTGCACCAATTACAAAGGCTGATACACCTTTCGCAGCTATTTTCAAACTAGATGTATTCTCTTCTACAACTACTGCGATTGTATTAGCAATTATCGTTTCACTTATCGTCTACCGCGTAAACGGCAAAATGATTAAAGAATTAATGATCGAAACAATAAAAGAATTAAAAGTTCCAGTATATACAATTTGTAGCGTTATCGCTTTAGCTTACGTAGAGAACTACTCTGGTATGTCATCTACACTTGGACTTGCATTCTCTTCTACAGGAAATGCATTCCCAGTTCTTTCTCCAATTTTAGGATGGATTGGCGTATTCATTACAGGTTCAGTCGTATCAAGTGGTTCATTATTCGCACCACTTCAAGCAGTAACTGCCGATCAGTTAAACCTCGTTCCATCTACTCTCGTTTCATTAAACGTAGTTGGTGGTACAATCGCAAAAATGGTTTCACCACAATCTGTAGCAGTTGCTTGTGCAGCAGTTGGACTAGTTGGTCAAGAATCTGCCTTATTTAAAACAGTGATGAAATATAGTTTAATCTTCTTAGCTATTATTAGCTTACTTCAACTTAACTCTGTATTTAATATCTTTTAAAATAAAACACCGATCCCTATATAAGGGGGATCGGTGTTTTATTTTATACTTTTTTATTTTTTAATAAAGATGCACCAGCAATTTCAGGATGCGTCATTTCGTATGGATCCAAAATAATATCAAGCTCTTCTGCTGTAAGTACACCATGTTCTAAACATAGTTCCCTAACAGACTTTCCTGTCGCAATTGCTTCACGTGCAATGCGAGAAGCTGCTTCATAACCAATATGAGGATTCACTGCTGTAATAACTCCAACACTTTTTTCAACATATTGCTTAAGCAACTCTTCATTCGCTGTAATTCCTTTAATACAATATTCACGGAATACACGGAATCCATTGTTCATAATACTGATGGATTGAATTAAATTAAATACTAATACCGGCTCCATTACATTTAACTCTAATTGTCCAGCTTCTGACGCTAAGCAAATTGTATGGTCATTTCCAATTACTTGGAAAGCAACTTGGTTAATTACTTCTGCCATAACTGGATTTACTTTACCCGGCATAATAGATGAACCTGGTTGACGAGCTGGTAATTGAATTTCCGCCAACCCAACACGTGGACCAGACGCCATAATACGAAGGTCATTTGCAATTTTAGACATATTCATCATACATACTTTTAGTGCTGCAGATACTTCTGTATATGCATCTGTGTTTTGCGTCGCATCAACTAAGTGCTCTGCACCAACAAGAGGGAAACCACTAAAAGTTCGTAAATGCTTCACAACTTGTTCTATATAAGTAGGGTTTGCATTTAATCCCGTACCGACAGCTGTCGCACCCATATTAACTTCGTATAAATGTTGACGAGACTGTTTAATTCTTTTTATATCACGCTCTAGTACTCTGCTATATGCTTCAAATTCTTGTCCAAGGCGAATTGGAACTGCATCTTGCAAATGTGTACGCCCCATTTTAATAACGTGATCAAATTCTTTTGCTTTATCATGAAAAGCAGAGTGAAGTTCTTCCATTGTAACAAGAAGTTCTTCCAGCATCATAAGGGTTGCAATATGAATCCCAGTTGGGAACGCATCATTTGTTGATTGAGCCATGTTCACATGAGTGTTTGGACTAATTTTCGCATATTCACCTTTTTCGTATCCCATACGTTCTAACGCTCTATTAGCAATCACTTCATTAGTATTCATATTAATTGAAGTACCTGCCCCGCCCTGAATTGGGTCTACAATGAATTGATCATGGAACTTTCCATCTACAATCTCTTGTGCAGCCTCTGCAATTTCTTGGCCGATATCTTTAGCTAAGTAACCTGTATCTATATTCGCAAGCGCTGCCGCTTTTTTTACAATTGCCATTGCCGTAATGAGTGACGGATGAATGCGATATCCTGTAATCGGAAAGTTTTCTACGGCACGTAATGTTTGTACACCATAATAAGCTACACTCGGTACTTCCTTTTCACCTAAAAAATCTTTTTCTATACGTATATCCTTCGTTGCTATCATTTTTCATCACCTATACTTTTCATTCTAAATCCTTGTCTAAAGAATTCGCCCTATAAAATACGAGTATCATTAAAAGAATTCTTCATTATCCACCTTCACTATATAGTACCTTTTTTGAAAGCGCAAACATTTATTTTTCTATATATACTTTTTATTAAAGTTTATATAATAGAAAATCCATTCATTCTTCTACTTTCTTTATTTCAACTCGCTTAATTTGATGCATATCCTTTTCAAGAACTTTAAAAGAAAAGCCGTGTTTGTCAATAATATCCCCCTCAGCAACGCTTTGCTTTTGTACCATAATCCAACCACCAATTGTATCAACATCATCAGCGACCAAATGTATGCCAAATAAATCATTTACTTCGCTAATAAGCACTTTTCCCTCTACAATTTTACATCCTTCACTTATGTGTTCGATAGGTGGGTGTTCATCTTCATCGTATTCATCTCGAATTTCTCCAACAATTTCTTCTAAAATATCTTCTAGCGTGACAATGCCTGCTGTGCCACCATATTCATCATATAATACAGCTAATGGAATACGCCTTCTTTGCATTTGCAATAGTAAATCATGGATTGGGATATTTTCTAACACTTCAATAACTGGACGTGTATATGGTGTAATCGAACACTCTTCATCTCGATTACCATCCATATAACGAATAAATAGGTCCTTTACATTAACCATCCCAATAATTTCATCTTTATCTTCACCAAATACTGGATATCTCGTATATTTTTCTTGTGCGATTACTTTAATATGTGTCTCAAACGGCTCATCTTCATATAAGCCAACAACTTCAGTACGAGGTACCATAATTTCCTTTGCTACCCTGTTATCAAATTCAAAGATGTTATTTACATATTTAAATTCAGTTTGATTAATCTCGCCACTCTCATAACTCTCAGACAAGATTAATCTTAGTTCCTCCTCTGAATGCGCAACTTCATGTTCAGAAGCGGGATGTAAACCAAATAAGCCTGTCACAAATCGTGCAGAGCCATTTAAAGCCCAAATAAATGGGTACATAACTCGGTAAAAATAAATAAGGGGCTTTGATAATAATAAGCTAACTTGCTCTGACCTTTGTATAGCCAATGTCTTTGGAGCAAGTTCCCCAATGACGACATGTAAAAATGTAATCACTGCAAAGGCAATAATAAATGAAATTGTACTAGCAATGGCAGGAGATAATTGTAATTTTAAGAACAATGGCTCGAGTAAATGTTTTATAGTCGGCTCTCCTAACCACCCAAGCCCTAAAGCGGTAATCGTAATACCTAACTGACATGCTGATAAATACTCATCTAAATTTGCAGTTACTTTTTTAGCAGCCAATGCACCTCGTCTTTTTTCACTAACGAGTTGATCAATGCGACTGCTACGCACCTTAATAATTGCAAACTCAACAGCCACAAAAAAAGCTGTTAATGCAATAAGTATGGCTACCATCAATAATTTTAAAATATCCACATATGTCCTTTAGCTTTCTTAGCTAAAGTTACACCTCCTTTTAAAAAGAAGTTTCACTTTAGTTTCTTCAATTATTAGAAAGCAACCCTATATAAAATTCACCAATTTTCAAACCTCATACAATTCTAAAGGTAAACCGTCAGGGTCTTGGAAAAAGACAAATTTTTTTCCCGTAATCTCATCGACACGTATCAATTCCGTCTCAACATCGCATCGGTTTAAATGTTTAACAGCTTCTTCTATATCAGTAACTGCAAAAGCTAAATGTCTAAGTCCAGCAGCCTCTGGAAAACTTGCGCGGTCAGGCGGACTTGGAAATGAAAATAATTCTATTTGATACTCTTCTCCTACACATAAATCTACCTTATAAGAATCTCGTTCCTTTCTATATACTTCATTTATCACTTTAAAACCTAATATTCTAGTATAAAAATCCTTTGACACTTCATAATTCGAACAAATAATTGCAACGTGATGCACTTTACATATATTCATGATTTCTCTATTCCTTTCTTTACCAAAGATGCATATTCTCCCTTGAAATGAAAAACATATATAGCAGAATATCTCTTTTAGGAGGCTTACTATGAAATTTATCACTTTTTTCGTCGGACTTATCGTCGTTTTCTTCCTTGCTTATATTGCTAGCAATAATAAGAAACACATTAAATTCAAACCTATTTTCATCATGCTTATTATACAGTTAATTTTAACCTATTTATTATTAAATACAGAAATTGGTCTCATACTTATTCGGGTCATTTCCAGCCTGTTCACAAAGCTACTCGAATATGCTGCTGATGGTATAAACTTTGTATTTGGCGGTCTTGCAAATAAAGGTGAGATGTCATTTTTCCTTACTGTATTATTACCGATTGTCTTTATTTCCGTCTTAATTGGTATATTACAACATTTCAAAATACTACCATTTTTTATTCATTGGATTGGTTTCTTTCTTAGCAAGATAAATGGTCTTGGGAAATTAGAATCTTACAATGCCATCGCTTCCGCTATTGTCGGCCAATCAGAAGTTTTTATTACGGTAAAAAAGCAATTAGCTCAAATTCCAAAACACCGTCTTTATACACTTTGTGCATCAGCCATGTCAACAGTATCTATGTCTATCGTAGGTGCCTATATGACGATGATTGAACCTAAATATGTAGTAACCGCACTCGTTCTCAATTTATTTAGCGGTTTTATTATCGTACTCATCATTAACCCTTACGACGTTAAAGATGAAGAAGATATTTTGGAAATAAAAGGTGAAAAGCAAAGTTTCTTTGAAATGCTTGGCGAATATATTCTTGATGGTTTCCGGGTAGCCATTGTCGTCGGTGCTATGCTCATCGGATTCGTAGCATTAATTAGCTGCATTAATGACCTATTCCTCATTATATTCGGCATTACTTTTCAGCAATTAATCGGCTACGTATTTGCTCCTATTGCATTTCTTATCGGTGTACCAAGTTCTGAAATTGTCGCAGCTGGTAGCATTATGGCAACGAAGCTTGTAACAAATGAATTTGTAGCAATGATGGATCTTAGTAAAATTTCCGGCACTCTTTCTATCCGTACAGTTGGTATTATTTCTGTCTTCCTCGTTTCTTTTGCCAACTTTTCTTCCATTGGAATTATTTCCGGTGCGGTAAAAGGGTTAAACGAAGAACAAGGAAATGTCGTTGCCCGCTTCGGCCTAAAATTACTATACGGAGCTACTCTTGTTAGTATTTTATCTGCGATTATTGTAAGTATTATGCTTTAATTAGGAAAAATTTTATCATTTTCTTATCCCTGTCTTTTGTATACAATAACGAATAGATGTCTTATAAATAATCAAGACATCTATTTTTTATACATGTACAATACCTTTTATTTAGCGTACAATATCTTTTATGTGTTTTAATACGCTTCTAGATGTATACACTTCGATAGTTTTAAAGGAGAAAAAATGATGAAATCCGACATTAACAAAGAAACTCGAGCCAAAAAAGGACGTTCAAAGAAAAAACGCCTACTTTGGTTTATTCTTATTCCATTAATTATTGTAGCAATGGGAGCAGGAGGTTACTCCTTCCACATATACAGTAAAGCAAAATCCGTCCTAAGCAACGCCTATTCTGAACTCGGCCGAGGAGATAAATCCAGCAAACGTGAAAAAGCTGTTAAACCTATGACTGACAATATTTCTGTCCTGATTATGGGTGTTGATGAAAGTGATATTAGGGAAAAAGATTATGGAAAAGCAACCCGTACAGATGCTTTATTACTTGCAACAATTAATAAAAATGATAAATCCGTTAAACTTGTCAGCATTCCACGTGACTCACGTGTTTACATTAAATCGCGTGATAAATATGATAAAATTACACATGCACACGTATTCGGTGGTGTAGACAGCACAATTGATACAGTAGAAAAATTTTTAGATGTCCCAGTTGATTACTATGTAAAATTTAATTTCAAATCCTTTATCAAAATCGTTGATTCTCTAGGTGGTATAACTGTTGACGTTCCAGTTGAATTCACAGAACAAAATAGTAGCGACGAAGCAGATGCAATTCACCTAAAAAAAGGGCGTCAACATTTAAATGGAGAAGAAGCACTTGCACTAGCTAGAACTCGTCATATTGATAGTGATTATATGCGTGGTCAACGACAACAACTTGTTTTAGAGGCTATTGCTGAAAAAGCCCTCTCTCTCAATTCCATTAATAAAATCGGAAGCCTATTAGATGCTGTCGATAAAGATTTAAAAACAAATTTAACTTTTGATGATATGATGGCTATTGCAAAAAATTCAATGGATTCAAATTTAAAAATGGATAAATTGCAAGTAGAAGGTACTGATAAATATATAGGTGGTATTTATTACTACGTTCCAAACGAAAAAAGTGTTGATAATATATCGACAACACTTCAAGAACATCTCGGTGTTACGAATAAAAATGAGCATAAAAAATTATAATAAAAAGGCTGCTAGATTTTTCTAAGCAGCCTTTTTATTATAATTTTCAACATATTTCCCATGCACATTGTGACAAAAAGAGACAATTATTACAGCGGTGTAACATTTTTTATGAAAACATTACGCACATAGTGAAAATAATAGTATACTAGTACGTACATAATGTTATTTTCATCATTTTTATACAAAAAATGTAATACATATATTTATACGAATTTTTCTGGGGGGAAATAAATGAAGCTAAGCAAAATCCTGATTGGCTCCGCTATTGCTGGTGGCATATTACTTTGTGTTGGTGGTGTTGGCGGATATCAATATGTATCTAAATTAAATGATCAACTAAATACAACTGCACTACCAAACACTACATTTGAAGGTATTTCTCTTGATGGAAAAAATAAAGCAGATATTCAAGCTATTGTTAATCAAAAGGTGAATGAATTAAATCAAAAATCTCTTAACTACGTATTCCAAAATGATAAACAAAATTACACGTGGAAAGATTTAGGAGTAGATTATAAAGAGAAGAATATTGTCGACAATATCTTTAAAGAACAAGAAGGAAACGTAATGAATCGTTACAACATGCGTAAGCAAGCTGAAAACGGTGAAGTAAAACGTGACTATAAATTAACACCACAATTAAATACAACAACTTACGAAACCTTTATAAAGGATAAATATAATGAAACATTAAAAAATCCTGTCAACGCCGAATTAAGTGTTGAAGGTTCTACAGTAAATATTAGCCAAAGTCAAAATGGGGAAAAAATTGATAAAGGAAAATTAATCGATTTAACAAGCGCAGCTATTACCTCTAGCACATCCGATGTTGCATTACCAGTTACACTAATAAAACCTGAACGTTCTACAGAAGATATACAACAAATGGGGATTAAAGAAGTGATTGCTGAATACTCCACGCCAATGGCTGGCCGTAATGGCAATCAGTCCTATAACGTAAATAAGTCAGCTAATACTTTAAGTGGAATTATTGTAGCACCTGATGAAACGTTTAGTTTTAATGGCCGTGTTGGCGTAACTGATGCTGCACATGGTTATAAATCCGCAGCAGTATATTCACAAGGTAAAGTTATACAAAGTGCAGGCGGAGGCGTTTGCCAAGTAAGTAGTACTTTATATAGCGCAGCTTTAAGAGCAGATTTAGGAATTGTTTCTCGAAGCAATCATTCTATGCCCGTAAATTATTTACCACTTGGGCAAGATGCAGCAGTGGCAGATTATGGTCCGGATTTACAATTTAAAAACAATACAGGTAAGCATATTTACATTCAAGCATTTTCAAATGGCGGCAGTATCACTACACGTATTTTCGGTACAAATACTGGTAAAAATGTTGAAGTTTCTTCTCAAGTAATTAGTAATACTGGTGATAAAATAACAGCGGTTACGTATAAAAAAGTAACACAAAACGGTGAAGTAATATCAAATGGACAAATTTCAAAAAGCGTATATAAAAGTGCCCCAAAACAATGAGATAATATCAAACGGACAAATTTCAAAAAGCGTATACAAAAAGGCGTGATTTACTCACGCCTTTTTCTTTTGCAATAATAGTAAAAAAGTTTCAAGATGGTCCTGCGTTTCTTCTAAAGACCACATACGATTCCCTTGCTTCGCAGCTAATACGCACGCTTCTTCCCACGCGTTCTTTTTCTTCATATTTACTAATTCATCGCGTAATTTCAAAACACTTTCTTCGTCTTCTTGCTCTATAAACTCTTCCATCACGCTTACTATTTCATCCTCATGAATACTTAACGTACAGTACGATTTAAGAAAGTATTGTAATGTTGGATACATATATACTCCCCCCTTTATTTATCTGATGGATAAGAAGTAATAATCTTAAATCCTAGATCTCCTGATTTATCTCTCGCTAAAACTGTAACAGTCTTTACTAGTTTGTCTTTTACATTCATATTTTTCTTTATTACCGTTTTTCCAACTGGGAATGAATGAGTTGTATTCAATACAAGACGAGCCTCTTTAGAGTTTTTCAACCAGTCCTGAATTTCTTTATCATGTTGTTTTAAACTATCTTTCACAGCCTTTGTCGCTGTTTCCTTATCATAGTATGTACTTGCCGCTGAAACTTTATCTGTCTTCAAACGATTCTTCAAATCCTCTTCTGATTTGCCTACATGCCTTTCAATCGTATGACCATTTTTAGGTGGCCCTTCCATTTCATCTAAAATATTGTCACTAATTTTTTCTACTGATGTAGAATGATCCTCTTTTGGTTTTTCTGTTTTTTGTTCTTTTCCTGCACATCCACTTAAAATCAGTATTAGTGCCAATAAACTACTCAAGAAAAGACTACTTAATCGTTTCATCGTATCACCTCTTCCATGATTATTATCGTAACTCCACTAAAAGTCAATTTCACAAAGAAAAAATGGATACAATTTTAAAATCCCTCATTCATTTCGCTATATTTTCCAATCCACTTTCATCAAATCACTGTTTTTCACCCACCTTAAAATATACCCCTGTGTTTTTAAAATTATTTCCCAGATAAAAACACCAATCATAATACTCAAAAAACCCTTTAAATATAGTATTTATGGAGTATTATTCAAACGAACTAAATATACCCCTAGTTTTATATACCCAATACCTATATAAGGTATACAAGTACCTTTCCATCGACTGTTTTCTACATTATGTAAATTTACACTTGCCTATACAATGGAAATATGGTGTAATGCAAAAAAAGATAAAGGATTTTATACGATGGCTGAAACAATTCAAAACTTCTTAACAGACTATTATTCAATCGCAATTCCACTTAGTATCTTAATCAACATCATCATCAGTCTTTTAGGTTTTATCCCTAGTATTTTTTTGACCGCCATTAATATACAGCTCTTCGGTGTAACAAATGGCACAATCATTTCGATCGCAGGTGAGGCATTAGGGGCTATTATCTCGTTTTATATTTATCGTATAGGCCTTCAGAAGTTCACTCTCGATAAAGTAAATAAGTATCCAAAGGTAGAACGCCTTCTTTACGTAGAAGGCAGAGAGGCATTTCTACTAGTCCTATCTTTTCGTTTTATTCCTTTCATTCCGTCCAGTATCGTTACTTTATTTGCAGCTCTTGGAAAAATGTCATTACTCTCTTTCAGTATTGCCAGCACAATAGGGAAAATACCGGCCTTATTGATTGAAGTATATTCTGCATATCATGTCATAAATGGAACAAATGAAGCGAAGTGGATTGTAACAATCGCGGGTTGCGTTGGATTATTTTATTTGTGGAAAAAATGGAGAAAAAAATAAAGAAGGAGCATAGGCTCCTTCTTTATTTTTTGAAGTATATTCTATTAATATATACCTCTTACGAATAGAAATATCTTAGTTTACACCAACAGCACTAAATGATTGCTTAACTGCTGTTACTTCAGCAGAATTTGCACCATATAAGTCAGCAGCAGCTTGTACTGCACCAGCACGAGCTTGACTAAATGTAGTAGATTGCGTGAAATACTGTGTATTTGCACGGTAGTAAATCGCACCTAATTTATCTTTACCGATACCAGCTACAGTCACACCAGAATGCGTACCACCATTTGCTAACAAATAAGCTTGTTTGTTAATAATGCCACTGTTTGTATGAACTCCACCGTTATCACTTGAACCTGTGTAACGCTTAGAATAATGGTCTGGATCACCATATTTCGTTGGATCACTCATAGAACGCAGTGCATCTCCCGCTTTACCAGGTGTATAAATATCTTCACCAATCTCCCAATCTGGGTCACGGTTATCATAGAATTCTACTAACGTACCAAAAATATCAGAAATTGCTTCATTTAATGCTCCTGATTCATTTTGATAAATTAAATTCGAGCTATTTTCCGTAACCGCATGCGTTAATTCGTGACCAATTACGTCAATACCACCAGATAATGAAGTGAATGTTACACCATCACCATCTCCGTATACCATTTGCGAACCGTTCCAAAATGCATTATTATACTTACTTCCGTAATGAACAGTTGATTTTAATGGTGCTCCTGCATCATTAATAGAGTTTCTGTTAAATGTATCTTTATAATAATCATATGTTTTACCTGCATAGTAATGAGCATCAACTGCCGCTGCATCATACGCTGCATTGAAAACATTATCTGCATCTGCCCATAATGTTCCTGGTAATGTTGAGCGATTTTTCGCATCATATGTGAAAATTGTTGCTCCGCGCGTATTATCTTGCAAGTAGTAAGATGACCCAGATAACGTTGTATTAAGCGATTTCGTATCTCCTAATACGCCTTTACCAGTTCCCACTTTATTCGTTCCTGTTACAGGCTTTACAACCGCTTTAGCATCCTGTTTAGGAGCATCTTGTTTAACAGGTGACTTATCATCATTCGTCACATGATCAATTGTATTATATTTATTTAATACTTTACCGCTGTCTGCCTCAATGAAATAGTAGTAGTTTCCTGGGCTTGGATCTAAGAAGTTTAGATTTACAACGTATGCATATGTTGTTTCTTCACCGTTTTGATATACATATAAGTCCGCTTTTGGATCCACCTCATATTTAGGTGTTACTCCTAAATCTTGTTGCGCGATTTCAATTGCTTTTGCGCCTTCAATCTTATTTTTGTTTTTCAACTTTTCCTTCTTGTCTAAATCAGGCGCAACTGTTCCAGACAATACTTTTAAAGAACCATCTTTACTTACGTGAGCTACTTGAGTAGACCCCCATACAGGTACTCCTTCATAAACTTGTTGCATACGTACTACTGTTGAATCAGTTACAGCATCTTTTTTCACTTGTTTCACTTTGAAAGAATCTTGGGCACTCTTTTCTCCTAACTTATAATCACCTTTTGCCGCGTTTAAGTAATCAAACACAACAGATTCCGCTTTCTTACCAGTCGCTCCAGTTAAATCACCAGAAATAAACTCAGGTGACTGTACGCTCTCATTGTACTTTTTTGTAGAGAGCACATTTTTAGAATCCGCAAACGCAGAGCCTGTCCCTCCAAATGCTGTAACTGCCATTCCTGTCGCTAACACTAACGCTAAACTCTTCCTTTTCATATAACCTTCCCCCTAATAAAAAATTTTTGAAAAAGAGTAATTTCATATTAGCATTATGTTTCCACTATTAATATACTAAAAATTCAAATAACTTTTTTCTCAAGTTTTGTAGAATTTTGAGGAACAAATATTGAAAAAAAAAAAAAAACCTTTCCGTTGGGAAAGGGTTTTTTTTTAAGAGTTTATCACTTCAACTACTTTCTCTCCTTGACCATAGATATCCGATGTCCAAGCATATTGCGGTTCCAATACCACTAATACAGCTACCAAAGCCAAAGCACCAATAATTATTTTCTTCATATTATTTTCCTCCCTTTTCTTCTAATAAATTAATTGCTAGTTTATAATAGTTATTACTTTCTCGAAACTCTAATAATTCTTCATGATACCCTGCTAGTTCTAAATACACCATTTTTAATTCCTTTTTATTCTCTTCACCTCTAAAAAATGGGATTGCCTCAATTTCTAAAAATTTTTTATAAACATCTTTTGTTTCAAAGTATTTATACTTAAGCATTAAAAGTATATATAGCATACTTTTATACTTTTCATCCCTCTTCGCAACATCTATCCCTTTATCGATCCAATCTTTCGCTTCTTCAAATTCTTTTAATTCAATACATTGTAAAGCAATCTCATATACTGCATCAATATAATTTAAATCCTCTTCCTTCTTATACTGTAAGCATTGCAAATAATAATCTTTAGCTTTTGCATAATCTTTTAAGTTATAGTACAAGAATCCTAAGTTATTTAAAGCAATAGCTGTTATGCTTTCTTTATCAGCGAAAGAATTTGCTTCTCTCAAAATATTGTTATAAATAGATAGCGCTTCATTATATTGTTTTTTTTGTATATAACTCAGCGCAATAAGTAATTGGCAATTTATCACATAACGGAACTTATATTCATTCTTAAAACCTTCCATCGCTACATTAGCAAAATGTAAAGTCATATGTTCAACTTCTAATTCATTATAAACAAGAGCTAAGTTGAAATATATTCCATTTTCGTGATAACCTTGTTCCTTTGCCATTACTTCTGTTCGAACCAAGTACTCCAAAGCCCTCTTATATTTATGTTGTAAAAAATAATATAACCCTTTGCTATACGTATATAATAATTTTTGGAATGGTGAATACTTTTTGTACATCTTCTTTAAGCCCTCTAACTCTTCTTCAACAGCAGGAAAATTCCTTTTCATAATTAAATAACGCGTATAAAGTAGCTTATAATAATTTATAATTTCAAAATCTACAACATGCTTCATTTCACCTTGTAATTCTGTATATATCCGTTCTACCTGTTGCTTGTCCAAATGAATTAATGCATTTAACCATTCATCCAGCTTCACCTTCACATCTTCTTCTACATCTCTCAAATCCGTCACAGCAATTTCTAGTCTTGCGCAGAGCAATTGTAGAATTTCTTCTGATGCTTCGATCTTTCCGTTTTCGATCTTACTTAAGTATGAGACAGAACAAATGCCCTGACATAATTCTTCTTGTGTCATTTTTTGCTGTAGCCGTTTATAAAAAACTTGCTTGCCTATTTTTTCTAATGTTTGTTGCATTGTCCTCCTCCATTCTCATTACCCCCATTACTCTAATAATACATAAAATCTGGAGAAATATAAATTGATAAATGTAAATTTTCTAAAAAATATGCATTATTTCATTTTTTTCTCTCTTGACTTCACTTCCATATTACTTTTTTGCTACGAAGGGTGGAAAATTGGTATACTATAACCAATTTACGGAGGTGTTTTCGCAATGAATCATTATAAAGACGATAGTTACGCCTTACATACAGATTTATATCAAATCAACATGGCTTATACATATTGGAAAGATGGTATTCATAATCGCCGTTCTGTTTTTGATTTATACTTTCGAAAGCTTCCATTCGAAAACGGTTATGCAGTATTTGCTGGTCTTGAGAAAATTGTAGAGTACATAGAAAATTTCAGGTTTACCGAAAGCGATATCGCTTATTTAGCAGAGCTGCAATTTGAAGAAGACTTCCTTCATTATTTACAAAATATGAAATTCACTGGAACGGTTCGTGGTATGCAGGAAGGTGAAGTTGTTTTTAATAACGAGCCTTTATTACGTGTTGATGCACCGCTTGGCGAGGCACAAATAATTGAAACTGCTCTCTTAAATATTGTAAATTACCAAACATTAATTGCTACAAAAGCCGCACGTATGAAGCACGCTGCAAATAATGATCAACTTTTAGAGTTTGGTACAAGGCGTGCTCATGAGTTTGATGCTGCTCTTTGGGGAACACGCGCTGCTTTCATTGGCGGTTTCTCTTCTACAAGTAACGTTCGGGCAGGGAAACGCTTTGGCATCCCTGTAGCCGGCACACATGCCCACTCTTTCGTTCAAGCATATCGTGATGAATATGTTGCGTTTAAAAAATATGCTGAAACACATAAAAAATGTGTATTTCTCGTCGATACATACGACACTTTAAAATCTGGTGTTCCAAATGCGATTCGTGTTGCAAAAGAGTTTGGAGATCGCATCGATTTTTACGGTATTCGCCTTGATAGTGGAGATATGGCGTATTTATCAAAAGAAGCAAGAAAACAACTTGATGAATCTGGATTTACAAACACAAAAATTATCGCTTCTAGCGATTTAGATGAATATACGATTATGCATTTGAAATCTCAAGGAGCAAAAATTGATGTATGGGGTGTCGGTACAAAACTAATCACATCTTTTGAGCAACCAGCATTAGGCGCTGTCTACAAACTAGTTGCCATTGAAGATGCCGATGGCAACTTAAATGATACGATTAAAATTTCATCCAATCCTGAAAAAATTACAACCCCAGGACTTAAACGAATTTATCGTATTATTAACCGTGTTAACGATCATGCAGAAGGCGATTATATTGCTTTAGAGTCAGAAGAACCCGGAAAAGAAGAACGTTTAAAAATGTTCCATCCTGTTCATACATATATAAGTAAATTCGTAACAAACTTCGAAGCACGCGAACTGCATCAAGATATTTTCGTTAACGGTAAAAGAACGTATGAATTACCTAACATATTAGATATTCAAAAGTATAACGAACACAGCCTCTCACTATTTTGGGAAGAATATATGCGAACTTTAAATCCTGAAGAGTACCCTGTCGATTTAAGCCAAGAGTGCTGGGATCATAAAATGAATTATATTCAAACTGTTCGCGAACAAGTTGAAAAAAATATACAAAAATAAACAGAGAAGTTTCCTCCTTCTCTGTTTTTTTCAATATTATGTTACCAACAGTCACCCCCAATAACACGGTAAAATAATAAAAATAAGAGAGGGCGTAATCGCGCCCTCTCTTATTTTTATTAATCTTTCACTCTCAGTACACGCATTGCATTTAAAACTGCAAGTAGTGTCACACCAACATCTGAGAAGACCGCTTCCCACATTGTTGCAATACCAAAGGCGCCGAGTAATAACACTAACCCTTTTACCCCTAATGCAAATATAATATTTTGCCAGACAATACTACGTGTACGTTTTGCAATTTTTACTGCTGTCGCAATTTTTGAAGGCTCATCAGTCATAATAACGATATCAGCAGCTTCAATTGCTGCATCTGACCCTAAACCACCCATCGCAATACCAACGTCTGCTCGCGCTAATACTGGTGTATCATTAATACCATCACCGACGAATGCAATCTTTTCTTTACCGCGTTTTGCTGCATCAATTTTTTCGATTTCTTCTACTTTTTGGTGTGGTAATAATTCGGTATGAACTTCATCTAAACCTAATTCTTTACCAACAGCTTCACCAACTGATTTTGCATCACCAGTTAACATGACTGTCTTCTTAATACCTAGTTCTTTTAACTTTTGAATTGCTTGTTTTGAATCCTCTTTTACCTCATCAGAGATAACAATATAACCCGCATATTTACCATCTACAGCAACATGAACTAGTGTACCTACTGTATTCGGTTGCTTAAATGTAATGTTTTCTTTTCTCATTAATTTAGCATTACCTGCGAAAATTTCTTTTCCTTGTACTTTTACAACCGTACCATGACCAGAAATTTCACTATAGTCTTCAATAGTATTTTCATCGATTGATTTTCCATATGCATTTCGAATAGATTGTGCAATCGGATGATTTGAGTATACTTCTGCAAATGCTGCATATTCTAATAGCTCTTCTTCTGTAATACCTTCACTAGGCTCCATCTTCGTAACTTTAAAGACACCTTTTGTTAATGTTCCTGTTTTATCAAAAACGATATATTTCACATCATTCAACGCTTCTAAATAGTTACTTCCTTTTACTAAAATACCACTTTTAGATGCCCCACCAATACCGCCAAAGAATCCAAGAGGAATCGATACAACGAGCGCACATGGACAAGAGATTACTAAGAACACTAAAGCTCTATAAATCCAATCGGAGAATGTAGCCCCCTCTAAAATAAGTGGTGGAATAAATGCCATTATTGCTGCTGTTATAACTACAACAGGAGTATAATAACGTGCAAACTTCGTAATAAAGTTTTCTGTTGGCGCTTTTTTGCTACTTGCATTTTGTACTAAGTCTAAAATTTTCGATACAGTCGATTCACCGAACTCTTTTGTAACTTCAACAGTTAATACACCATTTTGGTTTACAAAACCACTTAATACGTCATTACCAACTTCTACTTCTCGCGGTACAGACTCACCTGTTAACGCTGAAGTATCCATCATTGATGTTCCCTCAACTACTTTCCCGTCTAACGGTACTTTTTCACCTGGTTTTACGATAATATACTCACCTATTTGCACATCTTCTGGTGATACTTGTTTCGTTTCATTTCCAACTTTCACATTTGCATAATCAGGTCGAATGTCCATTAATGAAGTAATTGATTTTCGAGAGCGATTTACAGCAATACTTTGGAACAGTTCTCCTACTTGGTAGAATAACATTACTGCAACTGCTTCTGGATATTGTTGAATCGCGAAAGCTCCTAAAGTTGCAATTGCCATTAAAAAGTTTTCATCGAATACTTGGCCGCGAGTTATGTTTCTTACCGCTCTCCAAACGATATCTCCACCTATTAATAAATAAGCAAGAACGAATAATGGAATTGTTATCAATTGCGGTAATCCGGCTAATGCAGCAATCCCTGTCAAAATTCCGCCGACTACTAATCTTCCTATCATTTTTTTCACATTTCTATCACCATGATCATGGCCGTGGTCGTGTCCTTTTTCCTCTTCACGAACAACTTTTACATCTGGCTCTAACTTTTGAACGACATTTTTTATATTTTGCACAGTCGATTCAAGTTCTCTTTTATTTGCAACTTCTACTCTTAATTTCTTTGATACGAAATCAACAGTCGCTTCTGAAACTGTTGGCATTTCCTTTACCTTATTTTCAATCTTTATTGCACAGTTCGCACAGTCTAAACCTTCTAATATAAATACTTCTTTCGCCGCTTTTGTTTTTTTCTCTTCTTGAACCTTAATATGCGGCTCTAATTTTGTAACGAGCTGCTTCGCTTCCGTAACAACTTGATTTTCTTTATTTTGTGGTGTTTCTAAAAGCATCGTCTTAGTTGCAAAGTTTACAGAACAAGACGTTACTCCCTCTATATTCCCAACACCCTTTTCAATTTTCATTGCACAATTCGCACAATCTAAGCCTTCTAGCATAAGTTTCTTTTTCACTAATGCTTCTGCCATCGTTCTCCCTCCTCGCGTTTTTATTCTTCCTCGTTTACGTGTTCAAACGCTTGCTCGAAGATATGAATTACGTGTTGATCAGCTAAGGAATAATAAACTACCTTTCCTTCTTTTCGGTTCTTTACAAGCTTTGCTTGCTTTAATACACGAAGCTGATGTGAGATTGAAGATTGCGTCATCCCTAATAAATAAGCTAAATCACAAACACACATTTCAGCTTCAAATAATGCATGTAATATTCTCGTACGTGTACGGTCACCTAATACTTTAAATAATTCTGCTACTTTACTTAAACTTTCATCAGTCGGAATTGTTTGTTTTACTTGATCCACGATTTCCTCGTGAATTATCGTTTGAGAACATGCTTCCTGTTGCGTTTCTACTTTATTTTCAGCCATCACAGCTCACCTCTTCATTTGAACATATGAACAACTATTCATATGTCTTATACCTTTATTATATGAGCGTCCATTCATATGTGTCAATGAATTCTCATACATTTTTTAAAAAATTTCGTTCACATTTCAAAATAAACATATAAATATTCTCCGCATCTATCATGCTCTTCATACAAAAAGGATGCACGAAAACTATCGTGCATCCCTTCTTATTTATTAACTTTTACTGCATCCACAATTAACGAAGCAAATCCTAATTTACCATCTTGATTTCTATGATCAAAACGTTTCGATCGATAAATAAATCCACTGTTCTCTTCCCAATCACTATAATGAAACTGGCCATTCTCATCACAGTATTCTAAAAGCTTTACTTGAAAACCCGCTGCTTCAAACATTGATACAATCGTTTTATAGTTATGTACAATTTTATGACTTGCAGCTGGATGATCTAACGGACCGGGTCCTCCCACTTGCACACCACGCTGATATTCTTCATTTGGGAAAAATTCATCCGGCACTGCACAACGAATATAACCATCATCTTGTAAAAACTCAAAGCATATTTTAGCTGCTTCTATGCCTTCTTCATACGATAAATGCTCCCATACATGTTCAGCTAAAATTACCGATAAAGAATTAGGCTGAAATTTATTAAGCCACGTTTCTCTTCTTAATAAATTTAATTCTTCTTCACTCGTATGTAACCAACCTGGATTATTATTATATCCCTCTGCTCCAACGACAACTTTCGTCTCCATCTTTCCACCCCTTCCTATATTCCGACATAAAAATTCGACAACATAACATTGGTATCCTTTATTTTTCCAAAAGAAAAAAGCCTTGCGCGCTCCCTAGACGCACAAGGCTTACTAACTTTATATCCCTTTAATTAGCTTCTTCTAAATTATCCTGCGAACTTCCATCTTCTTTTAAATGACTATGCTTTTTCGAATAAACAAAGTATACAACTACTCCAATTGCTAACCAAATACCGAAGTATATCCATGTTGTTAATGGTAGATTTACCATTAAGAATAGACAGCTTGCAACTGAAATAATCGGTAAGATTGGTACAAGTGGTACCATAAATCCACGTTGTAATTTCGGATGCGTTTTACGAAGAATGATGACAGTTACACCAACCATCGCAAATGTTAATAACGCTCCAATATTCGCTAAATTCGACAATTCTTTTAAATCGATAAATCCAGCAATTAAAGCACTACCAATTCCTGTTAACCAAACTGAAAATGTTGGTGCTTCTGTCTTCTTGTTAATTTTCGCAAAAGATTTTGGCAATAAACCGTCACGACTCATAGCGAAGAATACACGTGTCGTAGCGTAGATGTATGCGAAAATTACAGCCATAATACCAATTACAGCTCCAATAGCGATTACACCAGCTACTTTG
>NZ_CP076653.1:2955000-2965000 GCF_018966865.1 Bacillus sp. NP247 | reverse complement strand
ACTTATCTCTAGGAATGATACATAAACTTAGGAGGCGTTATGAAATGCATGTTAATAAGAAGATCATTTATGTATCCCATGATGCCCATTTCCACGGAGCACAGCTGCTTTCTTTACATACTATTAAAGCTCTTAAAGAAAACTTTCATTACTCCGTCGCGATTATTTCTATTGGAACGGGCATTTTAATCCACGACTTTCAAAAGTATGGTCCTGTTTATTGCATAGAGGAAGACTACCCAACGGAAGAAAAGGTCGAATTATTAATAAAGAAGTTATTATCACAAGACTATACCATCGCCATATGTAGTACCGTCATAAGTGGTGATATAGTTGCCTTACTAGCTAAACACAATATAAAAGTTATTTCATTAATACATGAATTGCCGCATTTAATACAACAGTACTCTGCCGAGGGAAAAGCTAGAAACATTGCCGAGTTTGCTTACAAAATTGTCTTCCCTTCACAGTACGTGTATGAAAAATTCCGTACAATCACTCAATTGGATCATCAAAAATGCCACATCCTCCCTCAGGGTTTGTTTAACCACAATCCTTATAAGAACAATATTGCAAAAGCTAGAAACGAATTACGAAAAAAACACAATCTGCCTCTAGACAGCAAAATCATTTTGGGGGTAGGTTTCGCTGATCATCGAAAAGGGATAGATTTATTCTCACTTATTGCTTACTCAGTAAGAAAGGTTCATACGAATATTCATTTTATCTGGGTCGGGAGAACAGATGTTCACTTTTTAAATACGCTCTCCCAGAGATATACGGCACATTTCACATTAGTGGAGCCTACCCCAGATATCGGTTTATATAACGCCGGGGCTGATTTATATTTATTAACTTCAAGAGAGGATCCTTTTCCCAACGTTGTTTTAGAAGCATTAGATACAAAAGTCCCTGTTATAGGGTTTAAAAACGCTGGAGGTTTTGAAGATGTTGTTACGGAACAAACTGGCGCCTTAGTAGACTTTTTAAATTTACCGAAGATGCTGGAAAGAATATATGAATTTATTGGAGATGAAGATTTACGATTACAAAAAGGTAGCTTCGGCCAAGAACTTATTGAAAAAGATTTCAACTTTCTTCATTACATTTATCAATTATTAAACCTGCTTGAGCATAATTATAAAAAAATAAGCGTAATCGTACCGAACTATAATTATGAAAAATACTTACCTGACCGAGTCAGGTCCATATTTAGCCAAACCTATCCCCTTTACGAATTAATTTTCCTAGACGATGCCTCCACTGACGATAGCGTATCAATATTTGAAGAACTGCTCTCAAATGAAAATAAGACCCACTTAAAAGTCCAGCAGATTATTAATGATAAAAACTCTGGTTCTGTATTTAAACAATGGATAAAAGGTGTCTCTGCAGCAACCGGTGATTATATTTGGATTGCAGAGGCCGATGACTTATGTGATAAGACATTTTTAGAAGAAGTAATACAAGGGTTTCATATAAATAATGATGTCACCTTAAGCTACACACAATCAAAGCAAATAGATGAACAAGGGAATATTTTAGCCCATCATTATTTAGATTACACGAATGATATTGATAACGAAAAATGGAAAAACTCTTATTTTAGAAAAGGCATAGATGAAATACAAGATACGTTACTTATCAAAAACACCATACCTAATGTCTCAAGTGTAGTTTTTAAAAACATAGATATAAAAAAAACAGAAAGACAATTAGAAAAGTTTAAAGTCGCTGGTGATTGGTTTTTCTATGTTTCTATTCTTAAAGAGGGGAATATTTACTTCAATCCAAAACCCCTAAACTATCATAGACGACATACAAATAGTGTGACGAAAACAGAAGATTCATCTTTTCATTACAGTGAAGTTGTGCAAATGCAGAATTTCATTAAAGAAACCTTTACTATCGACGACATTTCTAAAATGAAAATGTACACATATAGAAAATATCTTAAAGCATATTTGAAGATTTAACTATACACTTTCCTCACCACCAGTATCTCTTTTAAGATACTACTATGATTTAGGGGGAATACTCTTTGAAAGAATTTATAGAGGAAAATAAAGATTTAATTTCTCAAATCGCAAACACCTACAATGTAAATGCAAACGTCCATCCTGAGGATCACATTTTTCAATTCCTTGTCACTAATCCCGTCTTCCCTTCTAAAAAGGAAGCGATAGATTATTATTTTAAAGATGGAAAGAACTCAGCAGAAATACTCTTAGACTTAATTACTTCCTCTTACACTCCTATAGACAATCCAATTAAATTATTAGAATTTGCATCCGGATACGGCTGCGTAACACGGCATTTAATAAATATACAAACAGACTTACGTCTAACTTCATGTGATATACATGAAGAAGCTATTACTTTTATTGAAAGTACATTAAATACTTCTTCTATATTATCTCATCCTGAACCCGAACAAGTAAAACTGGCCTCTTCTACGTATGATATTGTTTTTTGTCTATCCTTTTTTTCTCATATGCCTGATACGACTTGGTTTCGTTGGCTTCAAACATTGTATAACGCTGTTTCACCCGGCGGCTTATTCATTTTCACAACTCACGGATATCAAAGTAAAAAGTACTTCGGCTTTCCAAATTTAAATAAACAGGGGTATTGGTTTCTCCCCTCTAGTGAACAATTTGATTTAGATGTTAATCAATACGGACAAACGATAGTTAGTCCCTCTTACGTATGTGACAAAATTAAATTATTACCCTATAACCCTGTTATCAAAAAATTCAATGAAGGTTTTTGGTGGGAACATCAAGACCTTTGGGTAATACAAAAAGAAATAAAATAATAAACCATGCCCTACTTATATACAAGTAGGGCATGGTTTATCATTTTTCACTATATAAGAACTCCTCAATCCATAGCTTATTTAATCTAATTCCACTTTTGAAATCTATTTTCGGTTCCCAATTACATTCTTGCCTTACCCTATCTATATTTAAAATGATTTTTTGAACATTTTCTTGTTTTTGTTTATAGCAGATAAAATCCACTTTTCTTTCTGTTAATTTCTCCAATTCTACTATAATTCGTTTTAAAGAGAGACCTTTGCCGCTTCCTATGTTATATACGCAAGATTTCAATCGATTAAATTGCGATAGTTGTATCGTAATTTCAACTAAATCATCGATATAAATATAATCTCGAATAATCTCTTGTGGATTCCCGTATATATTAATCCTTTCATTACTGAGATGCTGATACAAAAAACAATTTATTGCCCCAACTTTCTTTAAAGGATTTTGATATTTTCCATATGGATTAGAATATCTACATACAACATAGTCTATTCCATATTTCCTCTTATAAAAATACAAATAATTCTCAAGCGACACTTTTGTTATTCCATATGGAGAAAGTGGTTTTAATGGATGTTTCTCATCAATAGGTAAATATTCAGGTTCACCATAAACCGTGCCTCCAGAAGACGCTAATACAATTTTTTTAATCTGAAAATCTTTAACACTTTCCATGAAATTAAGAAAAAAAAAGCTACTGTTAATATCTCCAAAAACATCGTCAATTGAAGTTGCTACATTAGACGTTGCAGCTAAATAAATAATGATATCCACATTCATTAAAGCTATATATATATCTTCAATATTTTCTAAATCACCTCTAATAAATTCAACTTCACCTATAATATTTTGAGGGAAATTATTTATATGTCTGGAAAATACTTTTACATTTTGCCCCTGTTCTAATAAACCTAACGTGAGGTTAATACCAATGAAACTATTTCCACCTACTATTAAATAATTATTCTTCCTCATAATATCCTCTCTCTAGTAAGCAAATTTTTTACTCGTCACACTCAGAAATGCAAATACATGAACTCGATCATTTCTATTATTCATCCTCTTGTAATTGTATGCCCCTTATACATTTTCATTATCTTTATTTTATATTTTCATTTTAGAATCACTACCTTATCTAAAATGGCCGAAAAAACACTCATAATATTTACTCATTCCCATGAATATATTGGATTAATAAAAACTTCCTTTCCCATATTCTCACTCGTTTATTCTATTCAAAGAACCCTCTCCGTGAATAGAACTTTCAAAAAGGAGCACTAAATTTATGAAGAATGTAAATCAAGAGCTTTTAAATCATGTAATCCTACATAAAGATCGAATTCCACATTTCCATAAAGACTTTCCACTTATACTATTCTGGAGCCATAGAAGCGGATGTACCACATTAGCTAATTGGTTCTTTTTTCAAATTGGATTATTTCCTGAAGCAAAGAAATACAATGACTTTATTCATTATTATGAGTTCTGGGTGTATAAAAACAATACAAATTACATACCCGAGTTACAAAATGGTCTTCTAGAAGCAAAAAAGGATGTTTATAAACTTGTACGAAATCCCTATACAAGGGCGGTCAGCTCCTTTTTATTGCTTGCTGACAATCCATATGCTAGCCCTCAATGGGAAAGTATCCGGCATTATTTTTATAATGACAAATATAGTAACCAAGGAATATCATTTAAACAATTTTTATATTACGTTCAAGCATTCGGTTCCAATTCCCTAGCAATAGATATACATTTTAGTCAGCAATACGTCCCAGGTGAAGAAAACTTCATCCAATGCTATATTCCTTTAGAAGATTTCAATACACAAATCACTAAGTTAGAACACACGTACGATTTGACTAAATCAAATTTAGCGCTTCTTACAAATTCAGATCATCATCGCGCTCATAAGATGCTTTATAAGGGAAGCTATGCAGAACTTAGCATTACAGATGCATCCTTCCCCCGCTTTCCAACATATGAAAGCTTTTATGATAAAGAAACCATGGATTTAGTTACAGCAATATATGCACAGGACTTTGAAATGTATCCGTACACAAAAGGAATATTTTAAGTCTATACATTCTTCAATGAATAAAAGCGAATGTATCGCATAGCATAAAGTGAAACTTTAATTAGCGCGGGGTTCTCTCCCGCTAATTATCCCCTTCTACCAACCTTACTTTTATGGGTTCCCTAATTTTCACCCACTCTCTTTGATTTCGCTGATTGTTGACGTGTGTGTCATATGCATTTAACACAGGAGTGATGTCATGTGGAAGGTAATTTGAAACACAATAATGGATACTGCGTTATTTGTGAGAAGGAAACTACATTTATAGAGCATAATGATTGGCTTAGAGATCATTACTTATGTTCTACATGCCACTCTATACCGAGGCAACGAGCTTTAATCCATGTTTTAAATACATTTTTTCCAAAATGGGGTTCCTATAATATCCACGAATCCTCTCCTGGGGGAATTACAACTCAGCTACTAATAAAAAACTGCAAAAACTATACATATTCTCAATACTTTAAAAACTATCCTCTAGGCCAATACTTTCAAGGAATTAGATGTGAGAACTTAGAAAACATGACCTTCCAAAATGAATCTTTTGATTTATTCATTACTCAAGATGTTTTTGAACATGTCATGACACCAAAAAAGGCCTTTAAAGAAATAGAACGAGTATTAAAGCCTGGTGGTGCTCATGTATTTACTGTCCCTTGGTATCATACACTCACAAAGACTTTGCAAAGAGCAAGAGTGAATAAAGAAGTGATTGAGTATATTGAAGAGCCCATTTATCATGGAAACCCTATCGATGAGAATGGATCTTTAGTAACATTTGATTGGGGGCAAGATATGATTGAATATATTTATACACATGCAAATATGTATACTATTGTTTATTTACAAAAGGATAGATCACTAGGATTAGATGCTGAATTTTTACATGTCTTTATTAGTACAAAAAGCTCGTAAATAATTTTTATCATTATATAATTCGGAGGTTTAACAAATGAATAAATTTAAGTTAGGAAGTGATTTTGATAACCTTGTTAGTCCACTATCTGATGTGGAACTTCTAAAGCTACTTGATTTTTTTGATGATGTAAACCGACTACCACAGGCCTTATTTGTTCTCCAAAAAGATTAACGCCTTTCGTTCATGGATGATACGCTAGATTTTCTTAGCTTCATGTTGAAAGACACCTTTTATTCCAGCCTTATACATCAGATTGCCCAAGACTCCCATATCCAAGGAAGCTATAAAAGTGAATCCAATACGAAGCATTGAAAAACAGTAAGCAAATAACATATCTCTTATTTCAAACTTAATCCACAAAATCAAAAGTAACTTCCCACCACTTGAATCATGAAAAATATAGGGGTGATATAACTTGAAAATAATCGCTTTTTACTTACCACAATTCCACCAAATAAAAGAAAATGATCGATGGTGGGGTAAAGGTTTTACTGAATGGACAAATACTAAAAATGCACAACCTTTATTTTCAGGACATTATCAACCTAGGGAACCTTATCAAGATTTTTATTATGACTTAACCACCCCATCCATAAGAAAATGGCAAGCAGAAACCGCTAAAACATACGGCATATATGGATTTTGTTACTATCACTACTGGTTTAAAGGTAAGAGACTATTAGAAACACCTTTTAATGAGGTACTTAAGATGGGGGAACCAGATTTTCCATTTTGTCTTTCTTGGGCAAATGAGCCATGGACACAATCTTGGGATGGTCTTGATAAACATATATTAATGCCTCAAGATTATGGAGATGTATCAGATTGGAAAGAGCACTTTGAATATTTATTACAAGCGTTCCAAGATAAAAGATATATTCGTATAGATGATAAACCTCTATTCATTATTTATCGCCCGGGACATATTCCTGATTGTGAAAAAATGCTTAATTATTGGAATGCATTAGCACGAGAAAACGGCTTAAAAGGTATATACTTTGCAGAAACATTAAACAGTTTTCCACTACCTAACATAAATGGATTCGACGCTAGCATTCAATTTGAACCTTTTTATACAATTGCCCATGATAGCTCTTCAGACATAAATAAAACAATATATGAGTCTGGTATGCAATTAAATGCTTGGGACTACGATAAAGTATGGATGTATATATTAAAACGATTTCCCTCAAAGAAAAAAACATTCCCTGGAGCTTTTGTTGATTGGGATAATACAGCTCGCCGCAAAGATTTAAACAGTAGTATTTTCATAGGTTCTACCCCTGAGAAGTTCACAATATATTTAAGTAAGCAAATTCATCGTGCATACTCCCTTTATAATAGCGAGTTTTTATTTATTAATGCGTGGAATGAGTGGGCGGAAGGTACTTACTTAGAACCCGATAAAAAATATGGGTTCGCTTATTTAGAAGGAGTTAAAAAGGCAATTAATCGAGGCATGAAAGCATACAAAAAAGACGAGTCATTCTGACTCGTCTTACAGTTGCTTGGCGACGTCCTACTCTCACAGGGACAAGGTCCCAACTACCATCGGCGCTAGAGAGCTTAACTTCCGTGTTCGGTATGGGAACGGGTGTGACCTCTCTGCCATCATCACCAAACTGATGAAGGTATATTCCTTCAAAACTAGATAACATTTGCTTCATATTATATGGTTAAGTCCTCGATCTATTAGTATTCGTCAGCTCCACATGTCACCATGCTTCCACCTCGAACCTATCAACCTGATCATCTTTCAGGGATCTTACTAGCTTACGCTATGGGAAATCTCATCTTGAGGGGGCTTCATGCTTAGATGCTTTCAGCACTTATCCCTTCCGCACATAGCTACCCAGCTATGCCCTTGGCAGAACAACTGGTACACCAGCGGTGCGTCCATCCCGGTCCTCTCGTACTAAGGACAGCTCCTCTCAAATTTCCTACGCCCACGACGGATAGGGACCGAACTGTCTCACGACGTTCTGAACCCAGCTCGCGTACCGCTTTAATGGGCGAACAGCCCAACCCTTGGGACCGACTACAGCCCCAGGATGCGATGAGCCGACATCGAGGTGCCAAACCTCCCCGTCGATGTGGACTCTTGGGGGAGATAAGCCTGTTATCCCCGGGGTAGCTTTTATCCGTTGAGCGATGGCCCTTCCATGCGGAACCACCGGATCACTAAGCCCGACTTTCGTCCCTGCTCGACTTGTAGGTCTCGCAGTCAAGCTCCCTTATGCCTTTGCACTCTACGAATGATTTCCAACCATTCTGAGGGAACCTTTGGGCGCCTCCGTTACACTTTAGGAGGCGACCGCCCCAGTCAAACTGCCCACCTGACACTGTCTCCCGGGTCGATAAGACCCGTAGGTTAGAATTTCAATACAGTCAGGGCGGTATCCCACCAGCGCCTCCACCGAAGCTAGCGCTCCGGTTTCAATGGCTCCCGCCTATCCTGTACAAACTGTACCAAAATTCAATATCAGGCTACAGTAAAGCTCCACGGGGTCTTTCCGTCCTGTCGCGGGTAACCTGCATCTTCACAGGTACTATAATTTCACCGAGTCTCTGGTTGAGACAGTGCCCAAATCGTTACACCTTTCGTGCGGGTCGGAACTTACCCGACAAGGAATTTCGCTACCTTAGGACCGTTATAGTTACGGCCGCCGTTTACTGGGGCTTCAGTTCAGAGCTTCGCTTACGCTAACCCCTCTCCTTAACCTTCCAGCACCGGGCAGGTGTCAGCCCCTATACTTCGCCTTACGGCTTCGCAGAGACCTGTGTTTTTGCTAAACAGTCGCTTGGGCCTATTCACTGCGGCTTTCCGTTAAGAAAGCACCCCTTCTCCCGAAGTTACGGGGTCATTTTGCCGAGTTCCTTAACCAGAGTTCTCTCGCACACCTTAGGATTCTCTCCTCGCCTACCTGTGTCGGTTTGCGGTACAGGCACCTTTTATCTCGCTAGAAGCTTTTCTTGGCAGCGGGGAATCAAAGACTTCGCTCCATAAGGAGCTTCCCCATCACAGCTCAGCCTTCACGATAAGCGGATTTGCCTACTTATCAGCCTAACTGCTTGGACGTGCACAACCAATCGCACGCTTCTTCTATCCTTCTGCGTCCCTCCATTGCTCAAACGATAAAGAGGTGGTACAGGAATATCAACCTGTTGTCCATCGCCTACGCCTGTCGGCCTCGGCTTAGGTCCTGACTAACCCTGAGCGGACGAGCCTTCCTCAGGAAACCTTAGGCATTCGGTGGACGGGATTCTCACCCGTCTTTCGCTACTCATACCGGCATTCTCACTTCTAAGCGCTCCACCAGTCCTTCCGGTCTGACTTCACTGCACTTAGAACGCTCCCCTACCACTGATACCATTGGTATCAATTCGCAGCTTCGGTGGTGTATTTAGCCCCGGTACATTTTCGGCGCAGAGTCACTCGACTAGTGAGCTATTACGCACTCTTTAAATGGTGGCTGCTTCTGAGCCAACATCCTAGTTGTCTAAGCAACTCCACATCCTTTTCCACTTAATACACACTTTGGGACCTTAGCTGGCGATCTGGGCTGTTTCCCTCTTGACTACGGATCTTATCACTCGCAGTCTGACTCCTAAGGATAAGTCATTGGCATTCGGAGTTTGACTGAATTCGGTAATCCGATGAGGACCCCTAGTTCAATCAGTGCTCTACCTCCAAGACTCTTACACTTAAGGCTAGCCCTAAAGCTATTTCGGGGAGAACCAGCTATCTCCAGGTTCGATTGGAATTTCTCCGCTACCCACACCTCATCCCCGCACTTTTCAACGTGCGTGGGTTCGGGCCTCCATTCAGTGTTACCTGAACTTCACCCTGGACATGGGTAGATCACCTGGTTTCGGGTCTACGACCACGTACTAAACGCCCTATTCAGACTCGCTTTCGCTGCGGCTCCGCCTCTTCAGCTTAACCTCGCACGGGATCGTAACTCGCCGGTTCATTCTACAAAAGGCACGCCATCACCCATTAACGGGCTCTGACTATTTGTAGGCACACGGTTTCAGGATCTCTTTCACTCCCCTTCCGGGGTGCTTTTCACCTTTCCCTCACGGTACTGGTTCACTATCGATCACTAGGGAGTATTTAGCCTTGGGAGATGGTCCTCCCAGATTCCGACGGAATTTCACGTGTTCCGCCGT
>NZ_CP076653.1:2947500-2952500 GCF_018966865.1 Bacillus sp. NP247 | reverse complement strand
CAGTACAAGACATATCGCTTCCTTCTTCTGATGAAAACTCTTGTAACTTAGGTGCGGGATTCTCTTCTTCCCACACTTGCTGAAGTGCACCAACAAAAGTTCCAAGTGGTTGTGCACCTGAAATAGCATACTTTTGATTAATAATAAAATAAGGTACTCCCGAAATTTGATATTGCTGAGCAATCGCTTCATCCACTCTAACATCATTTGCATATGCACTTTTATTATTAATAACATTTAAAACCTCTTGCTTATCTAGACCTGAAGCTTCAGCGATAGTAACGAGCGTATCCACATCACTTAAATTTTCCGATTCAGTAAAATATGCAAAAAGCAGATTTTCCGTAATCTCTTTTTCTTTTCCTTGATCCTTTGCAAACTTCGCCAGACGATGCGCATCAAAAGTGTTTGTCGGCTTCATCTCTTCAAAATTAAAATCCAAACCCATACTAGCTGCATGATTTCCTAATTGTATATTATTATGCTTAGCTTCTTCAATACTAATCCCATACTTTGATGCAAGTACTTCATTAATACTTGTTCCAGAATAGATTGGAGCATTTTGGTCTAATTCAAAACTTTTAAACTCAACTTCAACATCCTTCTTATGTGGAAATTGCTCTAAAGCCATTTCTAATCTACGTTTCCCAATATAGCAGAATGGGCATACAAAATCTGACCATACTTCAATTTTCATAGAAACACCTCATTAACATGTAGTTTTCAATCATTGTAGCACTGGTACTAAAGAATTCAAAAATTTATGCTTCAAGCCTTATATACTACAACCTAAAATGAATTTACGAATAGAAAAAAACGATAATCAAAAGTATAAAAACACTACCTTCTGATTATCGTATATACAACTCTAAAACAATCTAATTATGCTGGAATATATCTCCCCACGAACTTCCATACGGTATTCCAATATTTATTCGAATCTACCTTTTCAGCTTCTCCATGTCCAGCACCTGGAACAATTAATTTCTCTTTTTCTACTTTTGCAGTATTATATACTTCATCTAACATTTCATAAGGAACGAATGTATCAGCATCCCCGTGAATAAATAGCATAGGCGTTTTACTTTTCGCCACTTGTTTTATAGCCGAAGCTTCTTCTAAATCATATCCAGCTCTTAATTTTGTCACTGTATTTGCTGCATTCATAACAGGAAACTTCGGCAAGTGGAATAAGTCTTTTAGTTGATAAGTAAATTCATCAATAACAGTTGAGTATCCACAATCTTCGATAATAACTTTAACGTTAGCGGGTAAATCTTCACCTGAAGTCATCATTACAGTTGCCGCGCCCATTGAAACACCAAAGAGTGCTATTTCAGCATTCGGATCTTTCTTTACAATTTGTTGAATCCAAATCAAAATATCTTTACGATCATGCCAACCCATGCCGATATAATCGCCTTCACTATTTCCATGCCCACGAAGATCTGGCGCTATGACGTTATAACCTTGTTCATAAAAATTCCGGATATATTTCGTCATTGCTGATGCCCTGCCATCATATCCATGAACTACAAGTGCCCATTTATGACTAGATTGCTCATTCATATATTCATAACCTGTTAAATTTAGCTTATCAAAAGAGCGTATAGTTAATGTATTAGGTTTATATTTTGATACAAAGTTCGCATTCTTGTCTTCATTCGTAGCCAATGCACCTCCCGATGCATTCACCGTTTCCGTTAAGTGCGGATTATCCTCTAAAAAATCTTTTTCTTGTTTCGCATTCAACGCATAATTATAGAAATAATTCCCGACTAACATATATGCAATCGCTAGAAGGACTAAAACTACTATAGTAATTACACCTATCTTTTTCATATTATCTCCTTTTTCAAAATTAAATCTTCTTATATTAAAGTACTTCAAAAATAACTGTACTATTTTAACACACCAATGAATCGTATCTATAAGAAATAAAATAAAAAATCTTAAATTACATATCAAAAATCACGGGAGAAATTGAATAAAAAATCATATGGCTATGCAACCACAAATCTTAAAAGAATGGGGAATACTTAAAATCTAAAGTGGTATTTGGGGTTAGTAAGAAGTTATTTCTAACGAAATATACACAAAAAAGACGAGTCATTCTGACTCGTCTTACAGTTGCTTGGCGACGTCCTACTCTCACAGGGACAAGGTCCCAACTACCATCGGCGCTAGAGAGCTTAACTTCCGTGTTCGGTATGGGAACGGGTGTGACCTCTCTGCCATCATCACCAAACTGATGAAGGTATATTCCTTCAAAACTAGATAACATTTGCTTCATATTATATGGTTAAGTCCTCGATCTATTAGTATTCGTCAGCTCCACATGTCACCATGCTTCCACCTCGAACCTATCAACCTGATCATCTTTCAGGGATCTTACTAGCTTACGCTATGGGAAATCTCATCTTGAGGGGGGCTTCATGCTTAGATGCTTTCAGCACTTATCCCTTCCGCACATAGCTACCCAGCTATGCCCTTGGCAGAACAACTGGTACACCAGCGGTGCGTCCATCCCGGTCCTCTCGTACTAAGGACAGCTCCTCTCAAATTTCCTACGCCCACGACGGATAGGGACCGAACTGTCTCACGACGTTCTGAACCCAGCTCGCGTACCGCTTTAATGGGCGAACAGCCCAACCCTTGGGACCGACTACAGCCCCAGGATGCGATGAGCCGACATCGAGGTGCCAAACCTCCCCGTCGATGTGGACTCTTGGGGGAGATAAGCCTGTTATCCCCGGGGTAGCTTTTATCCGTTGAGCGATGGCCCTTCCATGCGGAACCACCGGATCACTAAGCCCGACTTTCGTCCCTGCTCGACTTGTAGGTCTCGCAGTCAAGCTCCCTTATGCCTTTGCACTCTACGAATGATTTCCAACCATTCTGAGGGAACCTTTGGGCGCCTCCGTTACACTTTAGGAGGCGACCGCCCCAGTCAAACTGCCCACCTGACACTGTCTCCCGGGTCGATAAGACCCGTAGGTTAGAATTTCAATACAGTCAGGGCGGTATCCCACCAGCGCCTCCACCGAAGCTAGCGCTCCGGTTTCAATGGCTCCCGCCTATCCTGTACAAACTGTACCAAAATTCAATATCAGGCTACAGTAAAGCTCCACGGGGTCTTTCCGTCCTGTCGCGGGTAACCTGCATCTTCACAGGTACTATAATTTCACCGAGTCTCTGGTTGAGACAGTGCCCAAATCGTTACACCTTTCGTGCGGGTCGGAACTTACCCGACAAGGAATTTCGCTACCTTAGGACCGTTATAGTTACGGCCGCCGTTTACTGGGGCTTCAGTTCAGAGCTTCGCTTACGCTAACCCCTCTCCTTAACCTTCCAGCACCGGGCAGGTGTCAGCCCCTATACTTCGCCTTACGGCTTCGCAGAGACCTGTGTTTTTGCTAAACAGTCGCTTGGGCCTATTCACTGCGGCTTTCCGTTAAGAAAGCACCCCTTCTCCCGAAGTTACGGGGTCATTTTGCCGAGTTCCTTAACCAGAGTTCTCTCGCACACCTTAGGATTCTCTCCTCGCCTACCTGTGTCGGTTTGCGGTACAGGCACCTTTTATCTCGCTAGAAGCTTTTCTTGGCAGCGGGGAATCAAAGACTTCGCTCCATAAGGAGCTTCCCCATCACAGCTCAGCCTTCACGATAAGCGGATTTGCCTACTTATCAGCCTAACTGCTTGGACGTGCACAACCAATCGCACGCTTCTTCTATCCTTCTGCGTCCCTCCATTGCTCAAACGATAAAGAGGTGGTACAGGAATATCAACCTGTTGTCCATCGCCTACGCCTGTCGGCCTCGGCTTAGGTCCTGACTAACCCTGAGCGGACGAGCCTTCCTCAGGAAACCTTAGGCATTCGGTGGACGGGATTCTCACCCGTCTTTCGCTACTCATACCGGCATTCTCACTTCTAAGCGCTCCACCAGTCCTTCCGGTCTGACTTCACTGCACTTAGAACGCTCCCCTACCACTGATACCATTGGTATCAATTCGCAGCTTCGGTGGTGTATTTAGCCCCGGTACATTTTCGGCGCAGAGTCACTCGACTAGTGAGCTATTACGCACTCTTTAAATGGTGGCTGCTTCTGAGCCAACATCCTAGTTGTCTAAGCAACTCCACATCCTTTTCCACTTAATACACACTTTGGGACCTTAGCTGGCGATCTGGGCTGTTTCCCTCTTGACTACGGATCTTATCACTCGCAGTCTGACTCCTAAGGATAAGTCATTGGCATTCGGAGTTTGACTGAATTCGGTAATCCGATGAGGACCCCTAGTTCAATCAGTGCTCTACCTCCAAGACTCTTACACTTAAGGCTAGCCCTAAAGCTATTTCGGGGAGAACCAGCTATCTCCAGGTTCGATTGGAATTTCTCCGCTACCCACACCTCATCCCCGCACTTTTCAACGTGCGTGGGTTCGGGCCTCCATTCAGTGTTACCTGAACTTCACCCTGGACATGGGTAGATCACCTGGTTTCGGGTCTACGACCACGTACTAAACGCCCTATTCAGACTCGCTTTCGCTGCGGCTCCGCCTCTTCAGCTTAACCTCGCACGGAATCGTAACTCGCCGGTTCATTCTACAAAAGGCACGCCATCACCCATTAACGGGCTCTGACTATTTGTAGGCACACGGTTTCAGGATCTCTTTCACTCCCCTTCCGGGGTGCTTTTCACCTTTCCCTCACGGTACTGGTTCACTATCGATCACTAGGGAGTATTTAGCCTTGGGAGATGGTCCTCCCAGATTCCGACGGAATTTCACGTGTTCCGCCGTACTCAGGATACATTCAAGAGAGAACGAAGTTTCGACTACGGGGTTGTTACCCTCTGTGACGGACCTTTCCAGGTCGCTTCGTCTACCTCGTTCCTTTGTAACTCCGTATAGAATGTCCTACAACCCCAAGAGGCAAGCCTCTTGGTTTGGGCTAGATTCCGTTTCGCTCGCCGCTACTCAGGAAATCGCATTTGCTTTCT
>NZ_CP076653.1:2755000-2945000 GCF_018966865.1 Bacillus sp. NP247 | reverse complement strand
AATCGCATTCATTAGTAAATTATCAAATACACGAACCACCTTCTCCGAATCAATCGATGCATATGCACGTTCCTCAGGAAATCTCTTAACAAACGCAAGTCCATGCTCTTCCGCCTGTGGTACTAACTCTTCTATTAATTGCTCAAGTAACTCATTTATACATACTTCTTGTTTTTCTAATACAACTTGCTCATTTGTTAACTTCGTATACTCAAATAAATCTTCTATTAAATTCTTTAACTGCTCCGACTTTGCAAAAGCAATTCTTGTATATTCATCATGTTGTTCTTTATTTTCATATTTAGAATCTCGAAGTAATCTCAAGTAACCCATAATAGAAGTAAGTGGTGTACGTAAATCATGAGATACATTCGTAATAAGCTCGTTTTTCTGCTTTTCTAATTTACGCTCTTTTTCTATATTATTCATAAGCTCTTCTGCCATATTGTTAATATTCTCAGTTAAAGCTGCAATCTCATCTTCACCCTTTTTCTCAATACGGTACGCTAAGTTTCCTTTTTCTATTTCCTTTACACCTGCTGCCATCGCTTCAATTTGCTTCATCTTTCTTTTTGTTATATAGAAGAAAGAGAAAATGAACACAAGTACACCTATGAAAAACGGAAACGGTCCTTCTTGCGTATTATAGATTACTACACCATCCGGAATTCCACTAACGAACATATATAAATTCTTATCTTCTATTGTAATAGGTGAAAAAGCTATAAATTCTTTTCTCGTATTTTCAAATATATCTTGACCATTTGAATAGTTGATCGCAAATGATGCTGCATTACGAATTGTATTGTGCAAATCGATTTGCTCTTCTTGCGCCTGCTTTGTTTTATATAAAACTTTACCACTTTCATCAGTAACCAGTATTTTTAAAGCTCTATTTCCTCGCTCTAAATTTTGATTCTCCGTTTCAATCATATTGGATATAGCTTCTAATTTATTTTCATGAACCGAACTATTTGCTGCTCTTTGAGCTTGATAATTAATTTGTTGCATACCAGACCGATAATCGACAGTCGCTTGACGATTCGCATTCTCAAAAAATGGTGCAGCTCCCTTTGCAAAAAAGACTCCTAATAACGCACAAGCAGCAAAAGTAGTAATCAATTGAATTCTTATACTCTTTCGTACACTCTTTACTAATTTCTCAATTAATTGTCTTATTTTCCTTACATAAGTAAACGGATTAAATATCTTTTTCAACCTTATACCCCACTCCCCATACTGTTTTTATATATCTAGGCTTCCTTGGATTCTCCTCAATCTTTTCACGCACTTTCCGAATATGAACCATTACCGTGTTATCCGACTGGAAGGATCTTTCGTTCCAAACCTTTTCATAAATTTGTTCCGCACTAAAGACCATCCCCGGATTACGAACTAGTAATTCTAAAATTGAAAATTCCCTCGGGGTCAGTTTCACTTCTTCTCCATCCACAATGACTGTATGAGTGGAGATGTTTATTTTCATCTCTCCAATTTCTAACTCGTCCTCATTTTGAATCGCAAAACCATTCATCTTCATATAACGACGTAACTGAGATTTAATTCTTGCGATTAGCTCTAACGGGTTAAATGGTTTCGTTACGTAATCATCTGCACCTGTAGTTAATCCTAAAATTTTGTCCATATCTTGCGTTTTCGCAGAAAGCATAATAATCGGCATTTCTTTCGATTCTCTTACTTTCATACACATGTGAATACCATCTACTTTCGGCATCATAATATCTAATACGACTAGATGTACTTCATTTTCTTCTAGTAAACGTAACCCTTCTTCTCCGTCCCCTGCTTGCAGTACTTTATATCCTTCATTCTTTAAATATATTGTAATAAGGTGCCTAATTTCTTTTTCATCATCTACGACAAGTATTGTTTCTCCAGCCACAATATCTCCCCCATCATTTTTAATCCCTAACTTCTATTATAAGAAAATTTCTGAAGAAAAACGCTCGGAAATCCTTAAGATTTTCTGAAGACGCAAAAAAAGGTCTAGACTCCCCTTAAGTCTAGACCTTTCAAAAAACCCCTTTTATTTACGAACGTAGATGAAATATAGTACAAATAAAACTCCCATAACATACATAATTGGATGAATCTCTTTACGACGGCCACTCACAACCATTGTAATTGGATAGAAGATAAATCCGATTGCAATTCCTGTTGCGATACTATACGTAAGTGGCATTGAAATGATAGTAAAGAATGCTGGTACTGCAATCTCGAATTTCTTCCAATCAATTTCTCCTAAAGATGAAACCATCAAGATTCCTACAATAATTAATGCTGGCGCTGTTACAGCTGGTGTCACAACACTTAATAGCGGCGAGAAGAATAGTGCCAGTAAGAAGAACCCTGCTGTTACAACTGCTGTAAATCCAGAACGTCCACCCGCTGCTACCCCTGCAGAAGATTCAATATAAGACGTTGTTGTCGACGTACCTAAGATCGCACCGATTACAGTTGCAATCGCATCTGCAAATAGTGCTTTTCCTGCACGTGGTAATTTATTGTTCTTCATTAATCCCGCTTGATTCGCAACCGCCACGAGCGTACCTGCTGTATCAAAGAAATCGATAAAGAAGAACGTTATAATAACAATACCCATTTCAACAGTAAAAATGTCTCCAAAGTGAGTTAACGCTACCCCGAACGTTGGTTCTAGACTCGGTATTGCTCCCACTACAGCTTTCGGTGTATCAATTAATCCAGTCGCTACTCCTAAGATCGCCGTAAGAATCATGCCGTAGAAAACTGCACCATTTATTTTTTTAATCATGAAAATGATTGTAGTAACAACTCCGAAGATTGCTAGTAACGTTGTGCCCTTTGTTAAGTCCCCCAACCCAACAAGAACAGCATCATTCTTTACGATAATTCCAGCGTTTTGGAATCCAAGGAAGGCAATGAATAATCCAATACCCGCCGCTACTGCAAACTTTAACTCTACTGGAATTGCATTAATGATTTTTTCACGAATACCTGAAGCAGTAAGAATAATAAAGATAATACCTGACATTAATGTTCCAGCAATCGCCGTTTGCCACGGAATTCCCATCGTTAACACCGCTGTATAAGCAAAGAACGCGTTTATTCCCATACCTGGCGCTAAAGCAATCGGATACTTCGCAAATATCCCCATAATTAACGAACCAATCGCCGCTGCTAATGCTGTAGCAACGAATACTGCACCTGGATCCATTCCTGTACCTGCTGGTAACCCTTTAACATTTCCAAGCGACAGCGTAGCAGGATTGACAAATAGTACGTAAGCCATAGATAGAAATGTCGTTAACCCTGCTATGAACTCAGTCTTATAATTCGTACCGAGCTCATCAAACTGAAAATAGCGTTTCATCCTACGTTTCCCCCGTTATATGATTACTCGCCGTATTTCACCCTAGCCCTCTTTTATCTATAAAAATAAAAAAGGCTCCCATTGCATATACATGGAAGCGTTCTATAAATAAAGACAAGTTTCCCCTCATCTTTATACAAACGCCTCGTAGTCAAGCCATTTACGGTAGCTAGGTAGAAACTTTCGGGCCATATCCCCGATATTATACGACGGCATAATATTCACTTTTCGTTTGAATTACATACTCATATTAACTCGAGGAGGTGGTTTTGTCAATTTAAAAACGAACATTTTTATAAACTTTTGTATTTTCGTTCGTATTAAGGACGAAAACAAAAAGATCCATCTATACATGAACGATAGATGGATCTTTTTTATTACAATACTATTCCCACTCAATAGTTGCTGGTGGCTTACTCGTTATATCATACACGATACGGTTAACGTGTTTTACTTCGTTTACGATACGTACAGAGATTTTCTCTAATACGTCCCAAGGGATACGTGCCCAGTCAGCTGTCATACCGTCGATAGATGTTACTGCACGAATACCTACTGTGTAATCGTAAGTACGCTCGTCACCCATAACACCTACACTACGCATACCAGGTAGCGCAGTGAAGTATTGCCAAACTTCACGGTCTAATCCTGCTTTTATAATTTCTTCACGTAAAATCGCATCAGATTCACGAACGATTTCTAATTTCTCTTCTGTAATTTCACCTAATACACGAATACCAAGTCCTGGACCTGGGAACGGTTGACGCCATACGATTTCATCAGGAATTCCTAGTTCTGATCCTAATACACGTACTTCATCTTTAAATAAAGTGTTTAAAGGCTCAATTAATTTGAACTGCATGTCTTCAGGAAGTCCACCAACATTATGGTGAGATTTAATTGTTTGTGCAGTTGCTGTACCACTTTCAACGATGTCCGTGTAAAGTGTACCTTGCGCTAGGAAGTCCATTCCTTGTAATTTAGAAGCTTCATCATCAAATACGTAAATGAATTCATTACCGATGATTTTACGTTTTTGTTCTGGATCTTCTACACCTTTTAACTTGTTCATGAAGCGCTCTTGTGCATCCACTTTAATAACGTTCATATGGAAGCCTTCGCTAAATGTTTTCATAACACCTTCTGCTTCATCTTTACGAAGTAAACCGTGGTCCACGAAAATACATGTTAATTGGTCACCGATCGCTTTATGAATTAATACTGCTACAACGGAAGAGTCTACACCGCCACTAAGTGCGCATAATACTTTTTTGTCTCCAACAGTTTCACGGATTTTCTCTAATTCTACTTCGATAAAGTTCTCCATGTTCCATCCTTCAGAACAACCACATACGCCGAATACGAAGTTTTTAATTAAATCGTTACCGTGCTCAGAGTGACGTACTTCTGGGTGGAATTGTACACCGTATAAGTTTTTGTCTTCATTGCTCATACCAGCAATTGGACAAGACTCACTTGTTGCGTCTACTACGAATCCTTCAGGTAAACCAGTTACTAAGTCACCATGGCTCATCCATACAACTTGCTCTTCTGGAAGGTTCGCATATAATTCTGATTCGTTCTCTACTTTAAGAACAGCTTTTCCGTACTCACGGTGGTTTGCACGTTCTACTTTACCACCGAACTGTTGTGTCATAAGTTGCATACCGTAACAAATACCGAAAATCGGCAATCCTAGTTCAAAGATTTTTTCATCACAATGTAATGCACCTTCACCGTATACACTATTTGGTCCACCAGAGAAGATAATCCCTTTCGGATTCATCGCTTTAATTTCTTCTGCAGTAATTGTATGTGGATGAAGTTCACTGTATACACCGAACTCACGAATTCGACGTGCTATCAACTGATTGTACTGACTCCCAAAATCTAAAACGATAATTGTATCATGCTGTTTCTTCAAAATAATCACCCCAACGTTAGTTCTCGTATATAAATATTTTCACCAATTTGGCGAAAAGCATTACCAATATAATAAAAAAAGCCAGTCCTCCGCCTCTAGTCTCATAACAAAGAAAAGGCAGGGGTCTGGCTTTATAAAGAAAGATAGTCTTCCGCTCTTTATAAATATAAGACGCACTGCCTTCATAGTCAGGTTGTTTACGGTAACCCGGTAGAGACTCTCAAACCATATCATCGAGGATATATGAAGGATTGTTTTATATTATCTTCCTAGATTCTAACAATGAAGTATCAGTATGGTCAAGAGAGAAAGCGACAAAATTCTACAGAAATTATTTTCCCGCTCTCAAAAACACAAAAAAACATCCACTTCTATATAGAAGTGGATGTTTTTCGAGCGAACGGAATTACATCATTCCGCCCATACCGCCCATGCCCATGCCGCCCACGTCAGGCATTGCTGGTGCATTTGGTTCTGGCTTGTCAGCTACTACAGCTTCAGTTGTTAAGAACATAGCTGCAACAGATGCTGCGTTTTGAAGTGCAGAACGAGTTACTTTAGCTGGGTCTACGATACCAGTTTCAAGCATGTTAACCCATTCGCCAGTAGCTGCGTTGAAACCAACGCCTACTTTTTCGCCTTTTAGACGCTCTACAACTACAGATCCTTCTAGACCAGCGTTGATTGCGATTTGACGAACTGGCTCTTCTAGTGCGCGAAGTACGATGTTGATACCTGTTGCTTCGTCGCCTTCAGCTACGATAGAAGCTACTTTCGTGTATACGTTCATAAGTGAAGTACCACCACCCGCAACGATACCTTCTTCTACTGCTGCACGAGTTGAGTTAAGTGCATCTTCAATGCGAAGTTTGCGCTCTTTTAACTCAGTTTCAGTTGCTGCACCTACTTTAATTACTGCTACACCGCCTGCTAGTTTAGCAAGACGCTCTTGTAATTTTTCACGATCGAATTCAGAAGTTGTTTCTTCTAATTGCGCACGGATTTGACCGATGCGAGCTTCGATTTGTTGTGTGTTTCCAATACCTTCAACTACAGTTGTGTTTTCTTTCGTTACAACGATTTTACCAGCGCGTCCTAAAGATTCAACTGTAGCAGATTTTAAGTCACGTCCTAATTCTTCAGTGATTACTTCGCCACCAGTTAAGATTGCGATATCTTCTAGCATTGCTTTACGACGGTCACCAAATCCAGGAGCTTTAACAGCTACTACATTGAATGTACCACGAAGTTTGTTCACTACTAATGTAGCTAACGCTTCGCCTTCTACATCTTCAGCAATGATAAGAAGTGGTTTACCTTGTTGTACCACTTGCTCTAATACTGGTAAGATTTCTTGAATGTTAGAAATCTTCTTGTCAGTAATTAAGATATATGGGTTATCAAGAACCGCTTCCATTTTGTCAGAATCAGTAATCATATAAGGAGATGCATATCCACGATCAAATTGCATACCTTCTACTACGTCTAATTCTGTTGTGAATCCTTTAGATTCTTCTAAAGTAATAACGCCGTCGTTACCAACGCGCTCCATTGCTTCAGCGATTAATTGACCTACTTCTTCATCAGCCGAAGAAATAGCAGCTACTTGTGCGATAGAAGATTTACCTTCGATTGGTTTAGAAATCACTTTTAATTCTTCAATTGCAGCAGTAACAGCTTTTTCGATACCTTTACGAAGACCCATTGGGTTTGCACCAGCTGTTACGTTTTTAAGACCTTCACGAATCATAGCTTGCGCCAATACAGTTGCAGTTGTCGTTCCATCACCAGCAACATCGTTTGTTTTGCTAGCAACTTCTGCTACTAATTTCGCACCCATGTTTTCGAATGCATCTTCTAATTCGATTTCTTTTGCGATTGTTACACCGTCATTTGTAATAAGTGGTGAACCGAATTTTTTCTCAAGTACAACGTTACGACCTTTTGGCCCAAGCGTTACTTTTACTGCGTTTGCAAGAGTGTCGACACCGCGAAGCATCGAACGACGTGCTTCTTCACTAAATTTAATATCTTTTGCCATAATAATTGACCCCCTTGAATTTTTAAAATGTATATAATTAACCGATAATTGCTAAAATGTCACTTTCACGTAAAATCAAGTAGTCTGTACCTTCGTATTTCACTTCAGTACCTGCATATTTTGAGAAGATGATAAGATCACCTGCTGCTACCTCTAAAGCAACACGCTCACCATTTTCAAGCACTCGGCCAGTACCTACTGCAATAACTTTACCCTCTTGTGGTTTTTCTTTTGCAGTTTCTGGTAATACAATACCACTTGCTGTTTTTTCTTCTGCTTGAACAAGTTCAATTACAACGCGATCACCTAATGGCTTTAGCATGAACAATAACCTCCTCATTTTGTTATGTAAATTTTATTTATTAGCACTCAAGTCACACGAGTGCTAACACACTTCTAATAATAAATAATCTCAATTTCTTTTGCAAGTAAAAAAATCATAATTTTTTCGCAAATTACTATATATACTTTTCTATATAGAATCCTTCTTCCACTACCTTTACTATATGAATCGTTGTTTCCACCACTCGTATGTTACAATATGAAAGACACCCTAAGTTGTTTTCGCTAAACACACAACTTTTTCCTGTCTTCTATTTTAATTTCAAATAAAGATTTACAAAAGAATCATAATTCGAATGAAAGTTTATATGATAGGTAGCATATTTACATGTTATCCTACTTTATCTCATACACTAGAGTTAGAAAGGATGGTTAAACCATTTGAAGAAACAATATTGGTGGGTTATCGTTACATACATTTTAATGCAGTTATCAGGCATTGCCGGGTTACCACTTCTCCTGAAAACTGGACTATACGATAATAGGGGATTTACTAGAGAGGAAAAGATTCAGCTCATAACTGGTCATTGGGCTATCATTAGCTTTTTCATTGCATTATGCGTTGTACTTTGGTTACTCAGAACAGATATTCGTGACAGGCATTTAGATAAAACGCGCTCTACTGTTCCAGCTACAATTGGGTGGATTTTTATTGGTTTCTTCTTAGCACTGTTCTCACAAAGCATTGCCGGTATGATTGAAATGCGTTTATTAGGGATTACACCGGGATCTGAAAATACAGCAAGACTTATGGACATCGCAAGAACGACACCTTGGTTCCTTATCGTCATATCTATAATAGGACCTATTTTGGAAGAAATCGTATTTAGAAAAATTTTATTCGGTACACTTTATAAGAAGTTTAACTTCTTTATTGCCGCTATCATTAGTTCACTTGTATTCGCGGCGATTCATTTTGATTTTACTCACTTATTGGTATACACTTCTATGGGGCTCGTATTCGCCTTTTTATACGTAAAGACGAAACGAATTATAGTTCCTATTGCAGCTCATGTTGCAATGAATACATTAGTTGCAATTGCTCAAGTTTTAGTGAGTAATGAACAAATTCAAGAAATGATTAAAGAAGCTGAAAAAATGCAAGGCTTTATCGGAGGATTTTTAGTATGAGAAACTCACCATTGTTCATGGCTGCATTGTACTTTCTTCTTGGATGTATCTTTACACGCTTCGCCATTACGAACGTAACAGATACAATCTGGAATATGTGGACAATACTATTTGCAGTTATGGCAACAATTGATTTTAATTTGGCACTTCGCCTTATATTAGTTAAATTCACAAAGAAAAAACAATAATAAAACGCAGAGGTCATCTCCTCTGCGTTTTATTGTGGATAATTCTTCAAAAAGTAAACAAGCGTTTGTAACTCTACAGCTAAATCAATGTGATGAATTCTTATATTCTCTGACACATTTAAGCGTGCTGGTGTGAAATTTAAAATACCATGTACGTTTGTTTCTGCCAATCTATCTGCCACAGATTGCGCTACTGTAGCGGGTACCGTTAATATTGCCACTTGTATATCAGTTGATAAACGTTCTTCTAATTCATCCAAATGATATACAGGAATTCCTCCGATTTCTGTTCCAACTTTCTCTTCATTAACATCAAACGCCATTTCAATTTTTGTATTATTGTTTTTCGTGAAATTATAATGTAAGAAAGCGGTCCCTAAATTACCTACTCCAATAAGTGCCACACGTGTTATATCATCTTGGTCGAGTGTTTCACGGAAAAATGATAATAAATAATTTACGTTATATCCATATCCTTTTTTTCCTAACGCTCCAAAATATGAAAAATCTCTTCGAATAGTTGCGGAATCAACCTTTACCGCTTCACTCAATTCGGCTGATGAAACACGTTGCTTACCAGAAAGAGATAAGTTTTGGATAAATCGATAGTATAGAGGCAATCGTTTGGCAGTGGCCTGTGGAATTTTTTGCTGATCCATATAACCTCTCCTCTCTTCCTATCTTTATTCGTATACTTGAATCAAATACAAAAGTTTAGCACTCATGAATTTCCTTGTATAATAAAGAGAAGAAGTATTCTCTCTTTATTTTAAACTATACACTATTTTTAGTATGATTGAGAAATATAAACATGGCAAAGTTAAGAAATTATTTGAGGTGAAAACATTGATATTATTACAAGTGAATGGACTTTCGAAATTATACGGTGCAGAAACGATTCTTGCAAACATAAAATTGGAAGTACAAACAAAAGATCGTATCGCATTAGTCGGACGAAATGGAGCCGGAAAATCTACATTATTAAAAATAATGGCTGGCGAGTTATCTCATGATGGTGGTGAAATTATAAAACCGAAAGATGTCTCAATGGGGTATTTAGCTCAAAATACCGGATTAGAAACGTCTTTAACAATTTGGGATGAAATGTTAACCGTCTTTACACACTTGCAGCAGATGGAGACAAAACTTCGAAGGCTAGAGCAAGAGATGGGAAAAGAAGAAAACTTTTCAAATGCGGCTATATACGAGAAATTATTAGCTGATTATGACCAATTACAATTAGATTATAAAGATCAAGGTGGCTATCAGTATGAAGCAGATATACGCTCGATTTTAAGCGGTCTTGGCTTCCCAGTTGAAACACATCAGACGACAATTTCTACATTAAGTGGTGGACAAAAAACGAGATTAGCTCTTGGGAAATTATTATTAACGAAACCAGACTTACTTATTTTAGACGAACCTACAAACCATTTGGATATTGAGACACTAACATGGCTTGAACAATATTTACAAGGCTATCCTGGCGCGATTTTAATCGTTTCCCATGACCGTTATTTCTTAGATAAACTTGTTACACAAGTATACGAAATTTCTAATAAGGAAAGCCGACGATTTGTTGGTAACTACAGTAAATATTTAGACTCAAAATCAGCTCTATACGAGCAAGAGATGAAACGTTATGAAAAACAACAAGATGAAATTTCTAAACTGGAAGACTTTGTGCAAAAAAATATTGCTCGTGCATCTACGACAAAACGTGCTCAAAGTCGCCGTAAACAATTAGACAGAATGGAAGTATTAGCTAGACCATTAGGCGATTCTAAATCAGCTTCCTTCCACTTCGATATTGAAAAACAAAGTGGAAATGATGTTTTACAAGTTAAAGATGCAACTATTGGCTATGATGAAGATCCGATTATTGAACATGTAACTATGCGCTTAACTCGTGGGGATAGTGTTGCTTTAGTTGGACCGAACGGAATTGGGAAATCCACATTGTTAAAATCACTTGTGAATAAGTTACCTCTACTAAATGGTGATGTTTCTTTCGGGTCAAATGTATCTGTTGGTTATTATGATCAAGAGCAAGCTAACTTAACATCTTCTAAGCGAGTTTTAAATGAACTATGGGATGAATATCCCCTGCAACCTGAAAAAGAAATTCGCACTATACTAGGCAACTTTTTATTCACAGGGGATGATGTACTAAAACCAGTATCTTCTCTTAGTGGTGGACAAAAGGCTCGACTAGCTCTTGCAAAACTTATGATGCAAAAATCCAATTTATTAATTCTCGATGAGCCAACAAACCATCTTGATTTAAATAGTAAAGAGATTTTGGAGAATGCTTTAATTGATTACCCAGGTACTCTTCTATTCGTCTCTCATGACCGCTACTTTATTAATCGCGTAACGACAACGGTTGTTGAGTTATCAACAGAAGGTGCGCAAGAGTATTTAGGTGATTACGATTACTATGTGGATAAGAAAAATGAAATGATTGAACGCGCAGCATTTGAACAACAAGAACAGCAAGAAAATCAGGCACCAGTTCAAAAAACTGTAGCTCAAGAAAAATTAAATTATCTCGAAGAAAAAGAGCGTAAACAATTAGAACGTCAACGCACTCGAAAAATTGAAGAACTAGAACAAAACATCGTAAGCTTAGAAGAAGAAATTGCTACGTTAGAGGACCAGCTTTGCTTACCAGAAATATATGCAGATTATGAAAAGGCTAGTGAAATTACAACTAAAAAACAAACACTACAAGAACAGCTTGAAGCTTGTATGGCAGAATGGGAAGAAATGCATATATAAGAGAATTTAAAAGAGGAGGATGTCTCATAAGTCGGGCTTTTTGACGAGATGACCTCCTTTTTATTTTCTAATTCGGAATCAATACCATAATAAATGAAATTATATAAACAATTCGACAAGGATTGACAATAGTAGCACCTTATATAATAAGAGGCGGATGTTTCAAAATGTTTTTTGGACATCTCCTTGTTTTTTTATTTCCCAAAAAAGAATTTCTTCAAAGGTCAGACTTCATCTGCGTTATCCACAACGTTATACACATATCCACCTTTGTAATATAAACTCCCAAATAACTTTTCCACATTATCCACAACTGAACGAAAAGTTATACACATTTTATGCACACAAAAAAACCTATATTATCAACAGATAATATAGGTTTTATCCACAAGCTGTGGTTAATTTTGTGTATAACTATGCTTCAATATCTAATCCTGGGTTTGCATTTAAAGCTAATGTAGCGCGTTTTCCTTGTTCGTATGCAATTGTACCTGCAGCTGCAATCATCGCTGCATTATCTGTGCATAAAGATAGCGGAGGAATAATTAGCTCTATATTTTCTTTTTGTGCAAATTCTACTTCTAAACGTGCACGAAGCCCTTTATTAGCAGCTACTCCACCAGCAAGAAGCACTTGTTTTACATTATAAGCTTCTGCTGCACGAGACGCTTTCGTTACAAGTACATCTATTACACTTTCTTGGAAACTTGCTGCTAAATCTTCTGGTGCAATTTCTATACCGCGTTGTTTTGCGTTATGCACAGTGTTGATAACTGCTGATTTCAATCCACTAAAGCTGAAATCATACGAATCAGGTTCTAACCATGCACGAGGCAAATCAATTGTTGGTTTTCCTTCATGCGCAAGACGATCGATATGAGGACCACCTGGATAAGGCATTGATAATGTACGAGCTACTTTATCGTAAGCTTCTCCTGCAGCATCATCTCGCGTTTCACCAATCACTTCAAATGAACCATGTTCTTTCATATAAACAAGCTCCGTATGCCCACCGGATACAACTAGCGATAGTAACGGGAATTGTACTTCTTTTACTAAACGGTTCGCATAAATATGACCAGCAATATGATGAACACCAACTAGAGGGATATCATGAGCAAAAGCCACAGCTTTCGCTGCATTTACACCTATTAAAAGTGCTCCAACTAAACCTGGTCCTTCTGTTACAGCAATTGCATCAATATCATCAAAAGTGATATTCGCTTCTTTTAAAGCTTCTTCTAACACAACTGTGATTTCTTCTACATGATGACGGGATGCAATCTCTGGTACAACTCCGCCAAAACGCTTATGACTTTCAATTTGTGATGCAACGACATTCGCAATGATTTCCGTTCCATTTTTAACAACCGCTACAGCTGTTTCATCACAGCTTGTTTCAATACCAAGTATAATCGTATTTTTTTCCATTATATATTCACCCACATTACAAGACCATCTTCCTGATTGTCTGCATAGTATCGTTTACGAATCCCACCATTTTGAAATCCGTATTTTCTGTATAACTGCTTTGCTACTTCATTTGACACGCGTACTTCAAGTGTCATTGTTTTTACTCCTAACCCTTTCGCATCGGAAATGACTTCTTTCAATAAGGCATCCCCTAGCTTTTGACCTCTGTATTCTGGCAGGATAGCTATATTTGTTACATGTGATTCATCAAGAATTATCCACAATCCACAATATCCAATTACGAGACCATCTTTTTCTAGCACGACATAATGTGCATGTTCATTCACCTCTAATTCACGGTGAAAGGCATCTGCAGTCCAAGGGGTTGAAAAAGATGCTTCTTCAATAGCTACAATTTGAGCAATATCATTGAGTGCCATCTTTCTAAATATCATATCCATCTTCTGTAGGCCCCTATTGTTTTTGACTTTCTAACCATTTTGTTTCAGCTTCAGCTAAACGAAGATAGCTAGGAACAAACGTATGCACGTCTTGTTCTTCTTTTTGTAATCCTAAAAATGCTAATTCACTTGGTCTTGGGTTATTCTTAGTGAACGGAGCAAATACAGCTTGATCACCTAAATATTCTACAATTGTTTCTTTATGCAATTTAACATCGTTACCAATAAATAAAACAGGCTGTTCTTTATCTTTTAACATTTGCAACCAGTCAACAATAAGAATAATTCGGTCTTCTTCTATTGAAGTTATATGCTCTCCTTCATATGTATATAACCCCGTATAAATTTGACCACGTCGGCCATCAAATAAAGGACAAATTAGTCCATTAAAATTAGTACCATTTGCAGCCACCACTTCTAAACTTGATACACCTACAATTGGTATTTGAAGTGACCAAGCTAATGTTTTTGCAGCTGTCACACCTATACGAACACCTGTATATGATCCTGGTCCAGCTGCTACAACAATTTTAGTCAATTCTTTCGGTTTTACACCGCATTCTTTTAACAGTTTCTCTACAGCTGGCATAAGACGTACAGAATGGTTTTTTGTTAAATTTGTAATGATTTCCCCAATCACGTTCCCTTCCTCAATAAGGGATACACCCATTACGTAATTTGAAGTATCAATTGCTAGTACTTTCATCTTGTAATAGCTCCTCACATAATCTAGTATAGCGATCTCCAATTGGCTCGAGTACAATTTTCCTTGTATCATCTCCAGCATGGAATAAACTAATTTGCAACTTCTCATTCGGTAAATATGCTTCTATTAAATGAGCCCATTCTACTACTGTAATCCCTTCACCATAGAAATACTCATCAAATCCTAAATCTTCTTCACTTTCCGCTAAACGATACACATCCATATGATATAGCGGTAATCTTCCTTTATATTCTTTAATAATATTGAAGGTAGGACTATTTACGACTCTTTTCACTCCAAGACCTTTTGCTAGTCCTTTTGTAAAAGTCGTCTTGCCAGCTCCAAGATCACCTTCTAAAATAATTACATCTTGTACCTTTACAAGTCCCCCTAATTTTTCTGATAATCGCTGGGTTTCTTCGGAAGATTTTGTTGTTATTTCATATTTACTCACAGACTTCACCTACTTTACTCACAAAGTTCTCTGCTCTTTATTATACAGGTTTTAAATATATAAAAAAGTCCTTAGGAGTTTTCCTAAGGATAGTTTGACTGTCTTTATTAGTTTTTTGTTAAAACAAATAAAAAAATACGAAACAACTTGTTTCGTTCTTTTCTTTATATAAAATGGCGGTCCCGACCGGGGTCGAACCGGCGATCTCCTGCGTGACAGGCAGGCATGTTAACCACTACACCACGGGACCATTTGGTTGCGGGGACAGGATTTGAACCTGCGACCTTCGGGTTATGAGCCCGACGAGCTACCGTACTGCTCCACCCCGCGATGATATAAATAGCTTGGCGACGTCCTACTCTCACAGGGACAAGGTCCCAACTACCATCGGCGCTAGAGAGCTTAACTTCCGTGTTCGGTATGGGAACGGGTGTGACCTCTCTGCCATCATCACCAAACTATTGAAGGTATATTCCTTCAAAACTAGATAACATTTGCTTCATATTATATGGTTAAGTCCTCGATCTATTAGTATTCGTCAGCTCCACATGTCACCATGCTTCCACCTCGAACCTATCAACCTGATCATCTTTCAGGGATCTTACTAGCTTACGCTATGGGAAATCTCATCTTGAGGGGGGCTTCATGCTTAGATGCTTTCAGCACTTATCCCTTCCGCACATAGCTACCCAGCTATGCCCTTGGCAGAACAACTGGTACACCAGCGGTGCGTCCATCCCGGTCCTCTCGTACTAAGGACAGCTCCTCTCAAATTTCCTACGCCCACGACGGATAGGGACCGAACTGTCTCACGACGTTCTGAACCCAGCTCGCGTACCGCTTTAATGGGCGAACAGCCCAACCCTTGGGACCGACTACAGCCCCAGGATGCGATGAGCCGACATCGAGGTGCCAAACCTCCCCGTCGATGTGGACTCTTGGGGGAGATAAGCCTGTTATCCCCGGGGTAGCTTTTATCCGTTGAGCGATGGCCCTTCCATGCGGAACCACCGGATCACTAAGCCCGACTTTCGTCCCTGCTCGACTTGTAGGTCTCGCAGTCAAGCTCCCTTATGCCTTTGCACTCTACGAATGATTTCCAACCATTCTGAGGGAACCTTTGGGCGCCTCCGTTACACTTTAGGAGGCGACCGCCCCAGTCAAACTGCCCACCTGACACTGTCTCCCGGGTCGATAAGACCCGTAGGTTAGAATTTCAATACAGTCAGGGCGGTATCCCACCAGCGCCTCCACCGAAGCTAGCGCTCCGGTTTCAATGGCTCCCGCCTATCCTGTACAAACTGTACCAAAATTCAATATCAGGCTACAGTAAAGCTCCACGGGGTCTTTCCGTCCTGTCGCGGGTAACCTGCATCTTCACAGGTACTATAATTTCACCGAGTCTCTGGTTGAGACAGTGCCCAAATCGTTACACCTTTCGTGCGGGTCGGAACTTACCCGACAAGGAATTTCGCTACCTTAGGACCGTTATAGTTACGGCCGCCGTTTACTGGGGCTTCAGTTCAGAGCTTCGCTTACGCTAACCCCTCTCCTTAACCTTCCAGCACCGGGCAGGTGTCAGCCCCTATACTTCGCCTTACGGCTTCGCAGAGACCTGTGTTTTTGCTAAACAGTCGCTTGGGCCTATTCACTGCGGCTTTCCGTTAAGAAAGCACCCCTTCTCCCGAAGTTACGGGGTCATTTTGCCGAGTTCCTTAACCAGAGTTCTCTCGCACACCTTAGGATTCTCTCCTCGCCTACCTGTGTCGGTTTGCGGTACAGGCACCTTTTATCTCGCTAGAAGCTTTTCTTGGCAGCGGGGAATCAAAGACTTCGCTCCATAAGGAGCTTCCCCATCACAGCTCAGCCTTCACGATAAGCGGATTTGCCTACTTATCAGCCTAACTGCTTGGACGTGCACAACCAATCGCACGCTTCTTCTATCCTTCTGCGTCCCTCCATTGCTCAAACGATAAAGAGGTGGTACAGGAATATCAACCTGTTGTCCATCGCCTACGCCTGTCGGCCTCGGCTTAGGTCCTGACTAACCCTGAGCGGACGAGCCTTCCTCAGGAAACCTTAGGCATTCGGTGGACGGGATTCTCACCCGTCTTTCGCTACTCATACCGGCATTCTCACTTCTAAGCGCTCCACCAGTCCTTCCGGTCTGACTTCACTGCACTTAGAACGCTCCCCTACCACTGATACCATTGGTATCAATTCGCAGCTTCGGTGGTGTATTTAGCCCCGGTACATTTTCGGCGCAGAGTCACTCGACTAGTGAGCTATTACGCACTCTTTAAATGGTGGCTGCTTCTGAGCCAACATCCTAGTTGTCTAAGCAACTCCACATCCTTTTCCACTTAATACACACTTTGGGACCTTAGCTGGCGATCTGGGCTGTTTCCCTCTTGACTACGGATCTTATCACTCGCAGTCTGACTCCTAAGGATAAGTCATTGGCATTCGGAGTTTGACTGAATTCGGTAATCCGATGAGGACCCCTAGTTCAATCAGTGCTCTACCTCCAAGACTCTTACACTTAAGGCTAGCCCTAAAGCTATTTCGGGGAGAACCAGCTATCTCCAGGTTCGATTGGAATTTCTCCGCTACCCACACCTCATCCCCGCACTTTTCAACGTGCGTGGGTTCGGGCCTCCATTCAGTGTTACCTGAACTTCACCCTGGACATGGGTAGATCACCTGGTTTCGGGTCTACGACCACGTACTAAACGCCCTATTCAGACTCGCTTTCGCTGCGGCTCCGCCTCTTCAGCTTAACCTCGCACGGGATCGTAACTCGCCGGTTCATTCTACAAAAGGCACGCCATCACCCATTAACGGGCTCTGACTATTTGTAGGCACACGGTTTCAGGATCTCTTTCACTCCCCTTCCGGGGTGCTTTTCACCTTTCCCTCACGGTACTGGTTCACTATCGATCACTAGGGAGTATTTAGCCTTGGGAGATGGTCCTCCCAGATTCCGACGGAATTTCACGTGTTCCGCCGTACTCAGGATACATTCAAGAGAGAACGAAGTTTCGACTACGGGGTTGTTACCCTCTGTGACGGACCTTTCCAGGTCGCTTCGTCTACCTCGTTCCTTTGTAACTCCGTATAGAATGTCCTACAACCCCAAGAGGCAAGCCTCTTGGTTTGGGCTAGATTCCGTTTCGCTCGCCGCTACTCAGGAAATCGCATTTGCTTTCTCTTCCTCCAGGTACTTAGATGTTTCAGTTCCCTGGGTCTGTCTTCCATACCCTATGTATTCAGGTAAGGATACCATACCATTACGTATAGTGGGTTTCCCCATTCGGAAATCTTCGGATCAAAGCTTACTTACAGCTCCCCGAAGCATATCGGCGTTAGTCCCGTCCTTCATCGACTCCTAATGTCAAGGCATCCACCGTGCGCCCTTTCTAACTTAACCAAACTAAAATTAAAAAAATATGAGCTACACTGTTATCTAGTTTTCAAAGAACATACATTTAAACTTGAGAGATAGTTCTCTCAAAACTGAACGAAACGAAACAAGTCAACGTTTATTGATGAACTGCGTTCATCAATTCTCCATAGAAAGGAGGTGATCCAGCCGCACCTTCCGATACGGCTACCTTGTTACGACTTCACCCCAATCATCTGTCCCACCTTAGGCGGCTGGCTCCATAAAGGTTACCCCACCGACTTCGGGTGTTACAAACTCTCGTGGTGTGACGGGCGGTGTGTACAAGGCCCGGGAACGTATTCACCGCGGCATGCTGATCCGCGATTACTAGCGATTCCAGCTTCATGTAGGCGAGTTGCAGCCTACAATCCGAACTGAGAACGGTTTTATGAGATTAGCTCCACCTCGCGGTCTTGCAGCTCTTTGTACCGTCCATTGTAGCACGTGTGTAGCCCAGGTCATAAGGGGCATGATGATTTGACGTCATCCCCACCTTCCTCCGGTTTGTCACCGGCAGTCACCTTAGAGTGCCCAACTTAATGATGGCAACTAAGATCAAGGGTTGCGCTCGTTGCGGGACTTAACCCAACATCTCACGACACGAGCTGACGACAACCATGCACCACCTGTCACTCTGCTCCCGAAGGAGAAGCTCTATCTCTAGAGTTTTCAGAGGATGTCAAGACCTGGTAAGGTTCTTCGCGTTGCTTCGAATTAAACCACATGCTCCACCGCTTGTGCGGGCCCCCGTCAATTCCTTTGAGTTTCAGCCTTGCGGCCGTACTCCCCAGGCGGAGTGCTTAATGCGTTAACTTCAGCACTAAAGGGCGGAAACCCTCTAACACTTAGCACTCATCGTTTACGGCGTGGACTACCAGGGTATCTAATCCTGTTTGCTCCCCACGCTTTCGCGCCTCAGTGTCAGTTACAGACCAGAAAGTCGCCTTCGCCACTGGTGTTCCTCCATATCTCTACGCATTTCACCGCTACACATGGAATTCCACTTTCCTCTTCTGCACTCAAGTCTCCCAGTTTCCAATGACCCTCCACGGTTGAGCCGTGGGCTTTCACATCAGACTTAAGAAACCACCTGCGCGCGCTTTACGCCCAATAATTCCGGATAACGCTTGCCACCTACGTATTACCGCGGCTGCTGGCACGTAGTTAGCCGTGGCTTTCTGGTTAGGTACCGTCAAGGTGCCAGCTTATTCAACTAGCACTTGTTCTTCCCTAACAACAGAGTTTTACGACCCGAAAGCCTTCATCACTCACGCGGCGTTGCTCCGTCAGACTTTCGTCCATTGCGGAAGATTCCCTACTGCTGCCTCCCGTAGGAGTCTGGGCCGTGTCTCAGTCCCAGTGTGGCCGATCACCCTCTCAGGTCGGCTACGCATCGTTGCCTTGGTGAGCCGTTACCTCACCAACTAGCTAATGCGACGCGGGTCCATCCATAAGTGACAGCCGAAGCCGCCTTTCAATTTCGAACCATGCAGTTCAAAATATTATCCGGTATTAGCCCCGGTTTCCCGGAGTTATCCCAGTCTTATGGGCAGGTTACCCACGTGTTACTCACCCGTCCGCCGCTAACTTCATAAGAGCAAGCTCTTAATCCATTCGCTCGACTTGCATGTATTAGGCACGCCGCCAGCGTTCATCCTGAGCCAGGATCAAACTCTCCAATAAAGTTAGTTTGTCTAGCATCTAAAAATAAAAATTGACGTTCACGTTGTTTGTTTCGTTCAGTTTTCAAAGAACTAAAAGCGGGTGAAGAGAATCGAACTCTCGACCAGAGCTTGGAAGGCTCTTGTTTTACCACTAAACTACACCCGCGTGGTCGGGAAGACAGGATTTGAACCTGCGACCCCCTGGTCCCAAACCAGGTGCTCTACCAAGCTGAGCCACTTCCCGTTATGGCGCGCCCGAGAGGAGTCGAACCCCTAACCTCTTGATCCGTAGTCAAACGCTCTATCCAATTGAGCTACGGGCGCTTATTCATGATGTTTTTTCGTCGTTGTATTTTAGCGACTCAATTATCTTATCATACTACATTTTCAAATGCAAGTACTTTTTTAAAAGATTTTTTGATGCGGCCGAGAGGACTTGAACCTCCACGGGGTTTCCCCCACTAGGCCCTCAACCTAGCGCGTCTGCCGTTCCGCCACGACCGCGCGAAAAAAACAAAAGTGAGCCATGAAGGATTCGAACCTTCGACCCTCTGATTAAAAGTCAGATGCTCTACCAACTGAGCTAATGGCTCGTAAATGGCTGGGCTAGCTGGATTCGAACCAGCGCATGACGGAGTCAAAGTCCGTTGCCTTACCGCTTGGCTATAGCCCATCGAAATAGTTATCTTCTTTTCAAAGACAAATGTTATTGTACCATAATGTCCAATAAAAAACAACTGCCCTATAGCAGAAGTTAAAATGGCGGTCCCGACCGGGGTCGAACCGGCGATCTCCTGCGTGACAGGCAGGCATGTTAACCACTACACCACGGGACCATTTGGTTGCGGGGACAGGATTTGAACCTGCGACCTTCGGGTTATGAGCCCGACGAGCTACCGTACTGCTCCACCCCGCGATAATATTATTTATATAATTTATATGGTGGAGGATGACGGGATCGAACCGCCGACCCCCTGCTTGTAAGGCAGGTGCTCTCCCAGCTGAGCTAATCCTCCGAAGTGGTGACCCGTACGGGATTCGAACCCGTGTTACCGCCGTGAAAGGGCGGTGTCTTAACCACTTGACCAACGGGCCAATATATATGGCAGAGAAGAAGGGATTCGAACCCTCGCACCGCGTTAGCGATCTACTCCCTTAGCAGGGGAGCCCCTTGAGCCACTTGGGTACTTCTCTGTATATGGCTCCGCAGGTAGGACTCGAACCTACGACCGATCGGTTAACAGCCGATAGCTCTACCACTGAGCTACTGCGGAATAATGAAGACAATTTGTATCTTATAAAAATTGTCATCGTAAGTCAAGAAGTTTTTTCACAACGTCTTGCGCAAACGGGACATGTTTATAATATACTGGATTGCGTTTTCACTGTCAAGATGTTTTCACTACCAGTTTTAGTTGTCCTTTGCACTTTCCACATACATATCTTTGTGTATTTATTTGACGTCTTCTTACATATTGAAACGAACAACCCATACATTCATACGTATAAACTTTTGTTTCCTCCTCACTAATCATTCGTTTACAAAAACGTGGTGCACCTACTTTCTCTAATAACTCACGAAAATCTCTATCTCGGTGCTTATACCCTTTTCCTGTGATATGTAAGTGATAATGACAAAGTTCATGTTTAACAATCCCGACTAACTCTTCTTTACCGTACATTTCGTAATATCGATAGTTCAATTCTATATTATGATTCTTCAATAGATAGCGCCCACCAGTTGTACGTAACCTACTATTAAACATCGCTTTATGTAAAAACGGCATTCCAAAGCATTGTAACGATACCTCTTCCACTAACCTTTGAATTTCTTGCTCATCCATTCTCATTCCTCCTAAACTAAAAAATATTTTTACACTTTTCTCCCTTCTTATACATATAGTAAATAGTACATATACCCATCCTCATTCAAGAAGCGTGATTTCTAAAAATGCAGCATTGCTAGAAATCCACTCACCAACCTCTCATCAAAGTTACCTTAACTAAAAGGAGCTACTTTCTTGAGAGCAGGATTAAACAAGGAGGGATTCCTATGCCCACGTGGCTAAAGAAACAAATGCAACGTGCATATTTCGAAAAAAACCGGTATCAAATCAAGTTACTAAATGAATGCTGGTTTTATTATAGTAAAATACATCAAAGCTCATAATCAATTAAACTTTCCAGTTCATAAAAAAAAGAGCAGTTTCATCTGCTCTCTCTTCTTACTATTCAATCGGTAACATTGACAATGCAACACGACCTTTTTTCGTATCAATATCATCTACCCATACTTTTACAATTTGTCCCACGGATACAATATCTAATGGATGCTTTACAAATTGTTTGCTTAGTTTAGAAATATGTACTAAACCATCTTGCTTCACACCAATATCAACAAAGGCACCGAAATCAACAACATTGCGAATCGTTCCCTCCAATTCCATACCACGCTTTAAATCTTCTAATTTTAAAATCCCCTTTTTCAAAAGTGGCTTTGGCAACTCATCCCTCATATCTCGTTCCGGGCTAATTAAAGCATCCATAATATCAACTAATGTTGGCTCACCAATCTCCGTCTCTTGAGATAATTTAGAAATATCCACTCCTTCTAAACTCTTTTGCAAGTTTGGTTTCCCCACATCACTCTTCGATAACCCTAAGCTCTTTAATAGTAATTCAACATTTTTATATTGTTCTGGATGAATCCCTGTACGATCTAATGGATTCGCTCCTTCTAATATACGTAAAAACCCGATACATTGTTCATATGTTTTTGCACCTAAACGCGGGATTTTCTTTAACTCAGTTCGCTTCGTGAATTTCCCATCTTCCTCACGCTTAGCTACAATATTTTTCGCAACTGTTTTTGATAACCCCGAAACATATTGCAACAATGCAACTGAAGCTGTATTTACATTAACACCAACTCGGTTAACTGCCGTCTCTACTACAAATGTTAATGATTCATTTAATCTCTTTTGAGATACATCATGTTGATATTGTCCCACCCCAACAGATTTAGGGTCAATTTTCACAAGCTCTGCAAGTGGATCTTGTAGACGTCTCCCAATTGAAACAGCACTTCTTTCTTCAACCTGTAAATTCGGAAACTCCTCGCGAGCTACATCAGATGCTGAGTACACACTAGCACCCGCTTCATTTACAATAATGTAAAATACATCTCGTTCTACATTTTGTAATACATCCACTATAAATTCTTCCGTTTCTCTCGAAGCTGTACCATTTCCAATCGCTATCATTTCAACTTCATATTTATCTATAATTGAAATGATTTTCGTTTTTGCATCCTCATATTTACGAGCAGGCGGATGCGGATAAATAACATCTATGTAAAGAACTTTTCCTGTATCATCTACTACAGCTAATTTACAACCGGTTCTATATGCTGGATCTACCGCTAACACAACTTTCCCTTTCATCGGAGGTTGTAATAATAAATTACGTAAATTCTCAGAGAAAATATGAATCGCTTGTTCTTCGGCCGTTTCCATTAACTCTTTACGAATTTCTCTTTCTATTGAAGGTTGAATTAATCGCTTATATCCATCTTCCATCGCTAATTGTACATAATGCGCACTTTTAGAAGCTTCATCAAGAATCATTTTTTTATGTAAAAACTGAAGAATTTCTTCAATTGGCGTGATAACAGAAATTCTTAATACGTCTTCCTTTTCACCACGATTCATAGCTAGCACACGATGTGGCACTACCTTTTGCAACGGTTCTTCATAGCCATAATACATTTCATATATATTCTTTTCATCTTTTTCTTTATCTTTTACAGATGAAGACATAACCCCTTTTCGGAAAGTAGTATTGCGAATCCAACTACGATATGCCGCATTATCCGAAACAAGTTCCGCAATAATATCTTGCGCACCTTGCAACGCATCTTCTGCAGACGCCACTTCTTTTTCTACATTAACAAATTCCATAGCCTTCTCTGCTGGATTTTCTTTTTTATATAATAATAGCCACTCAGCTAACGGTTCTAATCCCTTTTCTTTAGCAACTGTAGCTTTCGTTCTTCTTTTTTCTTTATATGGACGATACAAATCTTCTACTTCCTGAAGTTTTATTGCAGCAACAATATGACGACGCAACTCTTCGGTTAGTTTACCCTTTTCATCAATAAGACGAAGAACCTCTTCTTTCCTATTTTCTAATTGCATCATATATTGCCATCTTTCTAAGATTGTACGAATTTGCACCTCATCTAGAGATCCTGTCCATTCTTTTCGGTAACGAGCGATAAATGGAACTGTGTTACCTTCTTCTGTTAATTGAATAACATGACGAACTTGCTTTTCTGTAAAGCCTAATTCTTTCACTAACATTTTCATTAACCCTTGTCGATTATCTACCATTTCCATATCCAACCGTAACCTCCTCTATAATAAAAAAAAGTTGCCCTGTAAAGAGAGCAACTTAAACTGCCGATTTAAAAATCTATTAGTCCTAAACTAATTTGTAACGCTTCATCTACACGACTCATCATCACTTCATCCAAATGAGTGATTTTGTCCGTTAAGCGCTGCTTATCGATTGTTCGAATCTGCTCAAGTAAAATAACAGAATCCCTCTCAAAACCGTACTTTTTCGCATCAATTTCCACATGAGTGGGTAATTTCGCTTTTTGAATCTGTGCAGTAATAGCCGCTACAATCACAGTCGGACTAAAACGATTCCCGATGTCATTTTGAATGACAAGAACCGGACGAACGCCTCCTTGCTCAGAACCAACAACTGGGGAAAGGTCTGCAAAATACACGTCGCCGCGTTTTACAATCAAAATATTACCCCCCGCTAACTAAGCGTTCTACTGTATGAGCTGCTTCATACTCTGCTAAGAAAGCTTCAGATGCAATACCAAGATTAATTTTTCCCATTTCAATGTACCCACGTCGCATTGATTCATGTTGGTAGCGTTTCTTCGTCTTATGTTGACGCAATAACAGTTGTGTTGCCTGGCAAATTAGTTCATGGCGATTCTTATTCTCTTGTTTTCCAATTCCGTCCAATTCCGTTACCATTTGCTTTGGCAACCGAACCACGATTTCAGTAGTTACACTTGATTCGGACACAAAAATACACCTCCACCGTCAACTACACACCCAAATATATATATGACACCTATTGTAATAATACCATTGTATGGAGCCTGTTGCAAAGACTTCCTTATTCCTTGCTTATGTTTTCCAATTCATAAATAAAACATTCATCTTCTTTTAATTTTTATCTCTTTCAAACAAGAAATCAAGCAATCCTTCAGTAATATTTCATTGCAACTTATATTAATAATAATTATAAAAAGAAGCTCCCTAGCAAAAAAGAGCCTATTCTTTATTAGTGAAACTCCTCCAAATGACGAGATGCTGAGTAATAATACCTTCTTCTATATATCGTTCAAATAATTGATTACTTCTACAACTTTACCATGTCGTATAAATATTCTCGGTACACGGAAGCTTATCGTTGCAATAATTTCATAATTAATAGTCCCGGAATATTCAGCAACCTCGGTAGCACTAATATACTCATCACCTTGTCTCCCAATAAGTGTAACTTTCGTACCAAGTGGCACTTCACAAGGAAGATGTATCATGAATTGATCCATTGTTACTCGCCCTACAATCGGTACTCTTTCACCATTTACAAGCACTTTAAATCCTTGCAACCTTCTAAGCCAGCCATCTGCATACCCAATCGCAACTGTCGCAATCCATTCTTCGGTTCTCGTTCGGTATGTGACATTATAACTAATCCCATCCCCTTTAATCACTTGCTTAATATGAGCAACCTTCGTATGAAGTGACAACGCTGGTTCCAATTTAAATGGTAAAAAAGGACGTATTTCTACAGATGGGGATAGTCCATACATCGCAATACCAATTCGCACTGCATTAAATGTAATCCCTTGAAACCTTAACGTTGCAGCACTATTGGCTGTATGGACAAATTTAGGGTTCACTCCAAATTCTTTCAACCAACTTAACTGCTGCAAGAATGTATTATATTGCTTATCAAAGTAAGAAGTCTCAACCTCATCGGATGTTGCAAAATGTGTATATACTCCTTCTAACTCTAAAAATGGTGCGCCTTCTAAACTCTTTAAGAACCCCTTTAATTCTTTACGTTCACGTATTCCGATTCTCCCCATACCACTATCAAAATTAATATGGAATTTCATTATTGATGAACCATCCCAGAGCTTTATCGCGTCTTCCACCCATTCTTTTTGAAAAACAGTTAATGCTACATCATTTTCAGCAGCAACATTTACATCACGCGGAGGGGAAGGACCTAATACTAAAATCGGTGCAGTAATACCAGCCCTCCGAAGCACTAAAGCTTCATCTAAAAAAGCAACTGCTAATCTTGTTGCCCCTGCTTCTAATGCGGTTTTAGCCACTGGTACATAATCGTGCCCATATGCATTCGCTTTAACTACAGCAAAAATTTCTACATCACTTGGAATGAACTCTTTAATATGCGTAACATTGTTGTAGATTGCATCTAAATCCACTTCCACCCAAGTGTCACGGTAAAACGGTGCTTTTTCCATAAATACACTTCCTTATACACGATATGCGAAGCTTATTCTTTTATATGCTTCTTTTATGAAATCCACCTTCAAACTAAGAAAAGACGTGGTGCACATATATCACCACGTCTAAGAAGTTTACTTCACCTGCTTCGCTGTAACCGAACGAGCAACCATCAACAACTCATTCGGCTCTAAACCTTTAGACACAAGCATATATTCCACTCCGTTATGCGACCACGTTACAGAGTCTTTCGTCAATGCACCAATTGTGAAACCAAGATCAACCGGCTCTCCACTTACACTTACCGCTGATGAGGCCTCTGCAACTTTTGCCTTTTCTTGTATTAAAGTAAAGGATTTCTTACTTCCAGTGTATGTGAGTATTGCTCGCTTGCCACTGTCTGTCTTCAACTCTTCTTCCTCTTTCAAAGTCATACCTTGCGGCGTATCACGTGGATACAAAATAGCAAACGGTTTGTCTTCTTTAGCTACCGTCTGAACATCCACTTGTGCTCTAGACATATTTTGTTTCGTATCAAATGCACCTTTATCAAACTTTGCATCAAACTTTACTTTAGTGAAATCTACTTTTACAAGGACATTTTGATCATTATCCATCAGTTTCACAGAGACTGGTGTTAAATCACTTTTATTCAACTTAATTTCTTGTTTCGGCAACATATTTTGATGTTGATAATTTGTTTTTGTTTTAAACACATAATATTTATCTGTTTTCTCGAAAGAGAGATTTTTCTTATCTTGCAAAATATCTCTTACAAGCGATTCATATAAATAAGCCTGGCTACTATTTTGCGGCCAATCACTTTGAAAACGGAAGCTTTTATTTAGCGCGGGTGTTAATACAAATACACCTTCATCATTTCTTAAAATAATTTGACTCTGATCCTTTTTCGCATTCTGCAAATTCACACGATAATACGAAGGTTCTTTATGCCAAATTTCTACGTTATACTCCTGAGGTTCATTTCCTGTTTTAATAGATAATTTCGCTTCAGCTTGATAACTCTTCATACTTTTAACTTTCGATTCTAAATCTCTCACAACATCTTCCTGTTTTTTTTCCATACAACCCGCCAACACAAAAACGGTCAATAAACCGACAAGAACTAAAAACAGACGCCTTTTCATCACTTCAGCCCCTTTGCCCCTATAAATGAATGGAAGATATGCCTTCCTTATCGCTACCTCAAATATATGAGACAAAGATATAAAATATGCAGACTAGCGTGACGAGCTTTCTAAAACAACTTGAGCAACAGCAAATTCTTTACTATGACTAATTGATAAATGAACAATATGCTCTGTATTTGTAATGATAATTGGTTTACCTCTATCATCATTCCTTACTTCAATATCTAAAAAACTCACTTCTTTCCCGATACCGGTCCCTACCGCTTTAGAATACGCCTCTTTTGCTGCAAATCTTCCAGCTACGAATTCTGTAAGACGACTTCCTTTCAGCCCCTCGGCAACACCACGTTCTCTTTCAGTTAAAATACGTTCCATAAATTTAAGCTTTCCATCTAGCATTTTTTCAATTCGATTTAACTCAATAATATCGATTCCAATCCCTATAATCATTTCAAAATCCCCTTCTTCTATTTAGCTTTCTTCATTCATATTGTAAGAATAACAGAGAATCTTTCTGATGCAAAAGGAGTGATACTAACAACATGCCAATACAATCTGCTCGCATGCTATTACAACCAGTTATCCTCTCTTTACTTCTTATACAATTAGTCATGGTTATGTTAGGCGACTTTTCTCTCTTTCCCATGGCAGCCTATAATGAATATATCGCTAAAGGAGAATGGTGGCGTGTCATAACTTCCCTACTTGTACACGTAGACTTACATCATTTTCTTTCTAATAGCATTTGTTTATTGGTGCTCGGTTCTTCTATTGAAAAGCAACTAGGACACTTTTCTTTCATCATCATTTTTTTCCTTTCTGGCATTCTCGGAAATATTTCTTCTTATATTATTATGCCTCTTGAATATGTTCACGCTGGAGCATCTGGCGGTATTTTCGGATTACTAGGTGCCCAATTATTTTTATTGTATAGTCGACATCGTTCTTCAAAACCCAGAGACATCGCTATTTTTTCAGTAATGATACTTATATTACTACTATTTACTTTCTTTAATCCCTCTGCCAATCCTATAAGCCATTTAACAGGACTGATCATCGGCGGCATGTGCACCCCTTTTTTAATAAAGTGAAACTTTAATCAGCAGGGGTTTTACGGGCATTTGATCTCCCACCTAACCCCCTCGCATTCGCCGGATTTTGAGGTGGGAGTCTTACTGCCCGCAAATAGCGGGACAAAAAAACCGATAGCGCAGAGCTTATTTAATATAAAAGCTCGCGCCATCGACAATTTCCACATCTGTTTGTTTACTTAACTCTCTCATTAGTTGAAATAAAGACTCGTCCTTTTTCTTCGCCTCAATCATACAATCAATTTGCGGAACACTCCCCTTTATCTTTTTCAAAAAAGATAAGAAGGTATCTACATCAATAAAATCTGCATGTGCTCTCGAGTCTTTTCCATCTCTAGGACTGGAGATGTGCATTTTAACTGGTAACAAAGAAGATTCCCACGTATGTACAACACGTGCCCAATCTTCATGCCAATCTTCCTGGTCATTATTCATCATATGATGGTGCAAATCAAACACAACTGGAATGTCTAATTTCTCACCTAAATACAATGTTTCTTCTAAAGAAAAGGTCGTGTCATCATTTTCTAATATAATCATCTCTTGAATACCTCTTGGAACAGTTGACCAATTTTCTATAAAGCGTTCTAATGCGAGCTCCTTATCGTTATAACCTCCTCCCACATGTAATACACATCGTTGCTTATGTTCAATTCCCATACCCTTTAACAATTTTTTGTGCATATGCAATGTCTTTACAGATTGTTTGAAAATACTCTCCTCAGGTGAATTTAGCACAACAAAATGATCTGGATGGAAGTCAATTCGCATATTCATACGAATTGCATATTCACCTAATTCTTTCAGATTTTCTTTTAAAGGACGAATATAGTTCCAATCTAACAACTCCTCATGATTCGCTAAAGGAATAAGCTTGGAACTAAGTCGAAAGAAAGATACATCATGTCCTTTATTATGCTTTAATAACCGTAAGCAATTTTCCAAATTCGAATTAGCAATTCTTTCGAGTTTACGAATCGCAGCCTCTCGATCATCAATCCGCTGAAACTGTGCATATGTCATCGTTTGAGATGGAGATGCATTCTTCAAATGCACACTCATCGCAACATACCCAAGTCTTACAAGCATATAGCACCTCATTTCTATACGAGTTATTATGTAGTATGCACAATTACAGAAATAAAAAAAGAGAATGCCAGCAAAGGGCATTCTCTTTTTTATTAAGCTTGTGGACGGCTATGATGTTTTCTTTCGCCGCGTCCATTTGAAGAAGATCCAGGGCGACCTTGACCTTCACCTCTACGACCACGGTTACCATCACGGCTACCACCATCACGATTGCGATCACGGTTACGACCATCGCCACCGCCGCGTCCATCACGGCTACCACCATCACGATTGCGGTCACGGTTACGACCATCGCCACCGCCGCGTCCATCACGACTACGATTACGGTTACCATCACGGTATCCGCCTCCGCTACCGTTACCACCGCGTTTTTTAGAACCGCCACCTCTTGAAACAACTGGTGGTTCTGATGTTAAAGCGATTGGAGTTGTATCTGGCTCTTTTGTCATCATTTTTAAAGCAGCAGCTACTACTGTTACAGAGTCATTCTCTTCTAACATTTCTTCTGCAATACGCTTGTAGTATGATAAGTTTTCATTTTGGATTGCACTTTGAAGCTTTTCTGCGATTAAACGTTGTTGACCTTCTAATGCCTCGTCAAGTGTCGGTGCTTCCATACGATCAACTTTACGTTTTGTTGTGCGCTCGATATTTTTTAATTGTCCTGATTCACGTGGTGTTACAAATAACATTGCAATACCTTTTTTACCAGCACGGCCAGTACGACCGATACGGTGAACGTATGATTCTGGATCTTGTGGGATATCGAAGTTGTATACGTGTGTTACGCCTGAAATATCAAGACCACGTGCAGCAACGTCTGTTGCAACAAGAACTTCAATAGCACCTTCTTTAAATTTACGTAATACAGACATACGCTTCGCTTGTGTTAAGTCACCGTGAATACCTTCTGCTGCATAACCACGTAAGTTTAATGCTTCTGATAATTCATCAACACGACGCTTTGTACGACCGAATATGATTGCAAGCTCTGGAGATTGAATATCTAGTAAGCGTGTTAAAACGTCAAACTTTTTCTTTTCTTGCACTTCTAAATAGAACTGCTGAATGTTTGGCATTGTTACTTCTTTTGCTTTTACTTTAATGTGTTGAGGCTCAGTCATGAAACGCTCAGCAATACGACGGATTGGATCTGGCATTGTCGCTGAGAATAATAATGTTTGATGTGTTTCTGGCACATCTGTTAAAATCGCTTCAATATCTTCAATGAAGCCCATGTTTAACATTTCATCCGCTTCGTCAAGAACAACAGTCTCTACGTTTTGTAAGCGAAGTGTTTTACGGTTAATATGATCTAAAATACGACCCGGCGTACCAACAATAATGTGTGGGTGTTTTTTTAGAGCACGAATTTGGCGGTTAATATCTTGACCACCATAAATTGGTAGAATACGAACACGTTTATGTTTACCAATTTTATATAGCTCTTCTCCAACTTGAATTGCTAATTCACGCGTTGGCGCGATAACAATACCTTGAACTGCTTCTTTATTTGTATCCACTTTATCTAATAGTGGTAATCCGAATGCTGCTGTTTTCCCTGTACCTGTTTGCGCTTGCCCAATAATATCCTTACCTTGCAATGCATGTGGAATTGTTTCAGCTTGAATCGGCGTAGCCTCTTCAAAGCCCATACTTTCAACAGATTGTAGTAAAGACTCACTTAATCCTAATTCTCGAAATGTTGTCAATGTTACTTCTCCTTTTCTATCCTATACTTATCATTTAAAAAAAGGCGTTTTCCGAACTTGCGGAAAAGCCCTTTTCCTGAATACTTACGTATATAACCGGGCGTATATTCTTCACGAAAATACTTCTAAACGTTATTACACTTTATCAATTATAAGTTTTGTAGGTGTAAAAAGCAAACCCCAACTGTTACCTTATTTCATATTCAGAGCTTTTTTCTTTACTTTTATTTTTTTATCATTTACTGTAAGCGCTTATTATAAGTTTCCACTATTTTCGTGGCTATCATCCCTATTTATATACACCAATTATTTCAACATCGTAATTACTTCTTCTAATTTCATGCCGCGAGATGCTTTTACTAATACAACATCTTTCATGCCGACTACTGCTTGCAACTCTTTTATTAACTCTTCTTTACTATCATACGCTTTTACACGGTCTTTAGGGAAATTAATTTTTGCACCTTCAGCAATTTGAGCCCCTAATCTACCATATGTGAATACATATGAGATTTTTGCTGGATCAATTAATTTACCTACTTCATAATGAAATTGCACTTCTTGATTTCCAAGTTCTAACATATCACCTAGTACAACAATTTTTTTAGCAAATCCATCTAAACCATTCATTAGGTGGAACGCAGCTTCCATAGCTGTTGGACTAGCATTATAAGCATCATTGATAATTGTTAAACCACTATCTGTTTTTACAATTTCCATACGCATACCTGTCATTTGAAGTGTTACTAAACCCTTTTTCATTTCTTCCCACGTTACACCAAAATGTTTTGCAATTGCCATTGAAGCAAGCGTATTATATACATTATGCTTTCCTAGTACTGGCAGATAGAATGACAAAGTTTCATCCCTGTTCATCTTAAAGTGTGTCCCAGTAGCCTGTAATGTTACAGTAGTTGGATAATAATCATTTGCTCTCGCATCACCAAATGTAACTGTTTCAGCTGCTAAATTCATTTCTGGAACACGATTCGTTAATAGCGGCTCATCTCCATTATATACGAACACGCCACCCTTTTGTAAACCTGTAACAATTTCTAACTTTGCTTCAGCAATCGCCTCACGAGAGCCTAAATCCATTAAATGTGCCTCGCCAATATTCGTGATAATAGCTGCATTAGGACGAGCTAACTTAGATAGAAATTCAATTTCCCCTCGGCTTGACATGCCCATTTCTAATACAACTACTTCTGTATTTTCCTCTAAATTTAAAATAGTAAGGGGTAAACCGATATGGTTGTTGAAATTACCTTCTGTTTTTTGAACTTTAAATTTAGTCGCAAGAATACTTGTTACAATATCTTTCGTAGATGTTTTACCATTACTACCCGTTACACCAACAACTTTTACATCCAATTGATCACGATAATTTTTCGCTAACATTTGCAATGCTGCTAGTGTATCTTCTACAAAAATAACTGGAAGGTTTTCAGGTGGATTTTCTACATCTTTCATCCATAATGTAGCAATCGCCCCGTTTTCAACAGCTTTATCTACAAAAGCATGTCCATCGAAACGTTCACCTTGAATCGGAACATATAAATTTCCTTTTTCAATTTTCCTCGTATCAATAGACACTCCTTGTATAGTAATTCCCTCATACTGCTCTGCTAATCCAGTGCCATTTATCATCTGCTCTACTTGTTTTAACGTTCGGTTTATCATGAAAACACTCCTTACATAGAGGAAGCACTATTCCTCTGAATAGTGCTTCCTCCTTTTTTGTTAGATTGTATATTTAATTTTTTGTTTTTCTTCGTGACGCTCAATCGCTAAGCGAATTAGCTCTTCAATTAATTCCGGATACGGTAACCCTGTATGTTGCCACAATAGAGGGAACATACTAAATGGCGTGAATCCTGGCATTGTGTTTACTTCGTTAATATATACCTCTCCATCTTTCGTTAAGAAGAAATCAGCTCGTGTTAAGCCCGAACCATCTAATGATTGGAATGCAATAATTGCATCTCGCTTAATTACATTAGACTCTTCTTCTGTCATTTCAGCTGGAATAATTAACGCTGTATCACCATCGATGTATTTCGATTTGTAATCATAAAAATCTTTTTTCGGTACAATTTCACCTACAACTGAACATTTCGGTTCATCATTACCTAATACACCAACTTCTACTTCACGACCTACAATATTTTCTTCTACAATAATTTTACGGTCAAATTGGAATGCCTCTTCGAATGCATTCTCAAGCTCTTCACGATCATTACACTTATTAATACCAACACTTGAACCAAGGTTTGCTGGTTTTACGAAGCAAGGATATCCTAATACTTCTTCTACTTTTTCATACGCTGTTTCACGATCTTTTTCCCATGCGCTACGAATGAAAGATGCATATTCCGCTTGTTTCAATCCAGCTTCTGCAAAGATATTTTTCATAACAACTTTATCCATACCAGCAGATGATGCTAATACACCGTTACCTACATATGGAATGTTTAGTAATTCTAATAATCCTTGTACTGTTCCATCTTCACCATTCGGTCCATGTAATAATGGGAAAATAACATCAATTGCATCTTCTTGTTTAGAATTTGCAGTTGGGATAATTTCTGTACTTAATGATACCGGAGAGATTGTATTTTCTTCCCCACTTATTTGTAATGCCTCAACATTTGTTACTTCGCCTTCAATACGCTCACCGCGCATCCATTGGCCTTGCTCTGTAATATAAATTGGATGAATCTCGAATTTATCTTGATTTAATGCTTTAATAGCAGCAAGAGCCGTTTGTAACGAAACTTGATGCTCAGCTGATTTTCCACCGTATAATAAACCTAATTTAATTTTTGTCACTGAAATCACCCTAACCAATTGTTTTCATTTTTCTATTTTAGCACTTTTTATAAAAATAGGTAGTTCCTATTTGAAATAAAATGTAACTTCCACAAATAATTAAAAGACACCACTTATTGGTTTTCTACACTTTTTCTCTTTAATTTCTACACACCTAAACAAAATTAAACTTTAAAGCAAAATTGCTATCTAATCTAGTTATGTACCTAAAATATGTAGAAATCCACTTTGTGTGTATGTCATCTATATTACCCTACCATTTGTGGAGGGTGAAAAAACATTGATTAAAGTTTCATTTTATTAAGAAGACTGTTTTGTAGGCGTATCTTTTTGCCTCTGCTCAACAAGACGATCTAAAGAAACATATACAAAGCCTGCAACTACACACCCTACACTTAAAATTGTAAATAAGTAGTGACCAAGCAAACGATCCAATAGAAAACCACCAAGAAGTGGACCGAATGCACTTCCTGTAATCCACTGCAAACTCGCCGCCCCCATATAGGTTCCTCTCAAATGCTCAGGGGCCAAATTCGCTACAAACGTCATCTGTACAGGCGACATAATCATCTCGCCTAACGTATATATGGCATAAACAAACATTAACGTCATTAAAATAATTGTAGCATTTGTATCATATTCTCCAAACCACTTCGGTAACCATCCTATAAAAAACAAACCAATTCCGAACAAACACGCACCGTATAACATCGTCTTTCCGACAGGTTTATCTGTCGCCCATTTTGAAATTTGAAATTGAAATAAAACAACTAATAGACCATTTAATGCCATTAAATATGGGTATGGATTGTTGACTCCAAAAATATCCTTCATTTCGTTATCAAAGTGAAGCGGTAACATGCCTTCTGTTTGAGAAAACCCCATAGAAATAATGATCCCCGCTAACAAATAAATCATTAACGCCTTATCTCTCATTAAAATTTTCCAAACTGCTCCGGATTCCTTCTCTTTATTTTTTTCCGTCATATCCGTAATTTTTGGCATTGTTTCTTTAATAAGTACTAACACTAGTAGCGCGTAAAACAACATAGCGGATGAAGCAATAATAAACACGAGGTTCTTTGATAAAACAACTACTGATGCTCCCATTATCGGTCCAATTGCAGCACCAATATTGTGTCCCATTCGCAATAAACCATATGCTTCTGTTCTTTTTTCTGGCGCCGTCACATCCGCAACCATCGCTAATGCTGCTGGATGAAATAAAGAATTACTTAACCCTAAAAAAATAGATAAAATAGCGTATGGAATAAATCCTTTGATAAATAAAAAACCGAGCATTAATAACGCATTACTCGCCATTGAAAATATCATAATTGGCGTTCTTCCATATATATCAGCTATTCTTCCGCCTATAAGCGAGCCAAAGCTTGCAGCAATTGGAGAAAGCGCCATAATAATCCCAACTTGTAATAAAGAATCTACCTTATCTTTTAAATATAGTGCAAAAAAAGGCATTAACATCATCATCGCAATTCCGTTCAAAGTCTCACCGATAAATCGAATCCATACGTTACGATCCATCTCTCTTAGCTCACGCCATGTATTTTTCACATTTTCACCCCTTTAGTTCGCCAACAATTATCTTATAATACATTCAGAAAAATGTAAATTTTCAAAATAAAAATCCATCCTAACAGAATTAGAATGGATTTTCCACTTATAAATTTGCTACATCTTCTTCTTTTTTACTATTATTTAAAACACTACGCTTTCTACTATAGGCGAAATAAACTACTACACCGATAACCATCCAAACACCAAAACTGATCCAGGCTGTTGCTGATAATTGAAGCATCAAATATAAGCAAAAGATAACTGTTAATGCTGGTAAAAATGGTACAAGAGGCGCCTTAAACGCCCTTGGTAAATCAGGATGAGTTCTTCTCATCACAATGACAGCAACGGCTACAAGTGCAAAGGCTGACAAAGTCCCCATATTTACAAGGTGTGCTAAAACATTTAAATCTATTAATCCTGAAATAAGTGCTGCAATAATACCTGTTGTCCATGTATTTAAAAATGGTGTTTTAAATTTCGGATGAACTTTAGCAAGACGCTTCGGCAACAATCCATCTCTGCTCATTGCATATGAAACACGAACTTGCCCATACATCATAACTAGCATTACAGTTGTAATTCCTGTAATTGCTCCTACTGATATCACTCCCGCCAAACTATCTTGTCCAATAAATTGAAGTGCGAAAGCAACTGGATCTGATATATTCAACTGACCATATGGAACAATCCCTGTCAAAATAAGTGAAACAACAATGTAAAGAACCGTACAAACTAGTAACGATGCAATAATTCCAATCGGCAAATCGCGTTGCGGGCGCTTCACTTCTTCTGCGGCTGTTGATACAGCATCGAATCCAATGAATGCAAAGAAAACTGTAGCTGCTCCAGCCATTACACCATCTAACCCAAATGGCATAAAAGGTGTCCAATTTTCAGGTTTTACATAATTAAATCCAGCGAAGATAAAAATGAGAACAACTGCTAGTTTAATAAATACCATTATATTATTTACACGTGCACTTTCCCGAACACCTCTAGATAAAAGAGCCGTCATAACTAAAATAATTAGAACTGCAGGTAAATCAATTATTCCACCCTTTCCTGTACCAGGAGCCGAGGAGAGAACGGTCGGAATATGAATCCCAAATCCCTTTAATAACGATTGAAAATACGCTGACCATCCATTGGCTACAGCAGATGTAGCTAATAAATACTCGAGCATTAAATCCCATCCAATTAAGAATGCAAATACTTCTCCCATCGTCGCATACGTGTACGTGTACACACTCCCTGAGACAGGAACTGAAGAAGCAAATTCAGCGTAACAAAATGCAGCAAAGGCACAAGCTAATGCAGCTATAGCAAATGATAATATAATAGCTGGTCCAGAATGTTTCGCTGCTACAACGCCAGTAAGAACAAAAATACCAGTTCCAACAATTGCTCCGATTCCAAGCATTGTTAAATCAAGTGCCCCTAACGTTCTCGATAATGTCTTTTGTTTACTTTCTTGCAGTAACGTTGAAATCGGCTTCTTTTGAAAAATTTGCTTCATACTGTGCTCCTCCATGATTTTAGTTTTCTGAAAATTTAATTTACTTTTCCATTTTACCACGGCATGTTTTTTAGTCAATTCTTTTGTCGGAATAAACAGAAAACTATCGAGATACGCGCTATCCCCTTATCCTTCTTTCTATAAAAAGATTCACACAATCATATCTATATATCTTTTCACAACTGTTTTTGGTATTATTATACATGTCGATTCCACAAAAGAGGCATGCTCCTTTATTGAGCATGCCTCTTTTTACTTATTTCACAGTATATGAACCCTCTTCAATCCAGCTATACATATACTTTTCATCTTCCGTCTCATGTGCTTGTTTTACAATACGCAGCGGACGGAATGTATCTATCATAACAGCCAATTCAAGTGTTTCTTTCTTCCCTATACTCGCTTCTGTTTTTCCAGGATGCGGCCCATGTGGAATCCCGCTCGGATGAAGCGTAATAGAACCTTCTTCCACCCCTTTTCGGCTCATAAAGTTACCTTCTACATAGTAAAGTACCTCATCACTATTCACATTACTGTGATAATATGGTGCCGGAATTGATTCTGGATGATAATCATATAAGCGTGGTACGAAAGAGCAAATAACAAAATTATGACCTTCGAATGTTTGATGTACTGGTGGTGGCTGATGAATACGACCTGTAATCGGTTCAAAATCCTCAACATTAAATACCCATGGATATAAATAGCCATCCCAGCCAACAACATCTAACGGATGGTGCCCTAAAACATGCTTATGCATATAACCCCTCGACTTTGTCATTACGACAAACTCACCTTTTTCATCATATGTCTCCAATTTCTCCGGACCACGAATATCTCTTTCACAAAACGGACTATGCTCTAACAATTGCCCATACTCATTGCGATAGCGACTTGGTGTTGTAATTTGGCTATTCGCCTCTACAACAAGAAACTTAGTCTCTCCTTCATCTGGAATAACACGATAAATCGTTCCAATTGGGATCGTTACATAATCACCTTTTCTATAGTGAATCGTTCCGAACATTGTTTCAATTTTTCCTGTTCCATAATGAACAAATAACATTTCATCGCCATCACCATTACGGTAGAAATAGTCCATTTTTTCTGTTGGAGTCACTACTCCAATTAATAAATCCTCATTCCCAAGCATAAAGGTTCTTCCGCTTACTGCATCGCCAGTTTTTTTATTTTCTTTCGTGCGAAAATGACGATGTGCAAGAGCTACATCTTCTTCATACTGCAACTGACAAGAATGAGATAATGCCGCATGACCTACTTCCGTTGGCATATAATGATGGTACAAAATAGACTGCGTACCAGAAAAACCTTTCGTTCCCATTACCTGTTCTCGATAAAGCGCTCCATCCTTTTTACGAAATTGTACATGTCGTTTATGAGGTAGCTCCCCCATGTGACGATAAAACATGCCCATCACCTGCTTTCATGTCTTTTTTTACCGTATTACGTAATGTACCTAAACCAGTAATCGACAGCTCTACAACATCTCCATCTTGTAGCCACTCTTCTGTACCAAGTTCTAAAATACATCCTGTTCCTACTGTTCCAGAACCAATCACATCTCCCGGATATAAGGTCACGTCTTGTGAAGCACGTTCAATCATTTCAGCAAACGTATAGTAAATATCTTGAAGGTTTCCCTTTGATAATAGTTTTCCATTCACGTGAGCAGTCATCTCTAAATCATATCGATTACCATTACGATACATGTCTAATTCCTCTTTCGTAACGAGATACGCTCCTAATGAAGTTGCAAAGTCTTTTCCTTTTGCTGGTCCAAGCCCTACCTTCATTTCTGTTGCTTGTAAGTCCCTTGCACTCCAGTCGTTCATAATACAATAACCAAAAATATATTCCTCTGCTTGCTCACGAGAAATATTTCGTCCTTCTTTTCCGATTACACAAGCAATCTCTAATTCATAATCAAGCTTTTTAGACTTCTTCGGGCCAATTACAAAATCATCCGGACCAATAACAGCACGATGGTTAGTAAAATAAAAAACCGGGATATCATACCATTCAGGTACAACATCTAGCCCTCTTCTCCCGCGGGCTGTTTTTACATGCTGTTCAAATGCATAAAAATCTCGAATGCTACTCGGATTAGGAATTGCCGCTGCTAATTGAACTTCCTCTAAGGAATATATACCCTTTTCAGGATTCTTAATATTACGCAATACTTCTACATACTCATCTGCTTTCTCTAAAAAGGCAAACATAGAAGAAGGTAATTGTCCATCACTCGCAAGATTCATATCGATTACTTTGTCACCTTCAAGCCATCCAGCTCGCATTTCTTTCGATGGGAGACGAAATGTAACAAATTTCATCATGATTCCTCCCTATGAAAATGAAATTTCCACCAACAAAGGAACTCTTGCTGGTGGATACAAATTTTATAAATTTCCGCGACGCTCTTGTTCTCTTTCAATTGATTCGAATAACGCTTTAAAGTTCCCTTCGCCAAATCCACGAGAACCTTTACGTTGGATAATTTCAATAAATAGAGTTGGACGATCTACAATTGGTTTCGTAAAGATTTGTAATAAATAACCTTCTTCGTCACGGTCTACTAGAATCTTCAATTCTTTTAACTTATCAATTTCTTCATCAATTTTCCCCACTCGTGCAGTTAACTCATCGTAATACGTATCTGGCGTATCTAAAAACTCCACGCCATTTGCACGAAGCACTTCAATTGTTTTTACAATGTCACTTGTTAATAAAGCGAGATGCTGTACACCCGCTCCGTTATAGAACTCTAGATATTCTTGAATTTGTGACTTTCTTTTTCCGTCTGCTGGTTCATTAATTGGAAACTTAATACGGCTTCCATTCGTCATCACTTTTGACATTAGTGCCGAATACTCTGTGCTAATATCGTCATCATCAAAGTGAATCATTTGTTTAAATCCCATGACGTTCTCATAATAACTAACCCATTCTTCCATCTTCTCAACGTTACCAACAACATGGTCTACAGCAATTAAACCGGATTCTTCAAATGGAATATTAAACTCAACCTTTTGGAATCCTGGCATAAATGTTCCTTTATAATTTTTACGCTCTACAAGCGTGTGAATTGTATCACCATACGTACCAATAACCGCTTTTTTCAATGTACCGTCCTCATCTGTTAACTCCTCAGGTGGAGCAATTGCGACGGCACCACGTTTCACCGCTTCCGAATATGCTTTATCAACATCATCAACAAGTAAAGCTACATCTTTCACGCCGTCACCATGAGTCTTTACAAACTCTGCGATACGATTATCGCTACCTAGGGCTCCGGACACAACAAAACGCATATTTTTTTGCACAAGCACATAAGATACCTTTTCACGGTTTCCTGTTTCTAATCCAGAGTAAGCCACGATTTTGAATCCGAACGCTCTCGCAAGGTAATAACTCGATTGCTTTGCATTCCCTACGTAAAACTCCAAATGATCTACATCACGTACCGGAAAAAAGTCCTCCATTTGTGCAGCTAGCGTATCCATAGATTTTTGTTTCATAATATCTTCATCCCCCTGTAAATAGATTAAATGGTCCATACTTAAAACCAACCGAAAACGCTTCCAACATCAATTAATAGAAATTAGTTAGCAAGCTAACAAATTCTGACCTTTAAAATTTTCTATCTTTTCTGTCAAATTCCTCTTTTTTTCTTACATATAAAATTCGACTTTTTTCTCTTTAAAGTAATGGGGAATATTAATACTTGAGGATATATATGAGAGGAAAATAAAAAAGACCCAAACATATTAACTACTTACTAATACGTTAGAGTCTTTATTTTTTTTGAATGATTGTATTTATATTTCTCATACTAATATATTTGCAAGGAATAGAATAAATGATGTTAATATTACTGCTCCGCCTAATGATCCTAATAAATCTGTTTTTGTTACTTGTAACACTTGTTCACTGTTCATATTCCTCATTCTCCTTTCATTTTGTACGATTTAAAACTTCTATTATACTAATACACTTGATAGAAATACGATTAATGCCGTTAATACCACTGCTCCACTTGCTGATCCTACGAAATCACCTTTTGTTACTTGTAATACTTGCTCTTTCATTTTTTCATTCTCCCTTCTTTTTTCTTTTGTTACAAAAATTCTATTATACTAATACGCTTGATAGAAATACGATTAACGCTGTTAATACTACTGCTCCACTTGCTGACCCTACGAAATCACCTTTTGTTACTTGTAATACTTGCTCTTTCATTTTTTTCATTCTCCCTTCTTTTTCTTTTGTTACAAAAATTCTATTATACTAATACGCTTGATAGAAATACGATTAATGCTGTTAATACTACCGCTCCACTTGCTGATCCTAAGAAGTCGCCTTTTGTTACGTTTAATACTTGCTCGTTGTTCATAATTTTCATTCTCCCTTCTCTTATTTTTGTTATAAAACTTCTATTATACTAATACGCTTGATAGAAATACGATTAATGCTGTTAATACTACCGCTCCACTTGCTGATCCTAAGAAGTCGCCTTTTGTTACGTTTAATACTTGCTCGTTGTTCATAATTTTCATTCTCCCTTCTCTTATTTTTGTTATAAAACTTCTATTATACTAATACGCTTGATAGAAATACGATTAATGCTGTTAATACTACCGCTCCACTTGCTGATCCTAAGAAGTCGCCTTTTGTTACGTTTAATACTTGCTCGTTGTTCATAATTTTCATTCTCCCTTCTCTTATTTTTGTTATAAAACTTCTATTATACTAATACGCTTGATAGAAATACGATTAATGCTGTTAATACTACTGCTCCGCTTGCTGATCCTAAGAAGTCGCCTTTTGTTATGTTTAATACTTGCTCGTTGTTCATATCATTCATTCTCCTTTTTTATAAGTTATCTATATGTAATTACTAAGAAATGATTAGTTCATAGTTTTCATGTTAACGTTACATTAAAATTAATCACGTAACGTTTGTAACATTAATGTAACATAACTATTATTACGTTGCAATATAATTACGTAAATTTTATTACACTTTTTTTACGTTTTTTTAAATAAATACTCAAAAACCTTGTTTTAATGCGTTTTCTACTACACTCACATTTGTAACACTTGTGTAACATTACGGTCATAAAGCGAAATATAATATTATTCATCTCTATTTCGTTACAAAACAAAGTGAAACTTTAATCAGCGAGGGTTCCATTCCCTACTGATTATTCCCCCTCACCAATCGAGCTTTTACTGGCAATTAATGCGGGATAGAATACTATCTTTCCAAGATAAGTTTATATGTTTCCTCTATATAACTATGTATAATGGAAACAAAGAGGTGGTCATTTTGAAATTAATCGCACTAGATATGGATGGTACACTACTATCATCTAATCTTGAAATCTCCAAAGAGAACTTACAAGCTATCCAAACCGCAAAAGAAGCTGGTCATATTGTAATGATTTGTTCTGGCCGCGCGAAAGAGGATGCTTTGAAATTATTGGAAGAATATAAACTATCTCTTCCAGTTGGAGCAAGCAATGGGGCAATTGTTTATGTGGACGGAAAAGTAATTAACTCGCGTTGTTTACAAAATGATAAAGTATACAAGCTTGCAAAATTACTAGAATCTGAAGGTTTCCCATATAAGTTGTACACAAATAAAGGGGTTTATTCTCCTTATACATGGCAAGGTCAAGTCATGCAGGCATTCGAAGAAAATAAGCATGCACTAGATGTTACACTTGAGGAACTTGAAAGAATTACAGAAAAACAAAAGAAATCTAACTTAATTACTGATTTCCAAAAAATCGAAGATGTCGTAAATAATCCAGAATTAGAAATATCTAAATTCTTCATTTTAACATTTAATGCTGCTCATCGTTCACAGCTATTACAAACTTTACAAGGAGATACGGACATTTCAGTTACGGCATCCGCTCCTACTAATGTAGAAATTATGGATAAGCATGGCCATAAAGGCAATGGTTTGCAAGAAATGGCAGCTTATTTCAATATATCAATTGAAGATACTGTTGCAATCGGCGATAACTTTAATGACGTGCCAATGTTACAAGTTGCTGGTTTATCTGTTGCAATGGGAAACGCTGAAGAAGATGTAAAAAAACTATGTGATGTTGTAACATTAACAAACAATGAACATGGTGTTGCTCATGCAATCGAGCAATTTGTATTGAAACAAACTTCATCTAGTAAATAAAAAAAGGACTCTTTCAATTTGAAAGAGTCCTTTTTTTATACATGATGACAAGCAACAAAGTGCTCTTCACCAACATTACGAAATTCTGGTACTGTTTTTTTACAAACATCTGTCGCAAACGGACAACGTGTATGAAAACGACAACCTGAAGGTGGATTCGCTGGACTTGGAATATCACCCTCTAGTATAATTCGCTCTCGCTTCACTGTTGGATCTGGTATTGGTACAGCCGATAACAAAGCTTTTGTATACGGATGAAGTGGATTCGCAAATAACTCATCACGTGTTGCTGTTTCCACAATAGTTCCTAAATACATAATCCCAATTTTTGTACATAAATGCTCCACTACACTTAAATCATGTGAAATGAATAAATAGGATAATCCCTTTTTCTCCTGTAATTCACTAAACAAATTAATGATTTGCGCTTGAATAGATACATCTAATGCCGCAACAGGCTCATCAGCTACAATAAATTCCGGATCTAATACCATAGCCCTTGCGATAACGATACGCTGACGTTGTCCACCAGAAAACTCATGAGGATATCGGTCAATATGATATGGAGCTAAACCACATAACTCCAATACTTCTATCACCTTTTCACGAACATTTTCCTTCGTCGCTAGCCCATGAGCCAACATTGGCTCACCAAGTGCTTCTCCAATTCTCATTCTTGGATTTAATGAGCTAAATGGATCTTGGAACACGAGCTGCATATTAGGACGGTGCTTTCTCAGCTCCTCTTTTGATAAAGCATGAACATCTTGACCTTTAAACTTCACTTCACCTTCTGTTTTTTGAACGAGACGGAGAATTGTTTTACCTATCGTCGTCTTCCCACTTCCAGACTCTCCTACTAGGCCAAACACTTCTCCTTTATCAATTGTAAAGCTTACCCCATCTACCGCTTTCACATGTCCAATCGTTCTACTAAATACGCCGCCCTTAATCGGAAAATACGTTTTTAAGTTCTTCACTTCTAATAATGGTTCACTCATTGCCCAGCACGCTCCTCATATAACCAACAAGCTACTTTATGATCCTCGTCATGCACATTAAGATTTGGCGCTTCATTTTTGCATATTTCCATGCAATGTTCACAGCGGCCACTAAAGTAGCAAAACTCATCTAAGCCAACCAAATTAGGAACTTGCCCTGGAATAGAATAAAGTTTATCTGTTCGTTGCCCCATTACTGGTTTTGATTTTAGCAGCCCTTGCGTATATGGATGTTTCGGATTTTGAAAGATCTCTAGTACCGGTGCCTCTTCAATAACTTTTCCACCATACATAACGACAACATAATCGGCCATTTCCGCTACAACACCTAGATCATGTGTAATTAATAAAATCGATGTTTTAAATTCCTCTTTTACTTGTCTTAGTAAATCTAATATTTGAGCTTGAATCGTAACATCAAGAGCAGTTGTCGGTTCATCTGCAATTAATAACTTTGGATTACAGCTAAGTGCAACAGCAATCATAATACGTTGTAACATTCCACCGCTCAGCTCATGCGGATAAGAATGGACAATTTCATCAGCACGAGCTATACCGACTTTACGAATTAATTCGATCGCTTTCTTATATGCTTCGTTCTTGCTAAGTAGCTCATGCTCTCTTAACGTTTCTACAATTTGTTCTCCTACAGTGAAGACCGGATTTAGCGATGTCATCGGTTCTTGGAAAATCATCGCAATGTCATTGCCTCGTAAACTACGAAGCTCTTTCTCTTTCATACCTAAAAGACTTCTTCCTTCATATAAAATATCTCCACCTACTACACTGCCTGATTCAGCAATAAGTCCCATAATAGATAGCGCAGTTACACTCTTCCCGCAGCCCGATTCGCCTACTACACAAACTGTTTCACCTTCTCGAACTGAAAAGCTAACATGATTGACAGCCTTTACTGTACCTTCTTCCGTCTGAAAGTGTGTTTGTAAATCCTTTAGCTCTACTACTGCTTTACTCATGCTTCCTCACCTACCGCTTCATCTTTGGATCTAATGCATCACGAAGTGCATCGCCAAGTAAATTAATTGATACAACTGTTATAAAGATTGTAAAACCGGGTGGAATCCATAACCACGGACGCTTTTGGAAATCGATTAATGAGTTTGCTGAGCTAATCATATTTCCCCACGATGGTGTAGGTGGAACGACACCAAGGCCTAGATAGCTTAGTGCAGACTCTCCTAAAATAGAACCCGCAACACCTAATGTTGATACAACAATTAATATTGGCAAAACATTTGGGATTAAATGATATACAATTTTCCGATAATCTTTTATCCCTAGTACATCAGCAGCTTGCATAAACGATTGTTCTCGAAGCGATAAAATTTGCCCCCGTACGAGACGGGCAAGTCCTGGCCAACCTACTAAACTTAAAATAATCATAATGACGTAAAGACGATAATCAGATGGTACTTTCCATTCTGATAAAATAGCACCCATTATAATAAGTAACGGTAATCCCGGCATCGACATTAAAATATCGGCAAGACGCATTATAATATTGTCGACGATACCACGGTAAAAACCTGCAATAGCTCCTAATAAAGCACCTAATATAACTGATAACACCATTGAAGCTAAGCCAATTGTTAATGAAATCCGCCCCGCTTGCATCAGCCTCGTTAAAATATCTCTTCCTAATTGATCCGTACCAAGCCAATGAGAAAAACTAGGTGGCTTGTTAATTAGCGCAACTTGTATTTTCCCTGATGCATACGGTGAAAAGAATGGACCGATAAAACAAAATAAAAACATAAAAACTAATGCATAAAACCCTATAAGTGCCATTTTATTTTTCTTTATCCTTTTAAAAGCTTGCCTCCACGGCGATGATTCATTTCGTCTTTTCTTTTTTACTTTTTTCTCTGTAATTGCGGTAACAGTTCCCATCTCTTTCCCCCCCTTACTTCAACCGAATACGTGGATCAACAACTGCATATACAACATCCGCTAAAAAGTTTGAAACAATTGTTAAACAAGAAAGAAACATCGTAAATGCCATTAATACTGTATAATCACGGAAATTAAGTGCTTCTAATTGAATATTACCGATACCTGGCCAGTTAAAAATTTGTTCAATAATAATTGCCCCTGAAAACAATCCTGGTAACTCAAATGCAAGCAATGTAATAGCCGGCAAAATTGCATTTTTTAATGCATGTTTATAAATAACTGTCTTCTCCTTTAAACCTTTTGCTCTAGCCGTTCGAATGTAATCTTGCCGTACAACCTCTAACATACTCGTTCTAAAATAACGAGTTAATGAGCCTACTCCAAGAAGTGTCAAAATAAATACTGGTAAAACCATATGCTTTGCAACTTCTATTACGTAAGCAAGCCCCGTCGAATTACTCCCAACATCAATCATCCCGCCTATCGGTAATAACTTAAAGTCAACCGCGAACACTTTAATTAAAAACAAACCGATAAAGAATGAAGGGAATGACATCGCTGCAAAGACACCAATTGTTACAAGCTTATCGAATAAGGAATGCTGCTTTGTCGCTGAAAACACGCCGATAATAAGTGCAATTAGCCAAATAAAGAACAATGCAATAACCGCAACAATAAACGAATTCCATATAAATTTATTTAATAATGACGTTACAGGTTCTTGATATTGAAGAGAAAAACCAAAGTCCCCCTGCAATGCATTACCTAGCCAGTGAAAATATCGCTCAACAATTGGTTTATTCAATCCATACAATTCCCTAAGTTCAGCTGCTCTTTCCGGTGTAATCTTCGGGTTTGAATCAATATAATCTCCTGGAAGAAGTGCGAACAGGAAGAAGATAATAATTGATGCACCCAACAGTGTAGGAATCATTTGTAACAGCCTACGAATGATATATGTTTTCACCCTTTTTCTCTCCAATCTTATGCTTAAAATAGAAGAACATTTTTTCAAAACGACATACTACTTGCCGAATGAAAAAATGTCTTCTATTTATACATTCTTATCGTTATTTTTCGATAGATAATACTGGCAAGTTTGCACTAATACTATTGTACTTTTCAGGGTCAATTCCTTTTATATTCCCGTTGTATCCTGTAATTGTCCTACGGTAGTTTAATAGAATTACTGGTGGGTCATCACTTAATTCTTTATACAGTTCTTTATAAATTGGTTTACGTTTTTCAATATCAACTGTCTCAATACCCTTTTTAATTAACTCATCTACTTTCGCATTTTTATAACCAAGACTCTTCTCATTGACACCAGATAAATATTCACCAGCTGTTTCACTTGGGTCACTTGTAATCGGTGTCGAAACAGAAGCTAAATCATAGTCACCTTTGTTTACCTTCGAAAGCATAGTATTAAAGTCCATAAATTCAGGATTAAATTCTACACCTATCTCTTTATAATTCTCTTTGGCAATTGGAATTAGTAGATCACTATCTTTAGCCGAACTTGGGCCGAAATAAGAAAGCTTTAATTTTTGACCATCTTTTTCACGAATTCCATCCGAACCAGCTTTCCATCCCGCTTCATCTAATAATTTTTTCGCTTTTTCTTTATCGTATTCATATTTATTAACCCCTTCTTCCGTATAAGCCCAAGAAGTCGGATGGATTGGTACGTTAGCTACTGTACCGTATCCTTTTAATGCTGTATCAACATACTTTTTGCGATCTAATCCATAAATAAGTGCTTGGCGAACCTTTTTATCCTTTAAGTACGGTTTATTATTATTCATATAAATATAATTAAATGATGCCGCTGTTTCGATTTGAATGTTCGCGAATTGTAAACCTTTCGCCTGTTCAAGAATTTCATCACCAGTACCTAGACCAGTGTAGTCAACTTCACCTGTTTGGAATAATTGTAGTTTTGTATCACCAGCAGTAATTTTATAAATGAAGTTTAGAATTTTCGGCTTACCTGCATAATAATTTTCGTTTGCTACAAAACGAACTTCTTGACCTGGGATATACTTTTCAAATTTATATGGACCTGCAGCTATCGGTTTTCCATATAACTCTTTTAAATAATCTAAACTTGTATTTTGTTTATAGTCTTTTCCATAATACGCTTTTGATAACACTGGTCCACCTAAAGCAGTTAGTGTCTGCGAATTAACTTTTTCAGTCGTAATTTTAATTGTCTGTGGATCAACAACTTGAATTCCTTCAATAGAAGTTGCTTTTCCTTCTTTATATTCTTTACCACCTTTAACAGCATATTGAGAAATGTCTATTTCACCTTCATATGCCTTATCATGTAAAAGCGTCAATGTGAACGCTACATCATCTGCTGTTAATGGTGAACCATCGCTAAATTTTAAATCTTTACGTAAATGGAATGTATATGTTAACTGATCAGAAGAAACATCCCACTTCTCAGCTAATTCTGGAGTTGGCTTTCCTTGTTTATCTGTCGATACAAGAGACGCAAAAATAACAGAGGTTACATTTCCATCCCAACCATTTTGCTGGAAGTATGGTAAAAAGACACCACCCGGTTTACTAATCCCAACAACTAACGTGTCTTTTCGATTTTTTGCTTTATCAGGTACTTTCGTCTTATCTGTAGCAGCAATCTTTTCGATTTTTATATTTTTTAAATCTTGCTGTTTAACTGGTTCTGTAGAAGCCGTATCTTCTTGTCCCCCGCAAGCAGATAACACAAACGAACTACTCAGTAATACTGAAAATACACCAGCCCATTTTTTTGTCTTTTTCTTCATTGTCCCCACCCTAACTTTTTTTTAATAATTACACTTTATGAACTGCTTGCCTTATGTATGCCTCCCACAGCAACATTTTATAGCCAATCGGAAAAGTCGGTTTTGAACGTAAAAAAACAGATGTTTTTGAGGGGTAACAATCTTATTCCGACCTTTCCGGTAGACTTTATGGTTATTAGCTTATATCTTTCAGTATATTTTGTCAATTATTTCTATATAAATATTTTGAGAGTTCTCCAAAAATTATTGAGCAATATTCAATTTAGGTAAACTTAACAATATACCATTATAGTTATCTTCTTGTAATCCTTGAATTCGCGCGTTATGAGCAGATACCACTTTACTATTATTTAAGAAAATCACTGGTGGATCTTCACTTAATTCTTGATACAATTTCTTATAAATCTCTTTCCGTTTCTCAATATCTAACGTTTGTAGCGCCTCTGTTGCTAGTTCATCCACTTTCGGATTATGATACCCATCGTAGTTTCGTTTACTTGTCGAAACAAATTCCTCAATTGTCCCACTCGGATCATCAATCATCGGTGTGGACACCATCGCTAAATCATAATCTCCTTTAATTACCTTGGAAATCATCGTATTAAAGTCCATGTATTCTGGGTTAAAATCTACCCCAAGCTTTTTATAATCTTCTTTCATAACAGGGATCATTACATCATTGATTTTACTTGCAGAAGAAGCAAAATAACTTACCTTCAATTTTTGACCATCTTTTTCACGAATTCCATCTGAACCAACTTTCCATCCAGCTTCATCAAGTAATTTCTTTGCCTTTTCTAAATTATATTCGTATTTATTAATCCCTTCTTCTGTATACGCCCAAGAAACTGGTGTAATTGGTACATTGACGAGTGAAGCATAACCTTGGAAATACGTATCAATTACCTTTTGGCGTTCTAATCCGTAAATAAACGCTTGGCGAACACGTTTATCTTTAAAGTATGGTTTCTTATAATTCATTTTAATGTAGCCGTAAGAACTTCCTGTATACACATTAATATTAGCGAAACCTAACTCTTTTAATTGCTCGATTGTCTCCACATTTGTCGTAAATCCATCATAATCTACTTCTCCCGCTTGAAACTGTTGCAAATTCGTATCACCTTTTGTAATTTTATAAATAAAGTGCTCAATCTTCGGTTTACCTTCAAAATAATTTTCATTTGCTACAAAACGAATTTCTTGACCTGGAATATATTTATCTAGTTTATAAGCTCCTGCTCCCATCGGTTTTCCATATAGCTCTTTTAAATACTCTAAATTCCCTTGCTTATATTCTTTACCGTAATAAGCTTTTGATATAACTTCTCCACCAATTAACGATAATGTTTGGGCATTTACCTTTTCAGTTGTAATCGTAATTGTTTTCGGATCGATGACTTGAATCCCCTCAATAGATGTAGCCTTTCCTTCTTTATATGCTTGCCCACCCTTTATTGCGGTTTGGCTTATATCAGTTGCTCCGCTATACACCGGGTCATGTAGTAACGTTAATGTAAATGCTACATCATCTGCAGTTAACGGCGAACCATCACTAAACTTCAAATCATCTTTCAAGTGGAACGTATATGTAAGCTGATCCTCCGAAATATCCCACTTCTTCGCCAAAATGGGAATTGGTTTCCCTTCCTTATCCAATCCAACAAGAGGCGCAAATATAGCTTGCGTTATATTACCATCCCATCCATTTTCCATAAAATGCGGAAGGAATATCCCGCCAGGGCTCGGCATTCCAATTACAAAAGTATCTTTTCTTTCTTTTGCCTTTGCTGGACTTTTTGCTTTGTCACTCGCCTTAATAAACTCATCTTTTACTTTCGGCATCTTTGCTGCTTCATTTGTACTTTTCTCTTCTTGAGCGCATCCTGCTAATAAAACCGATGTACTAAGGAATGTAGCAAGTAACCCTTTCAAAGCCTTTCGCATAATTCTCACCCTTACTTTCCTGTTTTTTAATTAAGAGGGAACATAACGCCCCTTTCTGTAACTATTTTTATTTTACCTATAAAAATAGTATGAATTGATTTCAAGATTATTCCTTTTCAATAGGTATGTCAATCCTTACTAATTGTTTTCTCTCAAAAAAACAAAAAACACCTTCTATTACCTAATAGCCACGCATAGAATAATAACAATCAACTACCAAAAAGGGGGCGAAAACATGGACAACCTATTCCAATATGTCCTGCACTATATATTATTAACGATTATGATAGTCGGGGCACTATTACTATTCCCTTTCTTCCCAAAGTTCGTCCTCTTTTTAGCTTTTTTTATTATGCTCGGGATCGCTATTATAATTTCAACGAGAGAAGATGCCACACAAAAAGAAAGCAGAGTTCAGCGCGTAAAGCTGTGAACTCTGCTTTCTTTTTTCAGTCATAACGTATTCTTGTTAAACCAATTACGAAAAATACTCCTGCAAATAAAATGAGTATACCAATATATCCTCCTATATCTGCTAATGTACCTCCCCTTACAATTAACTCCGTAAAGCCACGCATCGCCCACGTTTGCGGAACAAAATTTGCCGCTGTTTGCATCCAAGCTGGTTCAATTTCAACCGGCCAATAAAGACCACTAATCATACATGTTGAAATTACAACGATATTACCTAGTGCTGACTGCTGTTCTGTTGTTTTTACTATACTTGCCAATAATAAAGCTAGACCAATGACGGTTAATAACAATACTGAAACGAGTGTAATAACCCCTAATAAATTTCCCCACTGCACATCAAATAATGAATGCGTTAATATCATTAAAACACCAAATTGAATCCACCCTATTAAAAAGAAGGAAAGGATATAACCTGCTAGTATTTGAACTTTTGAAACTGGTGTCCCTAATAAACGAGACCAAACCCCAAGTTGTCTAGCTTTCAAAATAGTTCCCGTCACACTTAACATGACAATCATGACGAATAGAATTGAAAAACCTGCCGCTCGACCTGTAACGTTATTTAACTTTTGATCATCATGTAAAATCGATTCTTTTTGAATCGAAACAGGATTTACTTTTGTATAAATTGTTTCATACATCGTTTCCCACGGAGTGTTACTTTTCTTCTCAAAATCTCTTGCTGCACTAACTTCTATCTCCATCTTTTTTAATGCACTTGCTAATACTTGCTCTACAGAAGCTCCACCAGTGAAATCAGCACTGGCTTGAAATTGAATATTTTCTACCTTTCTATCTAGCATACTCTTTTGAAAATTTTTTGGAATGATGATTATACCAGATGATTTCTTGTTTTCGATCCTCTGTTTCCCTTCCGCATACGTTACCTTCTCTATAGAAATTAAATCACTTTTCTTTATTTCCTCATAATACTTGCTAGATAATACAGAACCATCTTTATCTACTAAACTAACATTTACTTTCTCATTCCCACTTCCACCTAAAAGCCCACCGAAAATAAGTGTGAAAATAATAGGCATTCCAAACATGAGTATATAACTTTGTGGCTTAATTAAGATTTGTTTTAATTCTAGCCAACAAAGTGCCCAAACCTTCTTCATCATTTCCCCTCCTATCTCGTACGTAAACGTAACGTTCCAATCATAACGGAGATAATTCCTGCACTACATAAACTTAAAATAATAGGGAGTAGCACATCCCAAGATGTTCCCGACATAATATTTAAGAAGCTTGTAAGTGCCCATTTATTTGGAACAATATTCGCAACTGTTTGAAGCGTATCGGGAAATACGTAAATCGGTAACATTGATCCACCTAATATAGCTAATATTTGAATGCCGATTCCCCCCATTAAATCTGCCGTTTTTTCCTCACGGATAAAGGCTGCAATTAGCATGGATAAACCAGAAACACAAATTGCATACGAAACCCCTAACACTATTATTTGAGACACGTCTTCGCCCCATTCCACATGAAACATAAAGTGTGTAGCAACTATAAATATTCCAAATTGTATACAGGCAAATAGTAATGTACCTAAAAACTTCCCGAATAAAATTGAAAATGAGCTCGTCGGTGTACTGAACAACCGCGCCAACGTTTCGGTTCGTTGCTCTGTTACAACTGACTTCGCACCTACTGTTATGTTATATAGTAAAAACATGACTAACATCGCTGCTGCATAATATTGCATCGCTGCAACTGTTTTTTTACCTATCGTTCCTTTTTGGATGTTATCCACACTTGCAGTTGCTATCGTCTGGAGACTTCCACTTACTTCTTTTGCAACTTGTGCTACATCACCATGCTGAGATTTCGCTAATTCTGTTACAACACTTTTAGTAGATACTGCGACTGTTTGAACACGTTCTGAAAAAGAGCGGATCATTGATTCGGCAATTTTCGCTTGTATATCTTTTGATGGGTCTATAAGCACCTTTGGTTCTTTTAATTTTCCATCTTGTATTTGTTCGCTCCATTTATTTGGGATGACAATTCCTACATCGATTTTCTTTTCCTTTAACATATCTTCAAGCTCTTCCTGAGAGTTAACTACATTTACTTTCACATCATCTTTTATTTCTTTAGATTGCAGTACATCTTTTTGAAAGACATCTGCAAACTCATCCGTTCCCCCTTGATAATAGCCAATTACTGTTTTCGGTAATCCACCACTATCAAATACATTACTTAACGCTGAACCTAAAATCGCTGTTAATAAAAGCGGCATAATTAACATCATCATAAATCCGCGGCGATCAATTAAACGGATTTTTAAATCTTTCCATGCAATAATGAAACTTTTCATCTCGCACTAACCTCCTTAATCACGCAGTGAACGTCCTGTTAATTGTAAAAAGAGTGCCTCTAAATTCGGTTCTTGTACTTCCAGTTTTAAAATTTGAGCTTTGTTCTCAACAACTTCTGAAACAACTGTACCAATTGCCTCGCTACCATTTAGTCCAATGTCAATTGTGCTATTATCTTCGTCAAAAATAATCCGCTCAACAACAGGTAGTGCTTTCAACTTTTGTAGCAGTTCCGTACTATAGCGATTTAATTGCAATTTCACTATAAATCCATCTGTTAGACGATTACATAACTCTCTTTTCGTTCCTAGTGCAATTACCTTTCCGTGATCAACGATGGCAATTCGCTCACATAAATACTCAACTTCTTCCATGTAATGACTCGTATAAATGACCGTCATACCTTTTTCATTTAACTTTTTAACAGTCTCTAAAATATGATTTCTCGATTGCGGATCAATCCCGACTGTCGGTTCATCCATAATTAATAACTCTGGTTCGTGCATCAGTGCTGCACCAATATTAATACGCCTTTTCATTCCACCTGAAAATGTTTCAATTTTATCTTTTCCCCGATCCTGTAAACCGACGTAAGCTAACACTTCCTCTGCACGCTCTTTTGCAACTTTTCCATTTAAACCGTACATCTTTCCCCAAAAAATCAAATTTTCCTTTGCTGAAAGTGTCGGATACAGCGCAATGTCTTGCGGGACAATACCGATTTTCTTTTTCGCTTCTAATGGATACTCTTTTACAGATTTCCCACCAACTTTTATATCACCACTATCGTATGGAATTAACCCGCAAATCATTGATATCGTCGTTGATTTCCCCGCTCCGTTTGGTCCAAGCAATCCAAATGTTTCACCTTTTTTCACTTCAAAAGAAACATTCTTTACGATTTCCTTCTTGCCAAATGATTTCGTAATATGATCTATGACTAACATATTGATTCAGCCCCTTTGCATTCATCTACACTTTCATTGTAGAAAAATTTCTTCTTCTCTCCATCACCCTTGAGATAGAAATACAAAATAAAAAAGCAGCAAATTCCGCTGCTTTTTCACACTTATATATGCCAAAAGTCATGTGTATGTCGTAACACCATATCTTACTGCGTATATTGCTGCTTGTGTTCGATCCCTCAGTTCTAGCTTACTAATCAAATTAGAAACGTGATTCTTTACAGTTCCCTCTGTAATGAATAACTTTTCAGCAATCTCTTTATTATTTAAACCAAGCCCAATTTCCCTTAAAACATCTACTTCTCGCTCAGTTAATTGTTTTAGTTGTTCTGGTGGGTTACACTCTACTGCCACTTTCTTCTTTTTTAATTCCTCTATAATTTGCGCTGTTATATCCTGAGGAAGCACAACCCCGCCACTATGCACCGTTAAAATTGCTTGCGCGATTGCATCTGTCTCCATATCCTTCAATAAATAACCACTCGCCCCTTGCTCCAATGCTTCAAAAATAAGCTCACTATCACTAAAAGTCGTCAACATAAGAACCTTTATATGAGGGAACTGTTCTCTAACTAAACGTGTTCCTTCAACACCATTCATACGAGGCATCCGAATATCCATCAAAATAATTTCAGGATGTAGCTCTTTCACTTTTTGTATCACTTCGTCTCCATCCGTAGCCGTTCCCACTACTTCGAGTTCTGGACGTAAATTTAATAACATCGCTAAACCATCACGAATGAGTGATTGATCATCAACAATCATAATGCGAATCATACCGTTCCCCCTATTAACCATGTTTTCTCCTGAAGCGGAAATTCAATCTGTAACTGGAAGCCTTTTTCTATCTCACTCTCAAATTGAATAGTTCCACCATGTTCCTCTACACGTTCTTTCATATTAAGTAAACCAAAACCTGGACTTACCTCGTTGACTCCCACACCATTATCCGAAATACAGAGTTTAACTTGTTTCATTGAACAAGTTAAACTCACTTCACATAAACTCGCTTTCCCATGACGTTTTGCATTTGTTAAAGACTCTTGCATAATACGAAGTAATGTAGGGTGTAGCGACAATGGAATTGTAACAGGATCTCCTTGCAATCGAAAAGATGCTTGTACTTTCGTCATTTTAGAATATTCATTCAACATTCCACGCATATTTTCTACTATGTTTCCTAGTTTACTTTCCTCTTTTAAAGCATGAACAGAAGCTCTTACTTCTTGAAGTGACTTTCTAGCCAGTTCATAACATGTATGTAAAACCGTTTCTGTCGTATCTGAGTTTTGCTTCCATAGTGCTTCCGCTAGTTGCAACTGCACAAGCAAAGCTGTCATATTATGACCGACGGTATCATGAATTTCTCGGGCAATATCATTTCGCTCCCGAACCGCTGTCAATTCCTCTACCTCTTTGGCATATAGCCTTAACTGTTCATGTGCTTCTTTTAAAGCTGTATGAGATAATGCTAATTCCCCATATTGCTCATCTACCATTTGCCTAGCAGCTGTAAGTTTTTTTATTAAGTTTCCAGCTAAAGCACTAAAAATGATAAACATAAAGTTAATTGCATTACTCTCCAATTCCAAACTCCCTGTATGTTGGTACGTATGCATTATATTTATAAACCAACAAAGAAAGAAAAAAGCGATGAAAAAATAAGTCATACTTTTACGCCAATCATGAATAAATAATCCTACCGCATCAATTCCAAATATAATTAAATACAAACATGTCTCGGGAAATAAAAATCCTAATAATGCTGTGACAATACCGTTTGCGAGCAAGGTATAAAAAATGAGTTTCCTACTCTCTTTTGCTTTTACAAGTAAAATATGATTCACAATATAAATGAAAAGTGCAATACCGACAAAAATTTGTAAATTTGCTGTTTCACGTGAAACATGATTTGCGTAAACGAAACAAATCATAACGATTGTAGCAATCCGCGCGTATCCTAACATAAAATTCTCCTCACATTTTAATAACCTAAAGTTCGTCTCGTTATCGCATCAACAAGAAAATTATACCAATTTTTTCTCTTTCCTTATAGAAAAAAGAACAAGCCCTCCCTCAAAATATGAGAAAACAACTTGCTCTTCCATTCTATTTTCTTTACCCCACAATATTCTCTAACTCATTATATAACTCCGCTCGTAAAAACTCTTTTTTCGTTTTTTCTTCATACAATTGTTCAAGCATTTCAACATCAACTACATGTTCCATTTTACATTCAAGTGCATATATATCTTCTTCTATATGCATTAACTCGCTTTCAACTTCCTCTAAATTCCTAGCCTTCTTCTTTTTTATAGGCATTACTTCTAACGCTCTATTCCCTTGCTGTTGCTGTTGCTGCTTCTGTTTTGCTACTTGTTTCTCAATTATTTCTTCCCACTTTTGACGAGCCCATGCATAGTTCCCTGCAAACTCAAATAATTTGTGCTCATCAATCCAATATGTCTTTTCAAACAATTTATTTAAGAAATAACGATCATGTGAAACAGCTAAAATCGTCCCGTTATATTGTTCAAGGGCTTCCTCTAAAACTTCCCTTGATTCAATATCAAGATGATTCGTCGGTTCATCTAAAATGAGAAAGTTAACATCTTGATACATAAGTTGCGCGAGTCTTAACCTCATTTTTTCTCCACCGCTAAGTTGCGTTACTTTCTTAAAAACAGCTGGACCATAAAATAAAAATCGCGCTAATATATGTCTTGCTTCTCCCTCAGTTACAGCTACACAATCTCTGAAAGCTTCCAATACATTGTTCTTCATATTCCCGTACGCATGTTGCGATAAATAACCGATTTTCACACTACTACCAATCCGAATTTCACCAGTATCTTGCTTCATTTCTTCTAGTAGTAATTTTAATAACGTAGTCTTTCCTGTACCGTTACGTCCAACGATAGCTGCGCGCTCCTGAAAACGAATATGCAAATTTACTTTCTCGAATAAAGATCTGTCAGCAAATCCTTTACTCACTTCTTTCATTACAACAACATCTTTCCCGCTTCTCTCTTGCCCTTCAAACTGAAGTCCCATCTGTTTTCTATCCAAAATGGGTCTCTTTAGTTTCTCTATGCGCTCTAATGCACGTTCCATATTTCTCGCTCTCTTATGCAATCCTTCATTCGGCGGATTCGCTTGATTTGCCCATTCTCGCAAGCGCTTAATTGCTTCTTTCATTTTCTTTATTTTCTTTTGCTGTTCTTGATACGCTTGAAATTCTTGAAGCAATCTTTCTTCCTTTTCCTCAACAAACTGTGAATAGTTCGTATGATATACGTGAATTTCTCCATCTTCTAAATCAAAAATTTTCGTTACAACTTCATCTAAGAAATAGCGATCATGTGAAATGACCATAACTGTTCCTATATACTCTTTTAGAAATTGCTCTAACCACTCGACTGCAAATAAGTCCAGATGATTTGTTGGTTCATCTAATAAAAGTAAATCTGGTTTCTGCAATAGCATGTACGCAAGGCTTACTTTTGTTTGTTCTCCACCACTTAACTCCATAAATGATCGGGGAAATAGTTCCGTCACCTGTAGACCATTTGCTACCTTCATAATATTCGCTTCTATTTCATAACCACCGAGAAACGCGTACCTTTCTTGAATTACTCCGTATCTCTCCATCAATTTTTGTAAAGCAGATGATTCCTGTTCTTCCGCCATATTTTTTTCTAAAGCATGCATTTCTCTTTCTAATTCCTTTTCTGCTTTAAACGCGGAACTCAATACATCATATACAGTCATATCCTCATCAAATTTTGGAATTTGTGCCACATGACCAATACGTGTACCCTTCTTCATATGAATGGCCCCTGCATCCACATTCTCCATTCCTGTTAGTAGTTGAAAGATTGTTGTCTTCCCACTACCGTTACGACCAACTAACCCAACACGTTCACCATTCTTTACTTCAAGCGATATATTTTCAAATATGATGTTTCCACCAAAAGATTTCTTTACATTATGTACACTACAAATTGTCATTTTCCGTACTCCTTTCAATATAAAAAACCATGGGAAAGAAACGTTCCCCATGGTTTTTGGCATAGAAAAAGGAAGCAAAATAGCTCCCTTTTCACACGTTTATCAAAAATGGGTGAAGAGATTTCTATCGTTCAATAGCTACTATGCAATTGTTAAAAAAGGGCATACGTATCCCGTTAACAACTACATCATGAAAAATCGCACGACAAATATAGATATAATCTAAAAATTTTGCGCGCGTAGCTAAAGAACATTTCATCTCATTCACTCCTTTCGTACGGAATTTAATACTTACTTCTTTATTATACTTTCCCATTTCATGTTTGAATAGTCATTTTTCTGAAAATAATGAAGATAGACTAAACATTTCAATAAGTGACATCAAATCTTACAAAACTGTTATGTTCACGTAATGGAAAGCGATAGTACGAAAAGACGCCTCCCTATACAATAAAGATGTAAACAAGAGAGACAAATAAAGGAGGAAACAATCATGATAAAAGAAATCGTAAAAGTAATCTTTGAGGTATTAGTGAACGGACAATCAGTTGTAAAAGAATTAAACGAACTATAACAGGGAGGAAAGAACTATGATGAACATGGTAAAAATGGTTTTACACGCTTTAGTCGATGCAAAAGCAGTTAGCCAAGAATTAAACCAACAATAAAAAGGGGTATATGAATATGAAGAAAGCCATTATTGTAATCGCAAGTACAGCAATTGCCTTATACACAATGAAAAATAGAAAAAAGAAACAAAATGAAAATGCTCTATATTATCCATACACACTATTAAAGAAAAAATAAAAGACAAGGTACCCTATTGTAATAAGGATATCTTGTCTTTTATTTTTGCTCTATTTCCTTTAAAGGATTTCCCCCTCCTTTTCCCGAATGTATTAGACGGAAGTTTTACACACATTTAAAAGGGGTATAGAGAAATGGATACACAACAACTTTATTTTTTGAATGATATTGGCAAACAAAAACCAGAAAGTATTCGTAATAGAAGTGCTGCTTGTCCTTTTTGTGACAGAGAAAATTTAACTGATATTTTAGCAACCGAGGGTCCTATTATTTGGTTGAAAAATAAATTCCCTACACTAAAAGATACATTTCAAACTGTGCTAATTGAAACGGATAATTGTGATGATCATATCGCAACATATACAGAAGAACATATGAGATCACTAATTTGTTTTTCCATTAAACACTGGTTAGACTTACAGAAAAGTGATGAATTTACATCTGTTATTTTATATAAAAATCATGGTCCATTTTCAGGTGGAAGTTTGCATCATGCGCATATGCAAATTATCGGAATGAAATATGTAGACTATCTCGCAAACATAGAAAACGAAAATTTCCAAGGGGTAATTGTACAAAAAAACGAACGCATTGAACTTAATATTTCTGAGCGCCCCATTATCGGTTTTACTGAATTTAACATCATCATTGAAGATATTGCATCTATAGATGAAATGGCAAGTTACATTCAGCAAACTGTATGTTACATATTAACGGATTTCCATAAAGGGTGTAGTAGTTATAACTTATTCTTCTATCACCTAAACGGAAAAATCATTTGTAAAGTTGTTCCCAGGTTTGTAGTTTCACCGTTGTATGTAGGCTATAAAATACCGCAAGTTTCTACATAACTAGAAGATGTGAAAATACAATTAGCGCAGTATTTCACGAGGCAAGAGGATACAATTATTCATAGAAAAACAGAGTAGGTATAGAAAACCTACTCTTTTATCCCGCATTAACGGGCAGTAAAACTCCCACCTCAAAACTCGGCGAATCCGAGGAAGTTAGGTGGAAGATCAACTGCCCGTAAAAGCCCGATTGGTGAAGGCTAATAATCAGCGGTGGATGAACAAACTCCCCCGCTGATTAAAGTTTCACTTTATCACGCCTTTATTTCGATAGTATACATCCTCTAATCCGATGTTATACTTCATATTATTATCCGTCCATTCTGGCCCTAAATTCCCTGGCCATCCAGATGTATTCGCTATATATTTCAGTAATGCAAAATCAGTCAAACCTTTTTGCACCCCGCGCTTGTACCCTTTCATTAAATGCGGCATTGCAATTTGTGCATTTGTACGTGGATCTTTCAACTCTTCATCTGTTAAATGATCTGGTGCAAGCCCACCACCGCGATGTAATTGAAACAACCCGAATGAAGTCCCGTTATCTCCAACACTTCTTGGATTTAACCTACTTTCATGTTCGGCAATTGTAAGAGGTATCCATTCCGGAAGCTTTACTTTCTTTGCTTCCTCTATAATGATTTGTTTCATCTGTTTTGCTTCTTCTGAATCAACATAGCTTGTTTCATTCATTAGCTTACCCATTCCTTCAGACTTTCCTTGGAAATATAAATACACTCCAAGAACAACTAAAAATCCTACAAAGAATTTCTTCACTACCTCTACCTCTTTCTCCGCTGAAATTTGTCCCCTTTCAGCCTTCCCTTCACAATTACCTACACTCTATCATTCTCTTACTCTTTAATCATAGCAAATAACTATACATATTATCATCATGCTTTAGACCGATTTTGTGAAAAAACATATGGTAAATACGTGCAAAAATGTAACTTACATAGACTATAACTTATTTTTTGTATATAATTGTAAATTGAATTACATATATAGAATAGGAGAATACATAAATGAAAAGAACTCTACTAATCTTTTTCAGCATTTTACTACTCATTCCTATACATACCTCTGCGCAAACATCATCAAAACCAAAAGTACTCGTTTTGTATAGTACAGAAGACGATAAAATTACAAACAATGTACAAATCCTTAATACTCAGTTAGGACACTTTACAAATAATATAACAGTAAAAAATTTGAAAGAAATAAGTAAAAGTACTGATTCAACTTCTTATACACATATTGTTTATATCGGAGAGAAAAAAGAAGACCTTTCTACTGAAGTAAAACAATTTCTAGAAAACTTCTCAGGTCCAGTATTAGTTTTAGGACAAAATGTTGAACAATTATCTAATCGTTTTTCTTTCATTACCTCGAAAGAAACCGATATACGAATTCACACTATAGAATATCCGACTCGCCAGTTAAAAAATGAATTACATGAAGAACGCTTAATGAAGAAAGTTGAAACAAAAGGAACAACTCTTGCTAATGCCTTGAGTGCCGATGGAATCCATCCGTTAATCGTTCAGCAAGGAACATCCTATTATGTCGCGACTCCAAACCTTTTTGATTGGATGTCCCATTACGTCGGTGAAATGTTGTTTTCTTACTTCGGACAAGAGCCTATGACAAATAAAACTGCAGCTTATTTACGTCTTGAAGACGTTCACCCAGCTGTAGATGTAAAGCAATTAAAAGAAATTGCTGAATTACTAAAAGAGAAAAAGCTCCCTTATATGATTACCGTTATCCCTGTTTACAAAGATCCAGACACAGGAAAAACAGTACATTTAAAGGATAACTCTGAATTAATCGATGTTTTACGCTTTATGCAAGATAACGGCGGTTCTATCGTTATGCATGGTTACACCCATCAGTTTTATGATAGTGAAACTGGCGAAGGTTTTGAATTTTGGGATGTAAAAACAGATCAACCAATTCGCCAACCGAATCATGAAATACCAAAGCTAAAAGACGATTTTCAGTCTACAGAAGACTATACTAAATACGTAGAAAATGGAAAATCCTTCGAAGAAAAATATACTAAAGAGCATATTGAAAAAGGGATTACAGAGCTTGTAGGAGCAAAATTATATCCAGTTGCCTTTGAAGCTCCGCACTATACAATGTCTCAAAAAGGATATGAAATACTATCACAATATTTTTCAACTTATGTAGGACAACTACAACTAAACGATACAACTTGGAAATCAATGCACTCACCAGCATACACGAGTACACCATCATTTTTACATGGAATGAAATTAATGCCTGAAACAGTTGGATTTATTGAAGAAGATAAACCACAAACTATTACAAATATGAAAGAAAAAGCTTTATCTATTTCTAAATTATCCGATGGAATTATCGGTGCATTTTATCATCCTTACTTGGGCGTTAAACCATTAAAAGAGGTATTAAGGGAACTAGAAAGTATCCCAAACATAGAGTGGATTGATTTACAAAAAGAAACGAATGAAGTAAAAATGAAAGATATTCATATTACTACTAATAAAGACGGCATTCACGTTGAAAAACCAACAAGTATGAATGATATAATTGATTATATAAAACAATATGGATTCTTCCTTATAATTGGGTTCATTATAATTGTCTTTCTTTTATTATTAAGACGTGCGAAAAAATTAGAATCATAAAAAACACCAAGCGAGATGCTTGGTGTTTTTTGCTATCACTCAATAACTTGATACAATCGCACCGTATTCTCATATATTTGCTCTGCAACTTTCTCTACTGATATTTTTTTTATTATACTAATTTCTTGTAATACATCTTTTATCATATAAGGATGTGTCATCGTATCCTTCTGAAATTCCCATGGACCATCTGTTTCTACCATCATATATTTAAGCGGATAATACGAAACGATTTTTCTAATTTTCTCCTTATGTAAAACATCCGGTGTGATAGAAATATAATAACCGTTCCTCATCATCCGTTTCATTGTCGCTTCACTTCCTTTAAACCAATGGAAGTGTGCACGCGAAACTTTATATTCTTCAAGTAAATCACATACGATGTCAGCATCTTCATAAACTGCGTGTAATACAATCGGCAAATCATACTTACTAGCTAGTTCTATGAATCTTTTCAATACCGCTATGTATGAATGTATAGTAATACCTTCATCTTCTTTCCTTAAATAATACGGGAGTCCCACTTCACCAATCGCAACGATTTCCTCTACATGATCTTCAATTAATTTATAAATTTGCTCACATTCCTCTTTATTAATTGGCTGTTCCGGATGAAAACCTATTGCTGGATGTATAAAAGGATATTGCTTTACTAAAGATAGCGTTTCTTGACATGATTGATAATTCATAGATACTGCAATAAGCCCCTGTATCTCTTTACTGTTTTCCACATCTTTAATTAATCTACTTTTCTCTTCATTCTCATATTGGTCAACATGTATATGGCTATCAATCCATTTCATCTTTATGCCCCCATAAAAAAAACAAGAAAGGGTCTCCCTTCTTGTTTTATCATCTATATTAGTTAACAATTAAATTTGTTATTATATCAAATAATCCAATACATACTATGGCAACAGTAAAGTAGCTACAGAAATCTTTAATTGGAAACTTCACTACTTCTTCATTACTCATCCCAGTTTTCTCCCTTCTTAATATATCCCTAATTATTTTTTATCTATTTGTATCTATTATGCAAAAAATATGACAAAATTACTATCGAATTAACTTACGTAAACCTTACAATCTTGTAAGGTTTAAAAAAGAGCCTCATCTAAATAGAGATGAGGGCTATTAAAAATTCGTTGGTTTTTCATTCTTCATTAACATTACAAACAGAAAGTGATACAGTGAGACTTTCTAGTTACACTATATGAAATTTACTATATTTTAACCATCGAATTACATTACAGAAGGCTTACATGTTTGTAAGCTATGTGTAATGTAATTCGATAGTTTCCCTTACCTATATTTCGTACAATAAAGTTAGAAAGTAAGCCAAATAAGAAGAACACTCACATAACCAAATTACATTGCTAGTAGCCTACTCTTCTTATACCTTTCACTCATGCTATTACAATGTACCCCCTTCCCCTTTATATAATAAAAAGAGCCTTAGTCCATATGGACTAAGGCTCTTTCATGCACTTCAAAATACCCCTACTTAGTATTTTTATTTTCGACAAAAAATAGGCGGGGGTATAATTCGCTATCTCACCGTTAAAAGTTTACTCTTCGCATTAATAGGAATATTTACAGCTTCAATTTCTTCAATTGACTCGCCGTAGCGTCCTTTTGCGTACACCTTTAACGCTTCATCTCTCTTTAACATATGCTTAACAGTCTTCTTTATTTTTTGTTCTTTTCCACGTTCGTCAAATGCAATAAATTCATATTCATACCATTCATCACCGACATGCTGACCAATCGTATCCACAATTGTATAGTATTCTTTCGTCGTATAAAGTGGATTATATTTATCAATAACTGGTCCAAGTTTCGTAGGCAGTAACATTACTACTATCACTATCATCGCTATTATAGTAGTGATCATTTTTTTCTTCATAATAAATCTTCCTCCCTTGCAGGATATATATACATCCATTTTAAAAAGAAGGAATAAAATCTACTATTGAATCTCATTACATTACACTTACATTTTTGTAAGAATTAAAAAAGGCGAACGAATTTACTCGTTCACCTTTTAGCTCGCTTTAAAGCCACCACCAAGTACATCACGTACATCGTGAATAACAACGAAAGCATCTTCATCTACTCGGCTAATAACTTGCTTTAACTTAACAAGCTCTTGTTTATTAATAACAACATATAATACTTCTTTATTTTTACCAGTATATCCGCCGCGTCCTTCTAATACAGTGACACCGCGTGTCATGTTTTTCGTAATGGTCTCACGAATTAAGTCTGGTTGATTCGAGATAATCGTAACAGCCGTTTTTGTATCCATTCCTTCTACAATGAAATCAATAACTTTCGCTCCGATGAATACAGCAACAAGTGTATACATTGCCTTTTCTTGTCCTATTATAAATACAGAACCAGCAATTACTACAATATCAATAATAAGCACACCTTTACCAACGCTCCAACCTAAATATTGGTTTGCTAACCGTGCTAAAATTGCCGATCCTCCTGATGTACCTCCAGCTTTGAACATACATCCTAATCCGATACCTACAAATACACCAGCAAATAAAGCTGCTAGTAATGTATCACCATTCACCTGATACTGAATGTGCTCTGTAACATATAAAAACAAAGATGTTTCCACAATACCTATAATTGTGTAAACCATCGTTTTCTTATCAAAAAATTTATAACCTACAGCTAATAAAATTGCATTTAAACCAAAATTCACAATTCCTGGTGACCAATCAAATAAATAATAAGTAACAACCGTTAGACCGATGATTCCACCTTCTGATAAACGGTTTGGAATCGCGAAGTAATTAATACCAATTGCAAATAGTAATGAACCGATTGTAATTAATGCGATTTCCTTCACACGTTGATTAATCATAGTTCATCCCTCCCCCCATTTGACATTGTATCACTATCTCCTAGAGGTTTAGAAGTGGTTTTTATTACGCATTCTTTCTCATAATGACCATGATATTATGTTTAAGCAAAGGGGTGATTAATTATTCATATTTGTTCTAACTGCACGAACAAATTGCTCCACATTCCCTTTCTGAATATACTTAGCTCTAACGGTTTCATGATTACAAGTAAACTCGAAACATGGACGGAAATCTATGTCCTCTATATGCAAATATGAGTAATCTTTAAATGTTGCGGGATAGTACGGAAATTTCCCGTAAAAAAGGAGACGTCTAGTAGTGGCAGCAAAAATTCCATATTGATAACATAGCGTAAAATTATCCTTCTCAAATATCCCTACCACAAAGGCTAAAATCTTTTCGTCATCCTCTACATATTTTTTCATACTCGATAAAAGTTCATTCACACATATTCCCCCAAATTCTATTCATTGTTTAACACTCGAAAAGAATCCATGGATTATTACATACCGGTATAAATCATTTATAAAGTATGAAACGCGTTTCCTGTCAAAGACATTTCAAAAAATAATCCGTTATGCGATTATACACATAACGGATAACGGTTAAACTGTAGAACGCTCCACAAGTTCATACGGAATTTCCACTTTTTCTTGTTTAGAAAAATTCTCATCGCTTACTTGTCGATAAAACATTTCAAAAGCCGTTTTACCTATCTCCTTTAAATTTTGATCAATAGTTGTCAACTGTAACACTTGTGAAATGGGTTGATTATCAAAGCCAATAATCGCCAAATCCTCAGGAACTTGAATACCTAATTTTTCAACTTCTGTCATAATCCCAATCGCAACTTCATCTCCTGCTACTATTAATGCTTCAGGGATATCTTGCATTCCCTTTAACTTATGAGCCACTCTCACACCATCTTCTAATGTAAAGCATTCTGTAAAAATCCATTCTTCATTAACTTCTTCATCTATAGATTGCAATTGCTGTTTATAAACATCAAAACGCTTTTGACTACTTGGCCCTAACTTTCTTCCCGTACAATAACCGATTTTTTTATAACTTTTTTCAATAAGATAATTCATTCCTAATTGAAAAGCCGCTGAATGATTTGTATATACACTTGAGATATTTGAAATATCATTATCTTCACAAGCAATTATTGTGCCGTAAGAAGCATACGGTTCGATCATTTCCCAATCATTCGCACGAGAACAAATAATAAGACCGTCCAATTGTTTTGTTTTTAGCATATGTAAACTTTTCATTTCTTCTTTTTTATTGTAATTCGTTTGGCAAAGTAGCACCCTGTAATTATGAGCTAACGCCACCTCCATCATTCCACCTACCATTGCATCGAAGCTCGGATGATTAATATAAGGCAGAATTACACCAACAATATTCGTCTTTCCTTTCGATAAATGAACCGCATTTGCATTTTGTGAGTAATTTAATTTCTCAACTATTTCTAAAACAACTTTCCTTTTTTCTTCACTTACGTATGGATGATCATTTAACACCCTCGAAACAGTCGTAACTGAAACTCCAGCCATTTTTGCGATATCTTTAATATTAGCCATACACTCACCTCTACTTTTAACTTAATGAATCCCATGAACATATGTCAAATCTTCTTATCATTACACCTTTATTTGTTTTTCTTACAAAAGTGTAATTTTCTTGTAAGCTAATTCGATAGTGACTCTCCGTAATATTTCATACAATTAAGTCAGAAACAGGGCAACAAACATTTGAAAAGGAGCGGATCTATATGATGAACAAAATGAAAACGAACAATTTCTTAAATACAATGGGCATGGTATTTTCCGCTCTTATCGATGCAAAAGCTGTTGCTTCTACATTAAACAAGTAAGGAGAATGTATTATGAATAACATCACTTTTAACAAATTAGATTTTTTAGGACTAGCTAGCGGCTCGATTCTTCTTACTGCTTTTATTTACGCTGCTACGCTTATATAAACTTTGTGTCCCCTTTCCCCTTTATATAGAAAAAGACGACCGTCTATGCCCGGTCGTCTTTTTTAGTTTTGATTTGGCTGCAAAACTTCCTTTAGTTCTTCAAACTTTGCATTTAATTCATCTGTCATCATTTTCATAGCCGTTTTTCGATCTATTTGTTCTTCAGCATCAATTTGAATTGGGTCTCCAAAAATCAATCGTGCCTTTTTTCCTTTTATCAATTCTTTTACACTTGATGGACCAACATAAGCGGCCGGTATTAACGGAACGTTAGAACGCATTGCAATCGTAACAGCCCCAGCTTTTAACGAAACGTCTTCTGATGATCTCGTCCCACTTGGGAAAATCCCTACTACTTTTCCTTCTTTTAACAAACGCGATGGAATTTTTAATGTGCTTGGCCCTGGATTCGCACGGTCTACAGGGAATGCATTTACATTTTTAAAAAACCATTTTTTAAATTTCCCTTCAAACAATTCTTTTTTTGCCATGTAATGAATTTGGGTTGGGTACATTCCTGCCGCTAACATTAAAACATCCATAAAACTTGTATGGGTACACGCAACAACGTAAGGGCCATCTTCCGGTAATTTCTCTCTCCCTTGTACTTCTACCTTCCCAGCCATTTTAAATATATATTTCAACGAAAATGTAATTGGTTTATACATTTGTTTCGTTCCTTTCTGAATATCCGAAGTATAATCATTTTCTTATAACGATTATAACACTAAGTTTTAGGAGTTGGTAATAAAAATAAGTATTTATTGTTAAATTTCAATTCTTACAAAAGTGTAATTTTCTTGTAAGCTAATTCGATAGTGACTTCCCCCAATATCTTATACAATTAAGTCAGAAAGTAACAACAAACATTTGAAAAGGAGCGGATCTATATGATGAACGAAATGAAAACGAACAATTTCTTAAATACAATGGGCATGGTATTTTCCGCTCTTATCGATGCAAAAGCTGTTGCTTCTACATTAAACAAGTAAAGAGAATTTACAATGAATAACATGACTTTTAACAAATTAGATTTTTTAGGCCTAGCTAGCGGCGGGGTTCTTCTTACTACTTTTATTTGCGCCGCAACGCTTGCATAACTTTGTGTCCCCTTTCCCCTTTATATAGAAAAAGACGACCGTCTATGCCCGGTCGTCTTTTTAATTTTTTCTTTCCTTCAATTCTTTTAAAAGCTGTATCAGTTCAGCTTGTTGTTTTATATTCTTACGACCGTTTCGATTAATTGCTGCAAGCTCGCAGGCAACTCCAGCAGCAAAGAAAAACAATAAACTTTCTAACATATAAAATCCTCCAGTTGCCTATTAAACAGCTTGACGCAATTGCTTTTCTTGTAAAATTTGTTTATTTATATTTTCTTCTTTTCTCTGACAAACATTATTACGAATAAGCGCTGCAATAACAAATAATGTTCCTACAATATCAAACGTTGTTATTTTATACCCTTGCATCATCATAATAACTAAAGTAGTAATTGGCACAAAGTTAATAAATAAAATACCATTAATTGATGATAAGATTTTCACACCGTAGTTCCAAGCAAGTAGTGCTACGATACCTGGTAATGTCATCATAAATAACAAATCATATTTCACAATAGAAATCGTTCCCATGCTTGGAACTGATACATATCCAAGTGACGTAATGATTACAGTTATAATTCCTGTGACAGTTGTACCAAATACACATGTCAACGTAGAATAGCGTAATGTTGACCAATCGCTACATGTTTGACCACCCATCGTATAAATAACCCAGCCTACAACACCAACAAATATAAATGCTAGTGAAAACACGTTATCTTTCAATGTTAAAAAGAAACTCATGTCACCTTTCGTAATAACAAACACTGCCCCTACAAAAGCAATACACATGCTCGTTATCATATACTTTTTCGGTTTTATATTTTTATATCCCCATAGAATACAAATGGAAATCATCGGCATAAGCGCCTCCATAATAGAAGCTACCATTACACCTGATTTTCCCATTAACATTTGCCCTAGAAAAATTAATACATTATATACGGTAAACGCCATCGTTCCAAAAAAGACGAGTAACTTCCCTCTTCCTTCTAAACGAAATGCTTTCTTTCCTTCTTTCATTAACAATAATACAATCAGCACTATTGCTACCGCTCCATAGCGAATAAGTGAAAAATAAAATGGATCTATGTATTCTAGTGCATGATCAGCAACAGGAAACATTGCTCCCCATGACATACTTGCAATTAAACATGCCAACGCACTTATTATCATTTGACTTCTTCTCACCGCAATCCCCCACTTCTTTCTATTTGCACAAAGAGAATTGTAAAAGAAAAAATATATCACGTAAAATGATTCAAAATGATGTTAACTATCATTTATAATGATAGTTAACATCAAGGGGGAGCATAAAATGGAATTACGAGACTTACAAATCTTCCAAAGCGTTGCCGACCGTGGTAGTGTAAGCGGCGCAGCAAAAGAGTTAAATTACGTACAATCAAATGTAACAGCACGTATTAAACAGTTAGAAAACGAATTAAAAACACTGCTCTTTTACCGTCATAAACGAGGCATGACTTTAACAGCTGAAGGTAGAAAAATGCTCGTCTATGTTAATAAAATTTTGCAAGATGTTGAAGAGCTAAAACAAGTGTTTTTAGATAGCGAAACACCATCCGGTATATTAAAAATTGGTACAGTCGAAACAGTAAGCACATTGCCGACCATTTTGTCTTCTTACTATAAGAGCTATCCAAATGTCGATCTATCATTACAAGCTGGTCTAACAGAAGAACTTATTAGAGAAGTAATCGATCACCAATTAGATGGTGCATTTATATCAGGACCAATAAAACACCCACTAATTGAACAATACGATGTTAGTACCGAAAAATTAATGCTTGTTACACAAAATAAAGCTTTTCATATAGAAGAATTTACTACGACGCCCCTACTCGTTTTTAATCAAGGATGCGGATACCGTTCCAAGCTAGAACGATGGCTTAAAGATGAAGGTTTGCTACCAAAAAGAATTATGGAATTCAACATATTAGAAACAATATTAAACAGTGTTGCACTCGGCCTTGGAATTACACTCGTACCACAGTCTGCTGTCCACCATCTTTCTAAAGCTGGTAAGGTACATTGTCATGCAATCCCTGAAAAATATGGTAGTATTTCAACGGTTTTCATACGCCGTAAAGATAGCTATATGACGAATTCAATGCGTAGCTTTTTAAAAACAATTGAAGAGCATCATCATATCAACATGCTTTGAAGGACATTCTTACACGAATGTCTTTTTTTCTTACAAAAGTGTAAGTCTTCCGTAAGCTAATTCGATAGTTGCAGGCGGCTATATTTCATATAATTAAGACATAAACCAGGGCAACAACAATTCGAAAAGGAGCGGATACGCATGATGAACAAAATGGAATCAAACAAATTTTTAAATACAATGGGCATGGTGCTATCCGCACTTGTCGATGCAAAAGCAGTTGCAACTACATTAAACAAATAAGGAGAGATTATAATGAACAACATTACTTTCAACAAATCAGACTTTATCGGACTTGCAAGTGGAGCGACTCTTCTTACAGCTTTCATTTACGCACTCGCTCAAAGTCTTGTTTAACAATTCGTTTCCCCAAACCCCTTTATATATAGAAAAAGCTGCTCGTCTTATAGACAAGCAGCTTTTTAGTTTGTTTCATATATAATTTGGCCTGTTTTCGTAATATCGTATCCGCCAATCGCTTTTAACTCATTATGAAATTCTTCCGATTGCAGAATGTCTTTCATAACTTCAATAAGCTCTTCGTTTTCTTTATTCTTCAAAATTACTAAATCATACTGTTCTTTCATTATCGGAATAAAGTCTACATTTACAATTTGCGAAACCTTTTCTGACCCTACTCCAACATCAGCTTTTCCGTTCGCAACTTGTGAAGCAACACCAAGATGATTTGATTCTTCCCATTCATATCCACTAATATGTTCTTTATTTAACTTTTGAATTCGTAATTGTTCATCGACTAGCACCCTAATACCAGAGCCTTTTTCTCGATTCACAAATTTTATAGAGGATTGGGCTATATCAGCCCACGTTTTTATTCCTTTCGGGTTCCCTTTTTGCACATAAAACCCAACATTTCTTGCCAATAAATTAATCATAATACATGGTTGTCCAACTAAAATACGCTTTACGTAAGGAATATTATACGTACCCGTTTCGCCATCAAACAAATGCAGACTAACGATACTTCCTTCTCCCTGGTACATCTTCACTAAACTCGTTAAACTTCCTTGATATGCTCTTAATATATTAGAATTGGGTAAACGATTTTCTATATGTTTTGCCAACATATCTAACGTTAGTTCTTGACCACTAATGATGCGTGTATTCGAGGTACTATTTTCGTCCTTCTTTACAGAATTAACTTGTACCTTCCCTGTTTTCATTTGCTTTATATATTGTTCTAAATCCGTTGCATCAATACGCATCTGTCTACCAACTCTATAAGAAGGCAGTTCTCCTTTTTTTATTAAGTCGTATACAGTTAATTTTGATACTTTTAATCGCTTTGCTACTTCTTCCGTTGTGTAGGAATGATGATCCATAGACGATTCCTCACTTTCTTCCTTCATTGTAACAAAGAAAAGAATATTTCTCCTATTTTTTAAAAACAACTCAATCGTTTAAATTATATTCAATTATAACTAGTTATATTTAGTTATAATTAGTTATAATTGAATATGTCAAAACGAAAGGGGATTTTTTTATGAACAAATTCACATCACGATCCATCGGGGCACTTATACTTTCTTTCCTTCTTATATTTAGTGCTGCTTGTACAAGTGGGGAAAAGAAAGAAAAGTCAGCTGCTAAAGAGGGACAAACAGTCGAACTGACTATCTCAGCTGCTGCTAGCTTACAAGATGCATTAAAAGAAATTGAAAAACAATATAAAGAGAAAGATCCTAATATTAAACTCTCTTTTAACTTCGGTGCTTCTGGTGCACTTCAACAACAAATCGAACAAGGTGCACCTGCTGATTTATTCTTCTCTGCAGCAGAGGATAAATTCCAAACTCTTGTTAAAAAAGGATTCATTAATGAAAAAGAAGGAAAAAATCTTCTTGGGAATGAACTAGTTCTAGTCGTTCCAAAAGATAGTTCTCTTACAAAATTTCAAGATTTAAAAAATGAAAAAATCAAGAAAATTGCACTTGGTACACCTGAATCTGTACCTGCAGGAAAATATGCAAAAGCTTCTCTCACACATGAAAATCTTTGGAATTATATTCAAAACAAAATCGTATTTACAAAAGATGTTCGCCAAGTGTTAACATATGTAGAAACAGGTAATGTCGATGCTGGTATTGTATACAAAACAGATGCTCTCATTTCAGACAAAGTAAAAATTGGCGAGACGGCAGCAGCTACTTCTCATGAGCCAATCCACTATCCTGTAGGCGTTATAAAAGAATCAAAGCATAAGAAAGAGGCGACTTCATTCTATGAGTATTTACAATCAAAAGATGCGCAATCTATCTTTAAGAAATACGGATTTACTGTCCTATCATAATTGCTATGAACTTTGATGCTATTTTGTCACCAGTCTTTCTATCCTTACAAGTAGCTGCATGCGCCACTATTATCGTTACAATTTTAGGAACGATTATCGGGCGAGCGCTAGCACGCTCCTCATGGCGATATAAAGTAATATTAGAAACTATTTTTTTATTACCAATGGTACTTCCACCAACTGTTATCGGCTTTTTTCTCATTATTATTTTTGGAAATAACAGCCCCATTGGAAAGTGGATAGAATCGTTATTTCAGCAGTCCATTATGTTTACATCTACTGCTGCTATCATTGCTTCTACAGTTGTCGCATTTCCGCTCATGTATCAATCAGCGAAAACAGGATTTTCTATCGCAAATGCACAAATTGAAGAGGGTGCTCGCGATCTTGGCGCCAGTGAATATCAAGTTTTTCTACACGTCACACTACCGCTTGCATTTCCTGCATTACTAAGCGGTATGATTTTAAGCTTTGTTCGTGCACTAGGAGAATTTGGTGCTACACTCATGTTTGCTGGGAATATTCCAGGTAAAACACAGACAATCCCAACAGCAATTTATATGGCCATTGATGCAAGTAATATGCAACTCGCTTGGACACTTGTAATTATCACTATCAGTATGTCACTCGTATTTCTCCTATGTATTCAGCTCATTAATAAAAGAATTACTAACTCTTAAAGCAGCTTTCGACAAAAGCTGCTTTTTTATTTCTCAGGAAATAAAATATACTATATAAAGTGACTGAATTTTACCTTTTATTAAAATATACATTCTATTTGAATTTACTTTCTAAAATAGGTAATTTCCTGTTATTATATGGAGGTGTTTGAAAAAATGAAGAAATGAAAACGCATTTATATCGTGAATTCTTCATCCTGTTTTAGCGATCGGTAATCTTCTACTCTATTAGTGGGGCATTACCGATCGTTAGAACGATATGTAATTATATTGGTATAGCAACCCGAAGGGAGTCTTGTAATGGACATTTTATTAGCGCTTCTTCCTGCAATTGCATGGGGAAACATCTTATTAGTAAGCGTAAAAATGGGCGGTGGTGCATATAGCCAAACGGTAGGTATGACAATCGGTGCTCTATTCTTCGCAACAGTTATGTATGTATTTACTCAACCAGCTTTAACAATGACAATCTTGATTGTTGGTTTTATTTCAGGTTTATTCTGGGCTTTAGGACAAGTAAACCAATTAAAAACAGTTGAAAAACTAGGTGTTTCAACTACTGTAACGATTTCTACTGGTATGCAACTTGTTGCAACTTCTATCTTTGGAGTTATCGCTTTCCGCGAGTGGACTACTACAACAACGATCGTTATGGGAACGATTGCAATCCTATTAATCGTAATTGGTGTTGTATTCACATCATTAGACGATAAAGAAAATGCACAGCCACCAGGACAATTGAAAAAAGGACTTCTTACTTTAATTGTTTCTACTTTCGGCTATCTTGTATATGTAATTATTATTCGTTGGTATAACATCGATGGTTGGTCTGCTATTTTACCACAGGCAGTTGGTATGTTCGTTGGTGCGGTTGTACTGACGTCTAAACATAAACCATTTAACAAATATGCAATTCGTAATGCTGTATCTGGTTTACTTTGGGGAACAGGAAACTTATTCTTACTTCTTTCATTACCACGTGTCGGAGTAGCGACAAGCTTCCCATTATCTCAAACTGGAATCGTTATCTCAACATTCGGTGCGATTGTCTTCTTAGGTGAAAAGAAAACAAAACGTCAATTGATCTTTATTGCACTAGGTAGTGTTTTAATTATCGGCGGCGCTATATTACTCGGTCTAACAAAAGCATAAACTTATATTCTATTAAAAAAACCCTGGGGCATATGTGCCTCAGGGGTTTTTTGATTTTAATTATTTTCTAAATATAATTATTTACATGCACTTGTCCTTTATAGTTCTTCTTCCACTCTAGCAAACCAGCTACACATATAAAGAGATTAATAACAGCTAGTATTAGCATGACATATAAACCAGTGGAAATATAAATTACAATACTAACTACGTTATATAAAATCCATAAATGCCAGTTTTCTAAGATTTTTCGACTTAGCATAAATTGAGCTACTAATCCTAATACAGCATTTAAAGCGTCTAAATATGGACTTGTTGATTCTAAATAACGGACTTGATAATAACCCCAACCAATCCAAGCAACTAAAATAAAAATTATATAAAAAGTCCACTCTTTCAAATCTAAACGAACTGTTGCTTTTACCTCTCCCTCCCCACTACGTGCAATCCAATAATACCAACCATATACATTAAATATAAATTGAAAGGCTGCCAATACCGCCATTGCATATAAACCTTGTGCAATAAAAATATACAGAAATACCGCAACAGTAATCATGCCAAATAAAAAGTTAGATATTTTTTCTCTTGCTAATAACCAAACATTAATAATCCCCATAATCGATGCAAAAATTTCAATATAACTCGATTGAATATACAATCCAACCAATACGCAAATTATACTAGAACTGAGTAAAAAAAGTGGACTTCTAACCATGATTATCTCTCCCCAGATGTGTAATAAATTACCTATCACCAGTATAAGGAATAGCTCTCCCCTTTACCATGAATTTTCTGACCCCCGTTATCCATTCCACCTACGGTAAGTCTTTTCTTTTTACAAAATTCTCTTAAAGATGATATCGTTTTTTTATAACATATCTCTACTAGAAAGGAATAAAGGATATGCCTAATAAACATCGAATTTTATTTATTGGTGCCGGTCGTATGGCAGAAGCTATATTTACTGGACTACTTACAACAAGTAAAGAATATATCGAAGAAATTATTGTTTCCAACCGAAGCAACATAGAAAAACTAATGCAATTACAAGCTCAATATGATCTATCGATTACAACTGATTGGAAGCAGCATATTAAATCTGTAGATACAATCGTTTTAGCAATGCCACCTGTCGCACATGAACAGCTATTAGCGGATCTATCCCCTCTTCTAACTAATCAATTTGTCGTGACAGTTGCTGCCGGAATCGGACCATCTTATCTAGAAGAAAGACTTCCCCAAGGGACACCTGTTGCTTGGATTATGCCAAATACAGCTGCTGGAATTGGCAAGTCTATCTCCTTATATACGACGGGACATTCTGTAGATGAAACACATCAAGAAACGTTACAACTTCTTTTAAAAGGTATTGGTACCTCACAGTTTTGTACCGAAGAGGAAGTTCACCAACTTACCGCAGTTACTGGTAGTGCACCTGCTTTTCTCTATCACTTTGCTGAAGGTTTAATTGAAGCAACGAAAAGCTATGGTATTGATGAGGAAACAGCAAAACACCTTGTCATTCAAATGATTGCTGGCTCTGCCGCTATGCTCCAGCAAAATCAGGATCCAGCTATGCTCCGCGAGCAAGTAACAACACCAGGAGGTTCAACGGCTGAAGGCTTAAAAGTTCTATATGAAAATAATTTTTCAGAAGTCATTCAACAAGCAGTTGAAGCGACCAATAAAAAAGCTAGGGGGAATTAATATGACTTTAACAAGTTTAAACGACTATACAACATTACATAACGGCGTGAAAATGCCTTGGTTCGGCTTGGGTGTTTTTAAAGTTGCAGATGGTACAGAAGTAATTGATTCTGTAAAAGCAGCTATAAAAAATGGATACCGTAGTATCGATACTGCTGCGATATATAAAAACGAAGAAGGCGTTGGACAGGCAATTCAAGAATCTGGTATTCCTCGTGAAGAGTTATTCATCACTTCAAAAGTGTGGAATAGTGATCAAGGTTACGAGTCAACATTACAAGCATTTGAAACTACATTAGAAAAATTAGGTCTAGAATATTTAGATCTATACTTAGTACATTGGCCTGTAAAAGGAAAATACACTGAATCATGGAAAGCTTTAGAGAAACTTTATAAAGACGGTCGTGTGCGCGCTATTGGTGTGAGTAATTTCAACATTCACCACTTGCAAGACGTATTTGAAATTGCTGAAATCAAGCCAATGGTCAACCAAGTGGAATACCACCCTCGCTTAGCACAAGAAGAATTACATGCTTTCTGTAGAGAACATAACGTCCAGCTTGAAGCTTGGTCACCATTAATGCAAGGGCAACTACTGGATAATCCAACATTACAAGAAATCGCTACAAAATATAATAAATCGACTGCACAAGTTATTTTACGCTGGGATTTACAAAACGAAGTTGTAACGATTCCTAAATCAATTAAAGAACACCGCATTATTGAAAATGCAAACATCTTCGACTTTGAATTAAGCTCGGATGATATGAAAGCAATTCAAGCTTTAAATGAAAATCATCGCGTCGGTCCAGATCCAGATAACTTTAACTTCTAGTAGGAAAACCACTGCCATATGCAGTGGTTTTTTTATTTTTAAAAAACTGAAAATTTAAACTATATTTCATTTGATTGACACTTCATTATCTAAGGTGTAAGATTTTGAATTATCAAAGAAACACAAAAATTAATAAAATTTATTCGTTTACTCATTGTATCAAGAGAGGTGGAGGGACTGGCCCTTTGAAACCTCGGCAGCAGGTTCATTTTGAATACTGTGCCACTTCCTGCAAGCTTTATGCTTGAAAGATAGAATGAGGGACTTCGTTTATATACGGGTGCATAACTTGTACGTAAAAATCCCTCTTTCTCAATCCGAAAAGAGGGATTTTTTATTTTTCATTTCCCTCATCATCATCCAATCTTATTAATTATCTAGGAGGAAAATCAAATGAAAAAGAAGTTTGTACCCGGTATTGCATCAGTTGTAGGAGTAAGTATTTTATTAACTGGTTGTGGTAGTTATAAAAACGAAGCGAGTGGAGCAAATGCAAAAGATGAGGCACCTAGTAAGCAAGTTTTAAACTTATCTTCACCTACTGAGATTCGAACAATGGATACAGCTCGTGCTACAGATACTGATTCTGGTCAAGTAATGAGAAATGTATTTGAAGGTTTGTATAATCTTGGTGAAGGTAATAAACCTGTTCCTGGTGTTGCAAAATCTCATGAAGTAAGTGGTGATAAAACGAAATACACATTCCATTTACGAGATTCAAGATGGTCAAACGGTACTCCTGTTACAGCGAAAGATTTTGTCTTCGCTTGGCAAAGAGCTGTCGACCCAGCAACAGCCTCTGAATATGCATTTTTATTCTTTGATATTAAAAACGCAACAAAGATTAACAACAAAGAACTTCCAGCCGACCAACTTGGTGTAAAAGCAGTTGACGACCATACGTTTGAAGTAGAATTAGAGCGTCCTGTTCCGTACTTTATTAGCTTAACAGCGTTCCCAACATTTCTACCCATTAACGAAGAATTCTTTAAAGCACAAGGTGATAAGTACGCTTTAGAAGATAATACAATTTTGTACAACGGGGCTTTTACACTAAGCGATTGGAAGCACGAACAAAGCTTTAAATTTAAGAAAAACCCTACCTATTGGGATAAAGATAATGTCAAACTGGAAGAAATTAATTTTAACGTCGTAAAAGAAAAATCAACAGAAGTAAATTTATTCGAATCTAAACAATTAGACCGTATAAAACTAACATCTGACTTCGTTGATAAATATAAAAAAGATGCTAACTTTAAAGAACGTCCGAACGTAGGCGTACAATTTTTGCGTATGAATCAACAAAACAAAGTACTTCAAAACGTTTCTGCACGCCAAGCAATCGATCAAACAATCGATAGAAAATCCTTTGTAAATACGCTATTAAATGATGGATCTACACCAACTTACGGTCTCGTACCAAAAAACTTTGCAAAGGGATCTGACGGAAAAGACTTCCGTGCTGTAAACGGCGATTTAACAAAAGTTGATACAAAAGCTGCACAAGAATTATGGAAAAAAGCAAAAAAAGAACTTGGTTCTGAAAAGATAACATTAGAATTATTAACAAGTGACGGTGACCTTGAGAAGAAAACCGGTGAGTTCTTAAAAGGACAACTAGAAAAGAATTTAGAAGGCTTAACAGTAAATATAAAACCACAACCGCGTAAGCAACAAGTTTCACTCTTATTAAAAGGTGACTACGAAATTGGAATTGACGGTTGGAGCCCTGACTTTGCTGATCCAATCACATTCCTTGAATTGTTTACAACGAATAACCCTTACAACTTAGATCATTACTCTAATAAAGAGTTTGATGACACAATTGAAAAGGTTAAAACTACCTTGGCTGGTGATGAAAAAGCTCGCTGGGAAGCGTTACTAGCATCAGAAAAAATATTGTTTAAAGACTCTGTTATCGCTCCTCTTTACCAAAAAGGCGAATCTTATTTAGAGCGATCCTTTGTAAAGGGTATTGTGCAAGTAGACTTTGCTGGTCAATTAAACTTCAAATGGGCAAAAATTGAAAAATAAAGTGAAACTTTAATCATCGTGTTTCCGCCAACTCCCATTGTTTTCTTGGCAAAATATATTAAAAGTAGATTCCTTAATATGAGTGAATCTACTTTTTTAATATATTATTTCAAAAAATTAACACTCTATTTTTATTATTGACATATAGTTCTTTCCAGTGTTAATATTCTAAATAATCAAAGAAACTAAATATTTCACCACCAAAATATAATGTCTACTATGTTGAAACATATAACGATAGATTATAGTTCAACATGTATATACATATAGAACACATGATTACCTACATACACATATTTATAATAGGTTTTCTCTTCTTCTATAGCTACGCTTCAAGACATGGACATTATGACGTTACGAACAACACATTTAGGGAGGAAAGAACAATGAAGAAAAAAGTTGTACCTGTTGTTGCATCTGTTTTAGGGGCAAGTCTACTACTAACTGCTTGTGGAGGAAATAAAGATAATACGAGCGGAGCGAAAGCAAATGATAAAGCACCTAATAAACAAGCGATTAACTTATCATTTGCTTCAGAAATTCCAACAATGGATGTTGCAAAGGCAACGGACGGGGAATCCATGAACGTAATGAGAAATGTTTTTGAAGGTTTATATGCAATGGGAGAAGATAATAAACCTATTCCTGGTGTCGCTGAATCGGTTGACGTTAGTCCCGATAAAACAAAATATACATTCCATCTTCGTGATTCGAAGTGGTCAAACGGTACTCCCGTTACAGCAAAAGACTTTGTCTTCGCTTGGCAACGTGCCGTAAATCCTGAAACAGCTGCCGAATATGCATTCTTATTCTTCGATATAAAGAATGCAAAACAAATAAATCAAAAAGAAGCAGCGATCGATCAATTAGGTATCAAAGCTCTTGATGATAAAACTTTAGAAGTGCAACTGGACCGTCCTGTTCCCTACTTCTTAAGCTTAACGACATTTTCAACATTCTTACCAATTAACGAAGAGTATTTAAAGTCTCAAGGTGATAAATACGGTTTAGAAACAAATCATTTAATTTACAATGGCGCTTTCACATTAGATAACTGGAAGCATGAACAAGGATTCCAATTGAAAAAGAACCCTAACTATTGGGATGCTAAAACTGTAAAATTAGAAGAAATTAACTTCAATGTCGTGAAAGATAAGTCTACAGAAGTTAACTTATATGATTCAGGACAAATTGATCATGTTGCTTTAACTGCAGAGTTTGTTGATAAATATAAGGGCGATTCAAACTTCAAAGAGCGCGCTGAAGTCGGTATTCAATTCTTACGACTAAATCAGAAAAATGCAGTATTAAAAAATCAACATGCACGCCTCGCTATTAACGGAGCAATGAATAAAAAAGCGTACGTAGAAACAATTTTAAATAACGGTGCAATCCCAGCAGAAGGAATGGTTCCTGCGAAGTTCGCAAAGAGCCCAGATGGCAATGACTTCCGTAAAGAGAATGGAAATCTAGTCAAAGATGATGTGAAATCTGCAAAAGAAAACTGGAAAAAAGCGAAACAAGAACTCGGTACTGACAAAGTAACAATTGAACTATTAACAAGTGATAATGCTTTAGCTAAGAAAACTGGTGAATATTTAAAAGGTGAATTGGAAAAAAATCTAGATGGATTAACAGTGAATTTAAAACCTCAACCACGTAAACAACAGTTAAAACTACTATTAAGTGGTGATTACGAAATCGGAATCGATGGCTGGGGTCCTGACTTCGCGGATCCTATTACATTCTTAGATCTATTTACAACAGATAGTGCTTATAACTTCGATAAATACTCTAACAAAGAGTACGACGAGCTTATTCGTAAAGTAAAAACTGATTTAGCTGGTGATGAAAAAGGTCGCTGGGAAGCAATGAAGCAAGCTGAAAAAATCTTATTACAAGATGGTGCTGTTGCTCCTTTATACCAACAAGGTCGCTCTTACTTACAACGTGGATTTATTAAAGGACTTGTAACAACTGACTTCGGCGGTGAATTTAACTACAAGTGGACAGAAGTTGCAAAATAATAAGTACCATAAAAAAGGTATCCAATTGAAGGATACCTTTTTTATTTTATACTTCTTTAACTATAGAACTTCTCCCCTTTACCATTCTTTTTATAACTATAGCGATTCCCGCTACCAATTGTGTAACTAAAATAATAAACAATAATGAAATAATATTTTTCTCTAAATTAACTCCGCCGAATATTATTGTATAATAACCATTCGCTGCGTATGTTGCGGGAAATAAATCGCCGATTGTTTGATATGTTTTAGAAAGCATCTCATGTGGTACAATTACACCCGAACTTACAAGTTGTAGCGATAGTGAAATTATATTAAAGATCATACCTGCATTTCCGAAAACAGTTATGAACATTTGTGTTAATGAAAGAAAGGCAAAGAAAACTATCGCTTGAAACACCCATATGCTCCATACTGCTTCGTGTATTTCAATTTGAAATCCTTTCATTAAACCCATTGTAATACATGCAAGTAAAATTGATACTGTACCGTTAATGATTTGTCTTGATACGAAATTACTCCAACCGTTCTTTACTTCCTTTGCAACTTTTGATAGTTCCATACTCATGATCATTGCTCCTACAAATGAAGCTAATACCATCATTAGTGGTACCATGTTAGCCGAAAATCCTTTGACATCATTTACTTTATGAACTGTAAAACCAATTGAATCTTCGGTTAACCCTTTTATCACTTCTACATTCTCAGGTCCTACAGCTTGTAATTTCCCGACAATCGCTTGTTTCTTATAACTTGTTATCTCTTTATTTACATTGTCTCGAATTTGTTTTGCAGCTCCTTCCATCATTTGCTTTGCCATCATGGCATTCGCTTGATTAATGTGGAAGTTTAAATTTGCTTTTCCTGTTTCATTTATATCTTTTGAAAAAGAAGTAGGAATTTCAATAATCATATCGTACAAATGATCATTCATTTCTTTATTTGCTTTTTCCACAGACTGTTCCGTTTTCACCTTAAATGGTAAATTTCTCTGCAAGCCTTCTGCTATTTTACTGCCTATATTTCCATCCCCATTCACAATAGCGATACGCATTTGATCTGCTCTTTCATTCACTCCATCATACGCCGTTAACCAAACACAAAAGAAAATAAGTTGGAACGATAGCGCTACTACCATCCCTACATAAGTACCTGGTCGTTTTAAAAACTGTTTTAATGTATCCATCTTCCCGCTCTCCTATATAGCAAGTAAGTACTTGCTTGCATTTTATTTTAAATAAATACTAGGGTCTTAAAGCCCTAGCATATAAAACTATATTATTCTCAATAAATTTCTCATCATCAATTTCCATAAGTCGGTTTTCAAAACGCAATTTAGATAGAAAGTAACCAAAATTAATCCATATAAAATTCATTACTTGCGCTTCAATATTTGTATGAATAATCTTGCCCTGTTCCTGCATCTTGGCAAAATAAATTATTAATTCCTCTTTTAATCCTTTTGGAATTTTCGAGATTTCCTCATCTAATTCAGGAAATTCTCTCGCCTCACGTATACCGATAGAAATAATATCTTTTATGCTATTTAAAAATTTATGATAATGCCTTGCTAAGTTCTTTAAATCAGTTTCTAATTCCCACACAATTTCTGTTTGCAAAAATTGTTTTAAATGCGGTATATATGAAAATTCAGCAACCGCCGCTTCAATAACACCCTTCTTACTTTTAAAATTACGGAATATCGTTACTTCATTAACACCAGCACGCATTGCAATTTCTTTCGTCGTTGCTGCCGTATATCCTTTTTCTTTCACTAATTCAATTGCCGCTTGAATGATTTTTTCTGCTGTCTTTGAGCGCGCCATAAAACCCTCTCTTCCTCATGCAAGTGATCACTTACATTTTGATTATATTACTTTTCTAATAATTGTCAATAATTCTCTTTCGCTTCTTTTTACATTTCAGTACCTCCTCACAACTTAAATTCACCATATATATACAAATCCTTTTTGATTTAAATTGCGGATTAATCCTTGAAGCTATAAGAAAATAATTTATTTTCATCACATACATAATTACATGGAATTGGGAAAAACTTGTATAGAAAGAAGTTACATAAGGAGGAATTTATAATGAGAATTTTACTATCAGTTTTATTAGCTCTTATGCTAGTACCTGCATTAACAGGATGTAAAGCTCCTGCAAAAGAAGACACAACTTCTAATAAAAAGACTACAGAAGAGGCAAAGAATGAAGCGCCTGCTGATTTAAAACTAAACTTTAATGAATTTGATTTAAAAGCGGACTATCAGGATACAAAGAAAGACTACGAAGCTGATTATAAAAATGTAGCAGCCGATAAAAAAATGGAAGCAAAAGTTGAAGACCATAAAGCAGATGTAAAATTAACAGGTGATGAAGCTATTACAAAATTAAGCCCACTTCTACAAGAATTAAAATTTGATAAAGATACTCCTGATCAAGAAGTAATCGATCAAGTAGTAAACGTGTTCAAACTTGATAAAGACTACCAAAAGTTCGCTTTAGAAGTTGTATTCTCTGATGGAACGAAAAAAGAATATAAAAGAGAAATAAAATAAAGAAGTAGGCGATTGCCTACTTCTTTATTTTATTTTTTAATTTTTACATATCTTAGTTCTGGACTAGAACCGATAATGAATTGGACGCCAGATACTGATGATTTTTGTAAATAAGAAGAGCTTGGGAAAATAATTGGGATTAATGGTGTATCATCAAACATAATATCTTCTGCTTTATGCAATAAGTCAAAACGCTTATCTTCGTTTTGTTCAACTTCTGCTTCTTTTACTAAAGCGTCAAATTCTTTATTATGCCATTTTGCATAGTTGTTTGGACCATCACCTGCATATAAATCTAGTTTAGTAATTGGATCTAATAGAGAACCTCCCCACCCCATATAAGCTAATTGGAAATCACTTTGCTTGTATGTGTCGATGTAACTCTTCCACTCTTTATTTTCTAATTTAATATCTACACCAAGATTTTTCTTAAACATTTCCTGCATTGCTTCTGCTACTTTTTTATGTTGTGTATCTGTAGTGAATTTTAATGTTACTTCAGGCAATGTAGACCAGCCTTGTTCTTTCATACCTTCTTCTAGTAATTTTTTCGCTTCCGCTGAATCGAATTTTACGTAATCACCTTTTTCTTTACGGAAATCACGACCACCTTGTGTTTTTGCCCCTTCTGGAACGAATGCATATGCTTCCTGTGCATTATTTTTATACAGTTTTTCAACGATAAACTTACGATCAACCGCTAATGAAAATGCTTTACGTACTTTCGCATTTGTAAACGGCTCTTTTTCTACGTTAAACGAATAAATATAAGATGAGAATCCTGCAACGCGCTTATATTCTTTGTTTCCTTTTTCTTTTTCAATCATCTCTTGTGGTAAGCTACTTAGCAAATCTAATTCTTTTGATTTGTACAATTGGTACGCTGTTTTAGAATCTGGAATAATACGAAACTCAATTTCTTTTAATGTTACCTTTTTATCATAGTATTCTTTATTTTTTTGTACTGTAATCGCTTGATTATGCTTCCATTCTTTTAACGTAAATGGTCCGCTCGTAATTAACTCTTTTGGATCTGTTTTTAATTTATTATTATCATCAATCGATTTTTTAGATAATGGAATAAATAATGAACTTGCTAATTTTTGTTTAATAGAAGCAACTGGGTGCTCAAGTGTTATCTTTAATGTTTGAGGATCAACGACTTGAATACCAACTTGCCCTTCTTCACCTTTTCCAGTATTATATGCCTCTGCTCCTTTAATAAAATACATTTCTGTCGCATTCATAGAACCCGTTTTCGGATTTAATAATCGCTTCCATGCAAACTCAAAATCATTTGCTGTAATAGGAGAACCATCTGACCATTTAATATCTTTCTTTAAATGAATTGTATACTCAGTCCCATCAGCATTTACTTCTTCTTTCGCTGCTAATTCATTTTGATATTTCCCATCACTATCTTGCGTATATAAACTTGAGAACAAATGTCCAATTACATAACCTGATGTGCTATCTGTCGCGATAGCGGAATCAAGTGTATATGGATCACTACTAATATTCGTTACTAATCGATCTCCTTCACCCTTACCAGCACTCGCTTTTTGCGTCTCTTTCTTACCGCAAGCAACAGAAGTAATTGCTAAAACAGTCATAATGACAAACAGTAAAAACTTCTTCATCCTACATTCTCCTTTAACCTGAAATTTTTGGTGTTGATGCTAATAATGTTTTTGTATAAGAATGTTGTGGATTACGGAATACTTCATCCGTATTTCCAAATTCAACAAGTTCTCCTTTATATAGGACGGCCACTTTTTCACATAAATAGTGAACCATCGGTAAATCATGTGCGATAAATAAATATGTATAGCCTTGTTCCTTTTGAATCTTTTGCAGTAGATGTACAATTTGGATTTGCAGTGAAACATCTAATGCTGAAATTGGTTCATCAAGGATTAAAACTTCTGGCTCACATAATAACGCTCTTGCAATAGCAATACGTTGACGTTGTCCTCCGCTAAATTCGTGTGGATAGCGATCAATATATCGTCTATCTAATCCAACACGCTCTAGTGCATCACCTGCAACTTTATCTTTCAATCCTTTATCGCCTAAACCGAATGAAATATAGCCTTCTGTTACAATATCGCGTACTTTCCAGCGCGGATTTAATGCAGCTGTGGAATCTTGAAAAATGAACTGTACTTTCTGCAAGAAATCCCGCTTATGAGCTGACTTCAGCTTGTGAACAACTTGACCGTTATAATCAATTTCACCAGACGTTGGACGCTCGATCCCAGCTATGAGCTTACCAAGTGTTGTCTTTCCAGAACCACTTTCTCCAATAATGCCAAGCGTTGTTCCTTTTGGGATAGAAAGTGATATACCTTTTAACGCTGCGATTTCTTTATTTTTACTTCCATACGTTTTCGTTACTTGCTTTACAGTAATTAAATCTGTCGTCATGAGGCATTCACCTTCTCTTTTGATTTCGCTTTATTATGCTCCAGAATATGTTGCCAGCAATGTGAGCTATGCTCCTCAGAATATGTCGTTCTCTCTGGGAAGCGATGAATACATTCTTTTATCGCTACTGGGCAACGATTTACAAAAGGACAGCCAAAGCTATTTAATGTTTCAATGGAAGGTGTCGTTCCTTCTATAGCACGTAATACCTTTTCGGAATCATCCATATTTGGAATTGCTTGTAATAAGCTTTTCGTATATGGATGTTTAGGAGAACCTATTACCTCCTGTATCGTTCCTTTTTCAACAACACGTCCCCCGTACATCACAACTACTCGATCAGCTACTTCACGTACAAGTGCCAAATCATGTGTAATTAATAAAATACTCGTATTTTGTTTTTCTTTTCTTTCTTTTAACAACTCCATAATTTGCTTTTGAATCGTTACATCTAATGCTGTTGTAGGTTCATCTGCAATAACGAGCTTCGGATGACAAGCAAATGCAATTGCTAAACAAATACGCTGCCTCATCCCCCCGCTTAACTGATACGGGTATTGTTCAAAGCGTTTCTCTGCTTCATGTATCCCTAAATCATTTAGTAAGTTAATTGCAATTTCTTTTGCCTCTTTTTTCGATTTTTTTTCATGCTGCACAATTACTTCTGTAATTTGTCTTCCCACCTTCATCGTCGGATTTAAAGATGAAAGCGGGTCTTGAAAGATAAAGGAAATATCTTTCCCGCGAATTTGATTCCATTCTGATTCCTGTAAATTAGTTAATTCCTTTGATTTGAAAGATATATCTCCATCATCAATATGAATCGATTCTTGATTTAAGCCGATAATAGATTGTGCTGTAACACTTTTTCCTGAACCACTTTCTCCTACAAGTGCAACTATTTCACCTTCGTTAATAGAAAAGGAAACATGCTTCACAATTGCTTGCTTACTATTCTCTTTTTCAACGGCCAACGTTACGTTTTCTAAAGATAAGATTTGTGCCATGTTTTTTCTCCTTTCGATTACGTTTTACGATTTTTGGATCAATTGCATCTTGCAAACCGTCACCAATTGCATTAAATGCGAACATGATGAGTGCAATCATAATTGCCGGGAAGAATAGTTGCCACCATTCTCCGCTTAGTAATGTCCCAAGTGCATCGTTCGTCATCGTGCCCCAACTTGCCGCTGGTGATTGTACTCCAAGTCCGATAAAGCTTAAAAATGATTCTGAGAAAATAGCTGCTGGAATTGTAAATGATAAATTTACGATAATAATCCCCGTTAAGTTTGGAATTAGATGCCCATATATAATTTTCATATGAGGTGTACCTAATCGCTCTGCTGCAATAACAAATTCTCTTTGTTTCAATGAAAGTACTTGCGCTCGAATGAGACGTGCCATGCCAATCCATCCCGTTAACGCAAGGGCGATTATAATTGTAAAAAGCCCGGGTTTCATAACGATTAATAGTAAAATAACAATTAATAAATATGGGATACCGTATAACACTTCAATCCCTCTTATAATCCACTCATCAATTAACGTTCCAAGACGATTACGCCCTCTCACATATCCACTAAAACCTCCGATAAGTACACCAATCCCTATATCGAGAGCTGCTGCTACCAATCCAACTGTTAATGAAATTTTCCCACCAGCCCAAGTACGCGCCCAAATATCTCTCCCTAAATCGTCTGTTCCGAACCAATGCTCACTACTAGGCGGTAAATTAGTTGCTTCTTTTACTTGTTCACTCGCAGTAAATGACGTTAAACTTTCGCCAATAAGCGAGAAAACAATAATTAGTAATAACGTCACTGCCCCTAAAACTGCTATAGGATTTGATACAAACTTGCGAAACACTTCCTTTTTTCGGCTAATCGTTTGCTGATCTTTATTTATCGTTAATTCTTTTTTCTCTTCATTCGTTAATAACTGGTCATTAATTTCATAAGCCCCCATTTAAACATCACCCTCCTTACGTAATAGAACGAATGCGCGGATCAACAATACGATGAATGATATCTGTAATAAAAATACATACAATTAATAGCGCACTATAGAAAATGGTTGTTCCCATAATCACTGGATAATCTCGATTAAAAATACTATCTACAAAATATTTTCCTAAACCAGGAATTGAAAAGATTTTTTCAATAACAAAAGTCCCTGTTAAAAGTCCAGCCATTAATGGGCCAACAAACGTAAGTACCGGAACAATCGCATTTCGAAGAGCATGTCTTATAATGATTTTCTTAATTGGTATACCTTTCGCTCTCGCTAGCTTAATATAATCACTCTGCAACACTTCAATCATATTAGAGCGAACAAATCTTGTAATAACTGCAATTGGACCTAAAGCCAATGCGAAGGATGGTAATACCGTATGTTCGAATGTTCCCCAAGACGCTACTGGTAAAAGTTCAAATTGAATAGCGAATACTTGTATAAATAGTGGTGCTAAAATAAAACTTGGAATAGAAATACCGAGAATCGCAAGCAAGCTCACACTATAATCAATTACTTTCCCATGATATAGCGCGGCAAATGTACCTGCTGCAATTCCGACTAACAATGAAATAACAAGTGCTTGTAGGCCAATAATCGCCGATGGTCCAAAGCCAGTTGTTATAATTTCTGATACACCTTGCCCTGTCGATTGCACGGATTCACCAAAATCAAAATGTACTACGCCATCTAAATAAGCAACATATTGATTCCATAACGGTTCATCAAGGTGATACTTTGCTCTCATGTTTTGTATCACTTCTTCAGGAAAAATCTTCGCATCTGATGAAAATGGATCCCCTGGAATAATATGCATAATCAAAAATGTTACTGTCGTAATAACCCATAGTGTAAATACCATAACCGATAGTTTTTTAATCACATACACTTCAATAACCCCCTAAACACGTGAATTTACTTTGTTTTATTGACGTACTTTTTCCCTTACTCCCTTTTCTCTTTTTAGAATACAAAAAGCCTTGATCTTAAAAAAATAAGATCAAGGCTTAATAAACAAAGGCCCATCACTTATCTTTCAAGACTTGCTTGCTGGAATTAGCACGGTGTTCATCTTGCAGAACCCGCTGCTGAGGTGTCATAGGGCCAGTCCCTCTACCTCTCTGGATAAGTAAATTGCTATATTATTATTTGGTTCAAATTGTATATTTCGAATTATAATTCTGAAAAAATGAAAAGTCAATCAAATTGGATATATTTAGAAAAATCAGTTTTTTAATGCAGTCATTTATCTAAATCGCAGTTTTTTGTTTATAATAAAAAGAAATGATATTAAAGGAGTTATACGATGGATCCATCACTTCTTGCTACTATAGGATTACCATTAACAATTGTTATACTTGTTATCATTGGATTTTATAAACTTTTCATTAAAAAGAAAAGCATTACTTCTTTTTACACACCCTTCGATAATATTACCGGACAAATTATTTCCGAATTTCACGAAGAGCAGAAAGTATTAGTATGCGAAGATGAAGATGGCGATGGTAAGAAGAAAAAATAACCTTGCACACGCAAGGTTATTTTTTCGCTTCTGTTTGAAAACGTTTATAGTATGTCGATGCTGTTGCAAAATTAATTTCTATATCACGAATTAATGATGAATCTTCTTCTTTAGCTAACTTCTGTAATTTTTTCATCGCTTGTTCCGATTCATTCAAGAAACCAACATATACCTCATGTTCTTGCTCTTTCGACTTTGGAACACGAATTTCTTTACGTATATTATCAATATCTTCTAACATGCTCGTCGTTACCTTTTGCACATCTTCTTTATATGTAGCATTCGTTATTTCCTTACCGCCCTTTTCTTTTGCCACTTCAAATAACTGTAACGCCTTATTAATTTCTTTATTTATTTTCGTATCATATTTTTCATGTACTGCGCTGTATTCTTTCATTTCTTCTGTTTGCTCAGTGGATTGCTCTACCTTTTCTTTCGGTTCTTTCGTATCTTTATTTCCATTACATCCTGCTAGAAGGATCATACTTCCCATTACAGCAATACCCAAAACCTTCTTCATCTCGAATTCTCCTTTTATCTACAGCTACTACTAATTATAGTTTCTTTTATCTCCAATTGTTATTATACCGAGAACGCCCCACTTTTTACACTTAAGACGATATCTTAATATACATACCAACATTTTTGTCACAGTATCGTCACTTTATGCAAATAACTTTTGCATCACTTTACTACATCACCTTACAAAACTGTAAGCACACATAGAGAACAAACCATGCTAGACTTACATATGCATAAAGTAAGCGTAGTTCAGTTTGTAAGGAGAATCATCAATGTACAATACAATACCCTTTATGGGCGAAGATATTCGCGTCCTTATTCGCGAAAAGTCACTTCATATTGAAAATACAGAGAGCCTTCGCCGCGTATTAAAGAAGAAGCATGCTCCATTTAAGCTGGCCCAATATTTAAAGCAACAACATATAAATCAATTTCATACTGTGCTAAATATATCCGATAAATCTTTAACAATCGAGATTATCGGTCATGTCTACATTGGAAATTTTGCAGATGTCTTAAAAGAAATTCCACGCATACCGAAGATTGCTCCTATTATCGTTGAGAGGGCATATAGAATTACAGATCATACTGATATTATTGATTGCGGGGAGAAAGAGGTCGACAGTAACCGCTGGGTATGGGATAAACTTGCTTTCTTATATGATGCGATCATGAATAATATGTATGAGTTATTTCAAAAAAATGAAAAAAAGAGCTGATTCAAAGAAATGTTTGAATCAGCTCTTTTGTATTAAGCTTCTAAATTTTTATTTTGTTGCAGTTCAAACTGCTTCTCACTTCTTCTAGCCATAAATAGATAACATAATACGGCACCAATTTCACAAAGAGCTATAACAACACCCATCGGTAATGCTGTATTACTTCCACCAATACCTACTAGCGGTGCTACAAGTGCTCCTGAAATGAACTGTAATAAACCTAGTAAAGCTGATGCTGTTCCTGCTGCTTGTTTTTGATTTCTCATCGCTAACGAGAAGCCGGTTGTTGATACAACCCCAACACTTGATACAACAAGGAATAGCGAGCATAAAACACCGATTAGCCCTATTCCAAGTGCGATTGTAAGTAGTAACGATAGACCGCCAACAGCCGCAATAATAATACCAGCAACAAATAAAGTTTTCTCATTAACTTTCCCCGCTAAGCGGCCAGTAACTTGGCTAGCAATAATAATACCAATACCGTTAATCGCAAAGAACAAACTAAACTGTTGTGGTGATGCCCCGTATATATTTTGCAACACAAACGGTGAACCAGAAATATAAGCAAACATTGCAGCTGTTACTAATCCTTGTGACAATGCATAACCCATAAATAAACGATCTTTCAGAAGCTTTCCGTATGTCGCCAGCGTTCCCGACAAACCACCTGTCTCTCTTTCTTCAGGAGGTAATGTTTCACGTAATACGAAAGTAGCTGATATTAGCATGAATACACTAATTGCTCCAAGGACGATGAAGACGCCGCGCCATGATGTGAACTGTAATAATTGCCCTCCAATAATCGGTGCCAAAATAGGTGCTGCTCCATTTACTAACATAAGTAATGAGAAAAACTTCGTCATTTCAGAACCGGAATACATATCACGTACCATTGCACGTGATATAACAATCCCGGCTGATCCTGAAGCTCCTTGTAAGAAGCGCAATAAGACTAAAGTCCAAATAGATGGCGCAACAGCACAAAGCAATGAAGATGCAACATAAACAATAAGAGCAATAATAAGAGGTTTGCGCCTTCCATAAATATCACTAATTGAACCGATAAACAATTGTCCTACTGAAAGCCCAAGCAAACAAGCTGTCAATGTAAGCTGCGCAAGGGATGCACCTGTCTGTAAATCATCTGTTAACTTCGGTAAAGAAGGCAAGTACATATCAATAGATAATGGCCCAATTGCCGTAAGTGTCCCTAATACAAGAATCATCCATAACCTGTTTGTCTTTACAGGTTTATATACTTCGTGATTAACTCCATTCACTTTTTTCATTCACCCTTTCATATAAAAATCTAATCGTAACAATTATAGTTACAACATAAATATACGTCAAGTATACCGTATTTCCCTGTTTAATAATGTAAAAAAAAGCGATAGAATCTCTACCGCTTTACTTTTTTAAATTACTATTTGCAAATTTAGATACAGATGCCATCATTTCTCCTGTGTCTAAATATGTGATTTGAATTGGATCTCCTACTTCTGTAAACATTGCATATGGGAATTTCTTCGCCGGTACCATGAATACTTTTTGCTCGTTTTCTAATAGTACGTACACAATCGTATTTTCACCTGATTTTTCTTTATACACACGTTGTACAGTACCTTCTTTTTGCGCTTCTTTCCCATTTGAAGTCGGTCTAAATGAATCACCACTTCCGCTCAGCGCATTTTTATAATTCTCAAGTGCTTCTTTTTGCGTTGAACCTGTTGCAAACACTTTTGCATTAGAAGCATATATAACAGTATGAGCACGTACTAATCCCCCGTCATCAATAACCGGTACAATCCAAGAAGGTTTACCATATACGTTATAAATAACCGGCATTGTTCCATGCCATTTCTCTCTCTTAAAGGAATTATCCACTACTTCTGTAGCAGCCGAACCGTCCATAATTCCCTTCACTTCTTTTCCGTTATAGTAATACAACTTTCCTGTCCGTGCATCAACTAATGAGTAACCTAGGGCAGAATCTACTCCTTCTTTCGGAGAGGTAAAGTCTGTAAAGTAATACAGTTTACCATCCTTTCCGAAGATTGGCGTAACGCCTTCCTTCGTCCCCCACTCAGTCGGAATCTTCATGTCAGTTTGTGAGAATTTCGTATTCCAAAATCCGTGAATGTATTTTCCGAAGTACGTATTTAACGTAGATGCTGTTTCATGATTTAATACACCATCAACGAATTTAGGTGCATTCCCTTTATCATATCGTTTCACATCACCTGTTTGTGCATCAACAACGACAACGCCTTCTACTTCAAACCCTGATCTTCCTGAAATAAACTCACCGTATGTCATTGTATAATACGGTTTTCCTTTATCATCAACTTCAAATTTTGGTTTCCCTTTAAAAACTAAATCTGGCTCTGCTTTTCGAACGACACGTTCTAATTTATTACCGAAAAACATGCTTGGTACATACTTCATTTTATATCCAAGATGTAATTTCGCTTCCGCATCAGGATTTGTACCTGACATTGTTACGTAACCTGGAATTGTTTCCGCTTTACGTGCTTTAAAAAATCCCGAAACTTCTATCGGTGCTACATACAAGGCTTCACCATTTACCATTTGTGGCGTTAATTCCCCTAGCTCAAAATAAGCTACTTTCGGAATATCACCAAATACCTTTTTCATTTTATTTTCCGCTGTTTTAGGCGGAACTGTAAACGGTTGATCATTTTCAGTAAATGGCTCTGAAATATCTTTCTCTACCTTCACGACTGAATCATATTTCTTTTGCGAGATTACTATATCGTGCAAATAACCAAAATAGCCGTAACTTGCGAGTAAAACAAACATTAGAAGTCCTTTTAACATACCTTCTAATTTCCCTACCTGCTCTTGTGAAAATAAAACAAGCCCAATTAAAATCGCTACTGCAACAGAATAATGAGTAAGAATAGAATCTGCTCGATCATCAATTAGCCAAAAATATTCATAGATTGCAATACCTATCCAAAATAAAACAGGAATAACTAAAATAGATGATTTCTTACCCTTTACAACTTTCTCATTTCCTCCTTTATCCACCGCGCGAATTTTATTACCGCTTCTAGTCCATGGAATCAAAAACAAAGTGAGAATAGCTAAAACTATAAATTTCATCAAAGGCAATGTCCCCTTTTCTTTTGTCTTCTCCATAAGTATAACAAATAAAGGGTAATCAGGTAAAAATGGGTATGATTATATTTTTTTGCTACTTAATACAATTCCACTCACTGCATATAAAATAGATGCTATATAAAAAATGGTGCCAATCGTAAAGAAATCTACTAAATATCCCGTTGCAATAACCGCTACTGCTCCTCCAACCGATGTCCACACATGATATTTTCCAATTTCATAACCAGCTTTTTTCTGTTCTACCTTTCGTGCTAACGATGTCTTCTCCGTATTACGCTGCACAGCACCTAAAATACCCATTAAAATTTGGAGAATATATACATGCCAAACCTCTGTTGCAATAGGGAAACAAAGCATTAATATAGCCATGGACCATGCGTATATAATTAATAACTTTCTATCACCTATCCTATCAGAAGTTCTTCCAACTAACGGATATACTAGAGCTGAAGTTAAGGCAAATAAACCGTACGCCCAGCCAAATTGCGAGAAGCTATTCCCAACATTTCGAAGCAATAGAATGTAAAAAGGAAATACCATACTTCCCGCCATCATAATAATGCTTTGTGACGCTACAAATCTTCTATATGTCATTTGCTATACTCCTTATAAAATAAATTCACAAACCTTTCCTCTGGGTCTACTTCCTTCTTCTTCTGAAGGAATTCTTCTATACGAGGATATGCTTTCTTTAGTTGCTCCTTTGCCGGATAAGAATAATACGGTAAATAATAACTTCCATTATGCTTTAACGTAACATCAATCATCTTTTGAATGACCACTTTTGTTTTCTTTATTTCATCCTCAGAACGCCCTTGATTAATTAGAAGCACAAGCGCAAACATATCATCTTTCGCATAAGATAGCACCGCATTCTCATTCTTTTCTACATAGCGGATTGTAATGTTAAGAAGGTTTAATTCCTCTTCATTTAAAACACTTCGCAAATCATCTATATACTCTGCAAAACCATCTATCGGTACAAAGTACTCTTGTAAAACTTCGGTCAAGTTTGGATTATCGTATTCCATAAAAGCACTATCAGATCTCATTACGTTATTTCGCGTTTCGTACTTACCATCTGTACGTTCAAAATAACTTCTTTGTATATCCCAAAATGCGCCCTTTCCCCAGTCACTATAACGTGATAACCCAAGTAAGAATTTCGGCGCAGCTATAATATTTTCTTCTTTTAATTTGCTGTACTCTTTCAACTTCTGTTGATCTTCTGCCAGTACATAATCTGTCACATACATCTCTTTTAAAAATGAATTTGGGGCAACAGAAATACGTGCTAAATGCATACGTATATTCTCATCCCTTCGCACTTTATTCTTAAAGTATGAAGAGTATTCTTTATAATCTAGTACTTTCGTATGAGTTTCATACAATTCATCGTTTGTTAACTGCAGCGTCACATCTAAAATCACACCAAACAATCCATATCCCCCAATTACATACGGAAACAAGTCAGCATTTTCTTCTCTACTTACATCACGTACTGTACCATCTGCCATTAACAATCTGAACGACTCTACTGTATCAATCAATGCTTCATGACGAATATCACGCCCATGCACATTTACACTTAATGAACCACCAACAGTAAAAATATTTTGAGATTGCATCACTTGAACTGCAAGACCATATGGATTGATTTTCTTTTGAATGCCATTCCATGTGACACCACTTTGTACCCTAATCCTCTTCTTCTCCGGATCAAACTCTAATATTTTGTTATATCCTTTCATATCAAGCATCGTACCGTTCGGATAATACGTCTGTCCGCCTTGGCTATGTTGCATACCTGCAATCGAAATCTTCTCTCCAGAAACATTTGCATCTTGCACTAGCTTTTTTAATGAGCCCTCATCCTCAGCATCTTCAATACGTTTAATTTTCGTTGGAAGCAACTTTCCTACATCACTCATAATAGGATGATCCAGTTGCTCTTTGTATACATATATAGATGTTGTGAGCAACACTGTATACGCTACAATTACAACCGCTATTTTTCTTTTTTTCAAATGGCACTCTCCTCGTTTGAAATTCTAATCTCACTAGTACTTCTCTCTATGCTTATTGTACCTACTTTCTTAAAAGGAAAATACTACACTGTAAAAAAGAACTATCTTTCTTTTACTTATTATGAAGCGAAACTATACGCATGATTTAAAAAACATTTAAATATGATGTAGAGGAAAATAACTTAATTCAGGAGGTTGCTATGAAAGCAATTATTTGCACAAAATACGGGCCACCTAACGTTCTCAAGCTTCAAGACGTAAAGAAACCTACTCCTAAAAAGAATGAAGTATTAGTTAAGATTCACGCAACAAGTGTAACAACTGGCGATTGTAGAATGCGAAGCTTTACTAGTCCACTTTTATTTTGGATTCCTATACGACTTGTATTAGGACTTAGAAAACCGAGAAAACCTATACTGGGAGTAGAATTAGCTGGAGAGGTTGAAGAAATAGGAACAGATGTGACTCAATTCAAAAAGGGAGATTCCATCTTTGCATTAACAGGACTTAACGTTGGTGGCTATGCTGAATACGCATGCGTACATGAAAGTGGATTGATAGCATTAAAACCTACCAATGTGACGTATGAAGAAGCGGCAGTTATTCCTTTCGGCGGAACTTCAGCATTACATTTTCTGAGAAAAGGGCACATAAAAAAGGGACAACAAGTACTTATATATGGCGCTTCCGGATCAGTAGGTACCGCTGCTGTGCAACTTGCTAACTATTTTGGCACGACTGTTACAGCTGTTTGTAGTAATTCAAATTTTGAGCTAGTGAAATCTTTAGGGGCTGATAAAGCAATTGATTATACGAAAGAAGATTTTACTGAACGAGGCGAGTGCTACGATATAATATTTGATGCAGTTGGAAAGTATAAAAAATCCCTTTGTGAAAAAGCATTAACGCCTAATGGAAAATACGTATCTGTTAATGGCACAATCGCAAAGGTCAGCAAAGACGATATGAGTCTATTAAAACAACTAGCTGAAACAGAAAAGCTAAAACCTGTTATTGATAGAACTTACCGATTAGAAGAAATTTCAGAAGCCCATACGTACGTAGAGACCGGACATAAAAAAGGTAATGTTTCCATTACCTTAAAATAAAATATATTCAGAAAATAACATTGACAATTCTTTTTGTAAGATTTACTATTAGTACCATATTTAAAAACTACATACACATACTCTTATCAAGAGTGGCGGAGGGACTGGCCCGATGATGCCCGGCAACCGAGCTTATAACGTATAAGCTAAGGTGCTAATTCCTGCAGAACGATTTTCGTTTTGGAAGATGAGAGAGGAACCTATTTCGTCTATTCGGCACCTCTCTTATTTTTGAGAGGTGCTTTTTATTTTGGAACGCATATTAAGGAGGAACTATAAATGAAAAAGATATTATTAAGTATTGTAAGTGGAGCTGTATTATTGTTAAGCGCATGTGGTGCTAATTCTGATAAAGAGGTAAAAGTATTAGATGAGAAAAAGATTACCGTTGGTGTAACAGGCGGACCGCATGAACAAATTTTTGAAAAGGTGAAAGAAGTTGCAGCAAAAGATGGTCTCCAAATCGACGTAAAGGTATTTAATGATTATGTAGCACCAAACGTATCTTTAGATGAAAAAAGCCTCGATGTAAATAGCTATCAAACTAAATCTTATTTAGACGTATTTAAAGCTGAACGTAATATGAAATTAACTGAAGTATTTTCCACAGTAACATTCCCTATGGGTGTATATTCTAAAAGCTTAAAAGATGTAAAAGAATTAAAAGAGGGCGACGCAATTGCTGTCCCAAACGATCCAACAAATGAGCTTCGTGCTTTAAAGCTATTTGAAAAAGCAGGAGTTTTAAAAGTTGATCCAAAGGCTACGGAAAAAGCGACTGCAAAAGATGTAATTGAAAATCCGAAAAATTTAAAGATTGTTGAATTAGAGGCATCTCAATTACCAACGCAGCTAAGTGAAGTGAAAGCGGCTGCGATTAATACAAACTTTGCATTAGGCGCAAAATTAAGTCCAGCGAAAGATTCTATTTTCCGCGAAGGAAAAGATTCACCCTATGTGAACTGGGTCGTTGTTCGTACTGAAAATAAAGATGATGCAGTTGTAAATAAATTGAAGAAAGCTTATCAATCTCAAGAAGTAAAGGATTTCATTGAGAAAAAATTTGATGGTTCTGTTTTACCGTCTTGGTAGGAGCTGACTATAATGATTGAATTAAAAAACGTCTCCAAAGTATTTACAACAAAAAAAGGGAATGTTGAGGCCCTTAAACCAACTTCCCTTAAAGTAAAAAAGGGCGAAGTATTTGGAATCATCGGATATAGCGGCGCTGGTAAAAGTACATTAATTCGTTGTGTAAATTTATTAGAAAAACCAACAACAGGAAATATCATTATAAACGAACAGGATTTAACAACCTTATCAACAAAAGAACTCGCAAAAGCGAGGCAAAAAATCGGCATGATTTTTCAAGGATTCAATTTGCTTAAAACCGTTACCGTTTACGAAAACATCGCACTACCCTTACGTCTATCTGGTCTTCCCAAAGATGAAATTGAAAAAAGGGTAGAAAAGTATCTACGCATTGTTGATCTCTTTAATAAAAAAGACGCCTATCCAAGTGAATTATCTGGTGGTCAAAAACAACGTGTAGCGATCGCTCGCGCACTATCTCATGAGCCTGAAGTGTTATTAAGTGATGAAGCAACGAGCGCATTAGATCCGGAAACGACCGATTCTATTCTTGATTTGTTATTAAAAATCAATAAAGAAATTGGAATCACGATTTTACTAATTACACACGAAATGAATGTCATCCAGCGTATTTGTGACCACGTTGCCGTTATGGAACATGGGGCGGTAGTCGAAAGTGGAACCGTAAAAGATATTTTTACAAACCCACAACATGTAACAACGAAGAAATTTGTAAATAGCGCATTTGCAGCTAAAATTCCAGAAGAGGTACAGAAAGAGCTACAAAGTACTGGAGAAATCGTAACACTTTCATTTATAGGAACCGCTTCAGGAGAACCAGCGTTAGCTGTCGCTACAAAACGTTTTCAGGTATATCCTAATATTTTATCAGGCAATATTACGCAATTAAAACATGAGGCATATGGGAAACTGGTCGTTCATATGCAAGGTGACAAAAATGAAGTAAACCGTGCTTTATCATTTTTACAAGAGCAAGGAATCATCGTAGAAGGAGGTAGAACAGATTATGGGAAACAAGTCCTTTTTGGATGAGTGGGGTAACGTAATATGGGAAGCAACCATTCAAACATTTCAAATGACATCTATTTCATTACTTATCTCTATCCTTATTGCATTACCACTTGGTGTCACACTTGTTTTAACGAGACCTGGTGGACAGCGAGAAAATAAAATTATCTATCCTATTCTTAATACAGTTATTAATGTCATTCGCTCTCTTCCATTTATCATTCTATTATTCTTCATTTTACCTTTTACAAAGTTTCTAATGGGGACATCAATTGGCGTACAAGGTGTTATCGTACCGCTTGTCGTATTCACAGCACCTTATATTGCACGTTTAATGGAAACAGCTTTATTAGAAGTGGATCGTGGCGTCATTGAAGCATATCAAGCGATGGGAGTTTCTACTATAAAAATCATTTGGCACGTTATGGTTAAAGAAGCACGTCCATCTCTTGTACTTGGACTAACAATCGCAACAATCGGCTTAATTGGTGCAACAGCAATGGCTGGGCTTGTAGGTGCTGGCGGGCTAGGGGACTTAGCATATCGCTTCGGGCATTTACGCTACGAACCTGAAGTAATGTATGCAACGGTCTTTATTTTAATCATTCTTGTTCAAGGATTGCAGTCTTTAGGGAATGGTGTTGCACGAAGATTGAAGAAAGATTAAAAAGAGGGTATCTCACTAAAGTGAGATACCTTCTTCTTATCTTTTAAATCCACCTTCTGAATGAATAACTTGCCCCGTAATCCATTCTGCTTCTTCACTTACTAAAAACTTAATGAGTCTTGCTGCATCCTTTGGCTCACCAATTCTGCCAAAAGGAAACATTGGTTTTAATCCTTGCTTTATCTCTTCATTCATCCACCCTGTGCTAGTTGGTCCTGGATTAATTGCATTCACTGTTATCCCTAAGTGGCCCACTTCCGCTGACAACGTACTAGTTAGAGCATCAATAGCTCCCTTCGTCGTTGCATACGCCAGTTCTCCTGCCATAGGCCCCTTAAATTGCCCCGAAGTCATATTCACAATTCTACCACCAGATTTTTTATCAAATCCTCGGGCAAATTGACTACTTAACAATGTAGTCGCGCGGACATTTACCATGTAATGCTTATCCAACTCTTCGGCAGTCAAATTAGAGAAATCATTATTCTTAGAGTATGCCGCATTATTAATTAATACATCAGGGTACCCCATTTGTTCAGTAACTTTATTTATAAGCTGCTTTGGTGCATCATTCTGAGTTAAATCTAACTCCATACTTGATACTTCAACACCGTTCTTTATCAGCTCTTCTTTTAATTGTATTTGCTCATTTTTCTCAACGCCCCAAGGCATCTCTTTATCGTAATTCGTCCAGTACGTAAAAAATACATCGTATCCTGCTTCAGCTAATTCTTTACAAATCGCTGCTCCAATACCATCTAGACGACTAACACCTGTAACAACAGCTACTTTATTTTTCAATTGATTCATACTATACTCCTCCAAGTTTAAAGGACGCATATTTTATATAAGAGATATAAACTTTCCTCACAAAAGGGATGTATAGGCCAAATATGCAGTCCTTGAATGATTTACAGATAGCCAAATAAACCCTCACTTATGAGAGAAAAATTCATCTATCTAATTTCTAATCATTACAAGTTCATCCACATATTGAGTCTTTGTCTCCTCTCCATATATCTCCAAATTTCATTTTAACATTAAAGATTTAATATTTCAAAAAATAAAATAACCACTCCTATTTATGAAGTATCGTGTACTATAAACCATAGTTAATAACTATTTTAAATTTAAAGTGTATACATTTACCATTACCTATTCGTTGTATAAGTGTAGGGAGGAAAAATGATGGGAAAAGAAAATATATTGACCTCCTATCTTATCAGTTTAGGAGAGGAAGTGTTCAAACTATTACTAGCGAAAGGGGCTATAAAAGAAGATGCAGAAGACATCATCCAAAATACTTTCTATAAAGTATACACGTTGCTAGATGACCTAACCGAGAGTAACATACGGCCATGGTTTTTTAGAGTCGCATTAAACGAATACATTGACTTGAAGAGAAAAAAAGAGCAGCAAAACATCTATTTAACTGAAGAGATTTATTCAAAACTACAATATACAGACCGAGAACTAGATGCTGTTTTAAATAAAGATGAGATTTTCTATCTATTAAAAGATATAAAACTAGAATATAAAGAAGCCTTCTTTTTAAAGTACTACTACAACTTTTCATATGAAGAAATCGCCCTAATACTAGATATTCAAGTAAACAGTGTCAAACAAAAATTACATCGCGCACGTAAAACAATTCATTCTACAGTAGGAGGAAAAACTTGATGGATACTTCTTTAAAAGATGCGTTAAAAAAAGCTAAAAGGAAACAGTTACTTAAAATCATCATTACTTCTATTATCGTTGTAATCATGCTTATCCCTATAATTTATAAAATTGGCAATTACTTTGCAGCGAAAAGTTCGACAAAGCTTCACGAAAGACTATTTTTACATAACGCAATTGCAGAACCTAATGTCCATATCGATTCTCAAGTTACGAGTAATTCTTCTATGTTCGGTGGCAATATCGTATCTAATCGCTCTAAAAACATTAACGGTTACGTAGTACGATGGAATACACTGACAAGCTCTTACGATTGGTTTCGCTCTAACATCGATTACAATGAGTTAATACCAGGATCTTATTGGTCTAACACAGATTCTTATAATTACGATAAACAAACGAAAAATAAAGTTGCTACATTTTATAATCCAGCTATCAAGGAATATCATAATGGAGCCAAAAATGAATTAGGTGCAGTTTCAAAAATGGAAAACTATGTAGCGGAAGTCGCTATCTCTTTCAATCAACCTTATACATTAAAAGAAATTCAAACCAAAATATCTGACAACTTAAATATCGTATGGCTATATATGGTCTCACCTATTAGAGATGAAAGCAGAGGCCCCTCTGGTATGCCAGTTTACGGATTTGATCCAGAAAAATCCCCTGAAGAAGCGTACAAAAGGTTCTTTGATTCACTTAAACAATACGATGACGATGGATATGACGAAGATATCCAGAAGTTTTTAAAATCAAACAAGGACAAACCATTCGATCAAGTAAAAATTTTAGGTGTTATGCTAACAGGAAAAACGGAAAACTTTAAGGTGTTAGAAAACCAAGACTTTATTCGCGGTGCTTCTGTAGGAGTTACTGCACAAGTTGTTCCTTATATAAAACCAGAGAAATAATAAGGAAAAGACAAGATAAACTAATAGTAGATATTTAAAAGAACGTACATTAATTTGTTTACTATGGGAGCTATCTATTTTAGTGGAGAGCTCCCATCCCTCATTTATTCTTCATCCTCCAAAAAAAAATTTCAAAATACTTTATGTACAATTTTACAAATAAAAAATTGTAAGTTTTGTTCACACTTTATCCATTGTGAATTTATTCACAATGGATATATAATAAACATGTAAATACAATACATTGGAGGGATTTCAATGGTTATCAACTTTTTAAGAACTGATAAACGCGCTACTTTCATATTATTATTTTTACGACTTTACATAGGATATGCATGGCTCGCTGCTGGAATAGGCAAAGTCTTCGGACAGTCTTTTGATGCAAGTGGTTTTCTAAAAGGAGCTATCGCTCAAGCATCAGGTAGTCACCCTGCAGTACAAGGTTGGTGGGCAGATTTCCTTCAACATTTTGTTCTTCCAAACGCAGACCTATTTAGCTTTTTAGTTCAATGGGGAGAAATTTTAGTAGGTCTAGGTTTGATTTTAGGTGGATTAACAAAAACAGCTGCATTTTTCGGAATCATAATGAATCTTTCATTTTTATTAAGCGGAACTGTTAGTGTAAACCCAAACCTGCTTATTTTAACTATGTTCATTTTAGTTGCAGGGCAGAACGCCGGACGTATTGGATTGGACGGTTATATTTTCCCAAAACTTTTCCGTAAAAACAACCACGGAACATATAAATTAAGTAAAACTGCGTAGTAATAGTTCATCTTTAAAATATAAATAAGAAAAGAGCCTGAATATAGGCTCTTTTCTTATTGCCACCTCCAAATGATAACGATTATCATTTGGTTTAATTGGTGATATAATTATCGTATCAAATTTAAGGAGGTCTTTATGTTTGCATTTTTTATCAGTAAAAATGTATATATCTTTTCTATTATCTTATTTTTGATATTCTTTGCCTCACTACCATTGCAAAAAGCAAAGACATCAGGAGATCTAGAAACTCCAGCAATAATAATGAATCCAGATGAACCTTCCAAACCAAAAAACTATATCCAAAGTAAAGATTCAGTGTATGAAGAAACAGGAGGCCTTTACACAGAAGATGATTTCAAAAATGCCATGCCTATGGATAAAACAAAAACAGTAACTCCAGACAACTCTATCAAATCCAATCCATCATTTGAGAAACCACCTACGAAAGACAAAAATAAAAAGCAGCAATTTGCACCACCCACTTCTCCCACCGATGATTCTTTTTCTACTAAACAATAGTTCCAAAAACTACAGGAAAGCTGTATTTTCGTGAGACCTCTAATTCTAAGGCATTTGTATGCTCTGCCTCTGTAATTACTTTTAAACACGATACGCAATAATGAATTTTACATTCCCTACGAGATAACTACATGAAAAAAGTGAAAGCTTCCTTGATGAAATCGAGGAAACTTTCACTTTTTAAACTAAGAGGATGTTTTCAATGCCCTCTGAATGCAGGCTCTTTTTTATTTACGTAAAACTTAAACCTTTAACAAACCACGAAAACCTCTGGCAGCATAATAGGAATCTGCTCCATTGTGGTACACAAAAACGTGTCCAAAGCGATAATCGCAAAATAGAGCACCGCCGAGTTCTCTAATATCAGAAGGTGTTTGCACCCAACTTGATGATTTCATGTCAAAATCCCCAAGTTTTTGCAATTCCCGATATTGTTCTTCAGTTAATAGTTCAATACCCATAGCAGTTGCCACATCAATAGCGTTATTTTCTGGTTTATGTTTTTTTCTTGATTCTAACGCTTCAAGATCATAACAAAGGCTTCTGCGACCTTTAGGACTCTCCTTTGAACAATCATAGAAAGTATACTCGTCCGTCTCTTTGGCATAACCAACAACATCCGGCTCACCGCCAGTTGCTTCCATTTCGTTAAGTGACCATAATTTCTCAACATTAACAGTCAACTTTGCTTCGACTTTAGCCCATTCAAGCTCTTCATGGCGGTTCATATTCTTCTCAAAACGAGCTTTCAATACTTTAAATAACTCTTCACGTTGCTCTACCGGCAAATCATTTTTATTCCCTGTCATATTAGTCCTCCGTCTTATGTTTACTTATAATCGTTTAAGTATATGTTTCATAATAAATCATCTTAATAATTGTTTGAATGCAGTTTACAATAAATTATATAATTTATTAAATCTCCATTTCAACAATCTGGCTACTAAACGACACAACTTATAGGATTGGTAGGTGTAAACGTGTTACATGTACAATTATCTCAATACTTACTAAAAGAATCTCAACCTGATCTTCATGCTGATGGAAAACTAGTATATATGTTAAATGATGAAGGTATATCACCTTATCCTATCTATTTGAATCAACCTATCATGATAGGTGTAGGAACGAATTGGACTCAACATAATGGATATGAAGAAATTATAAAGAAATTTATTAGCTCCATTAATACATTTCCTATGTATATGATATTTGAAACTTATATGTATATGGACTTCATTGAGGAATCTTTAAAAGAAATAAATTTCAATATCGATTTAAGAAAATGAATATACTAAAAGAAAGAGAACTGCGATTTAATGCAAGTTCTCTTTTTTATCACGTACATAAATCCGCTGTACTGAATATCCATTATAAACCCTTAAAACCTTCCATACTTTCTCCAAGAATATAGTGTGAAAACCACATCAAATTCTGCTTCATAATAGCTACATTCATTCCCGGTTGATTAGGACTATATGCCATTCCTTTAAATATAATTAATTCTGTATCAACTTCCATATCCATTAATCCTTGATATAGCTCATATGCATTTGTAATTGGAATTCTTGCATCCTTTTCTCCATGTTGGATTAAGGTGGGCGTACAGGCTGATTTAATATATGTCATTGGTGATGTTTTCGTATATATCTCTGGATCATTCCATGGATGATTTCCTAAATACATCCTAATGAAGTAAGGGATATCTGTATGTACATAATGGGTACTCCAGTTAGTAATTCCACCTCCAACTGAAATAGCTTTAAATCTGCTACTAAATGTAGAACAGAAAGCTGATATATATCCCCCGTTACTCCATCCCATAACCCCTACTCTATCTTTATCTACTATCCCTTGATCAACTAGTTTATCAACTCCTGATATAACATCGTCGTAGTCAGCAATCCCCTGTTTTCTATAGTTGGCTTTTAAGAATTCATTACCATAACCAGAACTTCCTCTGTAGTTTGGCTCTAAAACGATAAAGCCCTTTTCGATAAACTGTTCAATAGGATATTTCTCATTAAAACAGTCTGAAAATATCGGAAAAGATGCCCAAGCCGGACCACCATGGATTACTACTAATAAAGGATATTTTTTATTTGCGTCAAACTCTACTGGAGTTGATAAAACACCCTCTATTTCAAGACCATCACTACTTTTCCATGAGATGATTTTCCTGTTACTTTTAAGCTTTCCTTCGAAAAAGCTATTTTCATTCGTTATTTTTTCATCGTCTAAATAGATTTCAAAGGTTTCATTTGTTATAGCCTTATTATAGGATATATGATTTCCATCCCTTGTTATAGAAGCATCCATTATAAAACTATCTGCTTTTTCGCTTAACACTTCCACAGTGCCATCCTCACATAACAGCCCAATAAGGTAATTCGTTTTATCCTGCCATCTAATTAAAATTCCTTTAGCTGTCCACTGTAATGGCATAACCGTACTATCAAAATTTTTTAAAGGTTGAATTGCCTCTCCAGTATTCATATCATATATCTCTAATGTACTTTCTTGTATATGGTTTCTATAGTAATCCTTCTCTCTTATGCTTGCTGCGTAACATATTTTGCTGCCCTCAGGAGAAAAGCAAACGCTCCCGCCCAACAACTTATCTACATTCATCTTTTGTAGTTCCTCAGCTTCAACATCTAATATGTATAGATCACCATTCATATGATCGTTTAGGCTTGGTGTAGCCATAAATACAACCTTTGTCCCATCATTTGAAATATCAAAGTTATGTATATAAAAATCCTTATCCTCCGTTAATTGATAAACACCGCTAATTTCTCGTTCCCCTTTATCATTTTGTATCACTTTTTCTATTTCAATGTAGTATAAACAATTATTCTGGTGTTCCTTACCTATATGTTGAAAATCTCCATATAGTTCCTTACGTTTCTTTATTTCCTCATATTCTTTCGACTGTGCAACATAATAAAAACCTTTACCCGTGGGATCCCATTTAAATGTACTAATCCCTTCTTCCTCATCAGTCATTTGAACCTCACTACAACCGTCTATTGACTTAACAAAGATCTGATTTTTATTAGCTCCGTCACCGCCTGGGCTAAGGTATGCAATAGTCTTAGAATCTGGAGACCATAATGGATGTGTACTATCTATATCTCCAGTTGTTAGTGGGTAAATCTGCCCTTTATCTTTCTCATATATCCATACATGATTTCTATATGTATTGTCTTTCCAGTTAGCGCTCTTCTTAACAAATGCTACATTTTTGCCATCATCACTTATATTTGTACTTGATACGGCCGGTAATGAAATAATCTCTTCTATACTTAAATATGCTTTTTCATTCATTTTCATTAATACCTCCTCGTAATGTCTATGAATCTCTCTTCTCTTCTTGTCATGATGAAGGAAATTGTTCACGGATACTTAAAATGATAACTGAAAATTCAGATGAATAAAAGTAGCTTCATTCCAAATCCGATAAAGTAATACTTTAATTAGTGGGGTTTTCTGTCCATCTCTCCCTATCCACTTGTCAATTTTAGATGTTCTTTTTCGACACAAAAATCCCCCTTTAGATACAATATCTAAAGGGGGGAAAATTCGTAAATTTATTTTAAAGCTACAACTATATCTATTAACCTACCAAGCTCCTACTCAACCGTAACAGACTTAGCTAAGTTACGTGGCTTATCAACGTCACACTCGCGGTGAAGTGCTGCGTAGTATGAGATTAATTGGAATGGAATAACTGCGATTAGCGGTGCTAATGCTTCATGTACAGCTGGTAATACGAAGCTGTCTTCTTCCATTTCTAAGCCTTTCATTGAGATGATACATGGGTTAGCTCCGCGTGCTACTACTTCTTTCACATTACCACGAATTCCAAGGTTTACGTGCTCTTGTGTAGCAAGGGCGATAACTGGTGTACCATTTTCGATTAAGGCAATTGTACCGTGTTTTAATTCTCCTCCAGCAAATCCTTCTGCTTGGATATAAGAGATTTCTTTTAGTTTTAACGCACCTTCTAAACCTACGAAGAAGTCTACACTACGTCCGATGAAGAAGCAGTTGCGTGTTGTTGATAAAAATTGTTTTGCTAATGCATCCATTTCTTCTTTTTGATCACAAAGTACTACCATTGCGTTTGCTACAAGCCCTAGTTCGTGAGTTAAATCGAAATCAAGAATTTCACCTTTAGCTTTGGCAATGTCAGCTGCTAAGATTGAAAGTACTGCAAGTTGTGCTGTGTAAGCTTTCGTTGATGCAACTGCGATTTCTGGTCCTGCGTATAGCGGAAGTGTATAATCAGCTTCACGAGAAAGCGTAGAACCAGGTACGTTTGTAATTGTTAATGCTTTATGGCCCATTTCATTTGTTTGCACAAGTACTGCACGGCTATCAGCTGTTTCACCACTTTGTGAAATATAAATGAAGAATGGTCTTTCTGTTAATAATGGCATGTTGTAAGAGAATTCACTTGCTACGTGTACTTCAACTGGTAATTTCGCGAACTTCTCAATGAATTGCTTTCCAACAAGACCTGCATGATAACTTGTTCCGCATGCAATGATATAAATACGATCGCTATCTAAAATTGCGTTACGGATATCTTCATCCAGTTCAATCTCGCCATTTTCACCTTGGTACTTTTGAATAATATTACGGATTACAAGTGGTTGCTCATCGATTTCTTTTAGCATGAAATGAGGATACGTTCCTTTTTCAATATCACTTGCGTCTAATTCCGCTGTAAACGGTGCACGTTCAATCGTTTCACCTTGTAAGTTTTTAATTGTAATGCTTTCTTTTGTTACGATTACGATTTCTTTATCCATTAACTCGATAAATTGATCTGTAACTTGTAACATCGCCATAGCGTCGCTCGCCACAACATTAAAGTTGTCACCAACACCTACTAATAGCGGGCTTTTGTTTTTAGCAACATAAATCATGTTTGGATTTTCAGCATCAAGTAGTCCGATTGCGTAAGAACCATGTAAAAGAGATAACGTGTTACGGAACGCTTCTTCTACACTTAGTCCTGTGCTTACTTGTTGTTCCATAAGTTGCACGATAACCTCTGTATCTGTCTCACTTACGAACGTTACATCTTGTAAATATTCTTTTTTCACTAATTCATAGTTTTCAATTACACCGTTATGAACTAGCGTAAAGCGTTTTGATGTACTTTGATGCGGATGCGCGTTTACTTTGCTTGGAACACCGTGTGTAGCCCAGCGTGTGTGACCGATTCCCACGTTTGCTGCTACATTCTCCTCTACGACTTCGCGAAGTTTTGCAATACGGCCTTTTTCTTTGTATACAACAACACCGTTCTCTGCTTGTACTGCAATACCTGCTGAATCATATCCACGATATTCTAGCTTTTCTAAACCTTTTAATAAAATTTCCTTTGCATCTTGCTCTCCAATAAATCCTACAATTCCACACATGTTTAGTCGCCGTTACAAATGCTTACACTGCTCTGCGAACATGTAACGACATAGTCCGATACCATTTTTATTTGTACTAAAAAACGGATTACATATTGCTAGCCCTGTAAGCTTGTAACGGCTTTCACCTTCCTCTCGATTGGGTTAAAGTCCGTATATACTTATACAGCTAGTATTCATCCGTTCCTTTTCTCTCATCACACTTTCACCTTTGTCCACTAAGTCACCTTAATGTTTTAAGTAAAAGCTTGCGGTTGTGATGAACAACCGGGAGTTATCCGCCGAAATCTCGATAAAACTCCTCCTCGTCAACTACACTACTTGTAGCTCTGGCGCTTTTATAATTTACAATATTTACTTTGAGAAAAAGAACAAGACCATCTTATAACAAACAATATAAACCGTCAATGAAATTTTTTTCATTGTCTATAAAACATATGAAAAAGGAGCACTTCTTGTGCTCCTTTTAAAACAAATCCAGTAAATTATTCAGCTCCAACTTCAGCTTTCACAACTTCTACAATACGGTGCACATAAGCATCACAAATTTCTTGTGTCGGTGCTTCTGCCATTACACGAATAAGTGGCTCCGTTCCAGATGGACGAACAAGAATACGACCCTCGCCGTTCATTTCTTCCTCTACAACTTGAATAATTTCTTTAATTTTTTCATTTTCTAATGCTAGTTTTTTATCTGTTACACGAACGTTTACTAGTAATTGTGGGAATTTTGTCATCTCACTTGCAAGCTCAGATAATGGCTTTTTCGTCATTTTCATGATGTTTACAAGTTGAAGAGCACTTAACATTCCATCACCAGTTGTAATGTAATCAAGTAAGATAATGTGACCTGATTGTTCTCCACCCAGGTTATATCCACCACGTTTCATTTCTTCCATTACGTATCGGTCACCAACTGCTGTTTTATCACTTGTAATACTGTTTGCTTCAAGTGCTTTGTAGAAACCTAAGTTACTCATAACTGTTGAAACAACTGTATTATGTTTTAATTGACCAGTTTCTTTCATATACTTCGCGCAAATAAACATAATTTGATCGCCATCAACGATGTTTCCTTTTTCATCTACAGCGATTAATCGGTCGCCATCACCATCAAAAGCAAGTCCGATATCAGCACCTTTTTCTTTTACTAATTCAGCTAAGACTTCTGGATGTGTAGATCCGACGCCTTCGTTAATATTCATACCGTTTGGAGAAGTTCCCATCGTTGAAATATCAGCTTCTAAGTCTGCAAATAAGTATGGAGCTAAAGAAGAAGTCGCACCGTGTGCGCAATCTAAAGCGATATGTAAACCAGAGAAATCTTCCTCTACAGTTTGTTTAATGTATTGTAAATATTTTTGTCCACCTTCAAAGTAATCGCTCACTTGACCAAGGTTAGTACCTGTTGGACGTGGTAACTCGTCAACTTCTTTGTCTAATAATGCTTCAATTTCTGCTTCTTGCTCATCTGTTAATTTGAAACCATCTGAACCGAAGAACTTAATTCCATTATCTTGTACTGGATTATGAGATGCAGAAATCATAACACCCGCTTGTGCATCTAAAGCTTTTGTTAAATAAGCCACACCTGGTGTAGAAATAACACCAAGACGCATTACTTCTGCTCCAGTTGATAATAGACCTGCTACTAAAGCTCCTTCTAACATATGTCCAGATATACGTGTATCACGGCCAATAATTACTTTTGGACGATCTGTATCTTTTGTTAATACATAGCCGCCAAAACGTCCAATTTTGAATGCTAATTCAGGTGTTAATTCCTTATTTGCAACCCCGCGTACTCCGTCTGTACCAAAATATTTACCCATTATTATTCGCTCCTTTTTCGTGCTCTTTTTGATTATCTACTGTTGGTTCTTGGCCATTTTCTTTATCTTTTTCTTTTTCTTTATCTTTTTCTTTTTCCTGATCCTTTTCTGGATTGGTTTCAGGATTTTTTGGTTTGTCAGTTTGATTTTCTTGATTGTTTTTTGAATCTGGTTGTTCAATATTACCCTGTACTTCTTTATCTGGTTTTTCTTTCTTCACAATTGTGACTTTAGCACTTTTTTGTTTTGCTTCTATCGAAATATTACCAGGACCGCTCACTTGAATAGAAACATCCTTCGTCCCCGGAGATACATTTTGCAGATTAATCGCAGCTGTTATTTGAGCAGCTGTTATTTTATCTACTATACTTGCTTCTCCTGAAATATCAACGCTTATCTTTCCATCTTGTGGCGAAAGTAGCTGAGCAGTAACATCATTCGGAATTCCATTTTTTTGAATCGGGATACCATCAATAGTTTTACTTTTCGTTTGTTTTACCTTTTGTACCCCTACGGAAACCTTCACTTGATTTGGTTTTGCACTTGTTACACCTTTTGGCAATAAAACAGAGGCATCGAATGTTGTAGAATCCGTCAATTGACTAAGATCTACCTCGACCCCCTCTATAGATTGTATATTATCCAAAATGTCTTTTGGACCTGCTATCGTTACTTCTTTTGGTTCAACACTAATACTTGTAACAGCTAAACCTTCTGGTAAATTCCCTTTTTTCGTATATGTTAAAGGAACTGTTTTTTCGACGTTATTTGCTGTAGCTTGCGTTGCTACATTCAACGTTACACTAATTTTAGATGGATTTGTTCTTACATTTAAGCGTTTTCCTTCTTTATTGTATAATGTAACTTCTGGTGTTTTTGTAACAGTTTTATTAACACCTTTTAAATCGATATATGCCTTAGCAGATGAAATACTTTCTATTTCTTCTTTCGTCCCAACTACCTCAACAGTATCAGGCTTAATAACTGATTTTTCAAGAGTAGCACCCGCTGGCATCTGATCTTCATTTGATAATTTCAAGTCTACATGAACATACTTTTTCGCTTTTTCATGCAGAGTGACTTTAATTGTTGCTGGCTGGACTGTTCCTTTCACATCATCTGGAAGCCCATTCGCTTTTAAAGAAACTTCATAAGTTCCTTTTTGACTATCTCGCAAGTCAACTGATATATCAAATTGTTTTTTTGCTTTTGCTGTAGCAACTGCTGATTTTGGGCCTTCCAACTTCACCTTGACTCCACCTGCTGGAATACCACTTACAATATATTTCTCTTCATCATACTTAAGGGTAATAGGATAATCAGTTAATGTTTCTTTCGTTTCATTTACGAAAGGTAATATACTCGATGTCGTATTTTTTTCAGTTAAAGTTGCTGACATAAAAAGCATACACGCCAATAGTAATGAGATTCCTTTTAAAAACCAATGATTCTCCATTAACTTATCCATGACGCTTTCTCCTCCAATTCCATAAAGACGAAGAAGTCGTTTTTTCGTTCCCACTAAATTCTGTTAACAACATATCCTTCAGCTGTTCTGTCTTCAAATCACGATGTAACTCACCGTTTTTCGTTAAAGAAATTTGACCCGTTTCTTCCGACACAACTACTGTAATACTATCAGTAACTTCACTAACTCCCATTGCAGCGCGATGCCTTGTTCCTAACTCCTTAGAAATGAACGGACTTTCTGATAGCGGAAGATAACATGCTGCTGCTTTAATTGTACTTCCCTGCATAATTACTGCTCCATCATGAAGAGGCGTATTAGGGATAAAAATATTAATGAGTAATTCTGATGACACATTTGCGTTCAGCGGAATACCCGTTTCCACATAGTCACCCATCCCAGTCTCTTTTGACAACGTAATTAATGCACCAATTCTACGTTTCCCCATATATTCCGTTGCTTTCGCTATCGCTGTTGCAACAATTTCAGGTTCATCGTCCTCGTGAGTTCCCACACGCGAAAACAAGCTACCTCGTCCTAGCTGCTCAAGTGCTCTTCGTAATTCTGGCTGAAAGATAATAATAACGGCCAAGAATCCCCACGTTAATACTTGTTCTGTTAGCCAGTATAGCGTGTGCAATTCAAGTAAAATACTAATCATCCGGACGACAATAATAACTGTAATACCTTTTAAAAGTTGAACAGCCTTCGTGCCCCGGATTATAAGAATTAGCTTATATATAATAAACCATACAACAGCAATATCTAATGCCGTACTAAGATATTTCAAAATGGTCGTATCTTCAAAAGGCATGCTAACCCTTCCTCCTACTTACGAGCAATTCTATCCATATATTGAAATATTATTTTATGCTCTATCTGTATGTATTTCCAACAACTAGTTAATTATACCATACATGAAACAAACGACAATTACAAACGCCCCCTTAGCTTAAATTGGTAAGATGTCAAACTTTCTTATCCTACAGTGTAATATAAATTATTATACGCCTATTTTCCAATAAAAAAAGCAACTTCACAGTTGCTTTTCTTACATTTATTTCAGTTTTTCACCGAATAAAGAACCCATTAAAGCAACCGCTGTTGTTGCTGTTCTGTTTCTCTCATCTAAAATTGTATTTACTTCAACAAATTCAGCAGATGTAACAATATCAGCTTCTGCTAACATCTCCATCGCTAAGTGGCTTTCACGATAAGATAGACCACCAATTACAGGTGTTCCAACTCCTGGTGCGTCATGAGGATCAAGCCCATCTAAATCTAATGATAAATGAACACCATCAGTATGAGATAAATACGCAATTGTTTCTTCCATAACAGCCGTCATACCCATACGATCAATTTCATGCATTGAGAATACTTTAATGCCTTCATCGCGAATAAAGTCTTTTTCTCCTTCATCTAATGCACGTGCACCGATAATTACAACGTTCTCTTTCTTCACCTTTGGATATGACCCGTATAAGTCTACAAGTGAAGAATGTCCATATCCTAAACTTGCAGCAAGTGACATACCGTGAATATTTCCAGATGGTGAAGTCTCTTCTGTATTTAAATCACCATGTGCATCATACCAAATAACACCTAAATTTTTATAATGTTTCGCTACACCAGCTAGCGTACCGATAGCAATACTATGGTCACCGCCTAATACAAGTGGAAAACGACCTTCTTCTATAATATGATCAACCTTAGTCGCTAGTTCATTACATACAGTTGCAACTTGTGCAAGGTTTCTTAACTTTGTATTTTCATCTACTTCTTTTTCTCTCTCTATACATATATCTCCCATATCTTTTACGTCATATCCAATTTGTTCAATTCTTTCAACTACCCCTGCATAACGGATCGCGCTTGGTCCCATATCAACCCCGCGACGCATCTGTCCTAAATCCATTGGAACGCCAATAACTGAGATTTCTTTTTTCATAGATAGTATCCCCCTTTTATGCCTTCACTAAATATTTTAAATCTTTTATATAGTCTGACTCAACTCGACATTTTTCTGCATGGATATACATTTTATTCACTTATATTTACGTTGGACTCCCAATTTTAAAACTGTTCTATGTATAAAGTTAACTTAATGAACCGACTAACTTTTCTATCAGCTAATATTTTTATCAGTGCTTTTCTCCATCACTACCTATAATTACACAAAATATCCTCAAATAAATGGATAAAAAAACACTTCTATATTTAGAAACGTTTTTCTGATGCTAGTTTCCACACTGCTGCAATATTTCTTGCTGCCATTTCGATATTCTCTTCTGCCGCTTTATATGCTTCTTCTAATGTCATTGGACTAGCCGTAATACTAAACACTGCATCAATTCCCTTTTCATAAATAATTGTATAATTCGGAGATACAGATCCACCAATAGCAATTACCGGAATATGACGACGTTTCGCCCGCTTCGCGACACCAACAGGAGCTTTTCCATATGCTGTTTGTTCATCTATTCTTCCCTCACCAGTTACAATAAGATCAGCACCCTCTATACACTTATCAAAATTTGTATAATCTAATACAATTTCAATCCCTTTTCTTAGCTGTCCCTTTAGTACTGCAACGACAGCGGCTCCCGTTCCTCCAGCTGCCCCCGCACCTGGTATTTCAGATACATCAAAAGACACATGTTGTTTAAGTATATTAGCATAATGTTTTAAATTCTCATCTAGCTCTTTCATCATCTCTACATTCGCACCTTTTTGTCTCGCAAATACAAAAGATGCCCCGCTCGGTCCAACTAACGGGTTATCTACATCACATGCCGCTTCTAATTTTATATCCTCCAGGCGTGAATCAATCCTAGAAAGGTCAACAGTGGTTATCAAATGCAATGTCCCTCCAGAGGGTTCTATTACCTCACCTTTCCTATTTATAAATCTTGCGCCTAAGGCAGATAGCATACCAGCCCCACCATCATTTGTAGCACTTCCTCCAAGCCCTAAAATAATGTGTTTAGTTCCTTGATCTAATGCATGTAATATAACTTCGCCTGTCCCTTTTGTCGTTGTAATAAGTGGGTTTCTCTTTTCAATTGGAACGTGTTGTAACCCCGATGCTGCTGCCATTTCAATAAATGCCGTCTTCTTATCCTTAGACATACCATAAAAAGCTTGCACGCTCTCTCCAAGCGGCCCTGTCACATTAAGTGATATAATTCTCCCCATTGTAGCACCAACAAGAGATTCAACCGTTCCTTCGCCCCCATCTCCAATTGGTACTTTAACATACTCTGCTTTAGGAAAAATTGCTGCAAAGCCTCTTTCAATAGCTTCACATACCTCTATAGCTTTCAGGCTTTCTTTATATGAATCCGATGCAATAACAACCTTCATAGTTACCTCCTCCTTATTCAATCCTTTTTTTTATTTTAAACGATATACGGAAAAGTTGCCTTTTCGAGTGGAATTTAAACACAAAAAAAGCTCACATCATTTGATGTAAGCTTTCCCTATTTATATGGAGCCTAGCGGGATCGAACCGCTGACCTCCTGCGTGCAAGGCAGGCGCTCTCCCAGCTGAGCTAAGGCCCCGTAGTAATAAAGCGGAAGACGGGATTCGAACCCGCGACCCCAACCTTGGCAAGGTTGTATTCTACCACTGAACTACTTCCGCGAAAATGGTGAGCCATGAAGGATTCGAACCTTCGACCCTCTGATTAAAAGTCAGATGCTCTACCAACTGAGCTAATGGCTCGTAAATGGCTGGGCTAGCTGGATTCGAACCAGCGCATGACGGAGTCAAAGTCCGTTGCCTTACCGCTTGGCTATAGCCCATTAATATTTACTAGTATGGTTATCTTCTCAAAAAAATAAACCCTCTCAGGTTATTTTAAAGAAAATGGTGGAGGGGGGCAGATTCGAACTGCCGAACCCGAAGGAGCGGATTTACAGTCCGCCGCGTTTAGCCACTTCGCTACCCCTCCGACATTTAAACATATATGGTGGAGGATGACGGGATCGAACCGCCGACCCCCTGCTTGTAAGGCAGGTGCTCTCCCAGCTGAGCTAATCCTCCAAAAGTGGTGACCCGTACGGGATTCGAACCCGTGTTACCGCCGTGAAAGGGCGGTGTCTTAACCACTTGACCAACGGGCCAAAAAAATTCAAAAATTTTCCCAAGCTTCCAACCGGGCTTGAACCGGTGACCTCTTCCTTACCATGGAAGTACTCTACCAGCTGAGCTATGGAAGCATAATGGCTCCGCAGGTAGGAATCGAACCTACGACCGATCGGTTAACAGCCGATAGCTCTACCGCTGAGCTACTGCGGAATAATATAAGCCTGGCAACGTCCTACTCTCACAGGGACAAGGTCCCAACTACCATCGGCGCTAGAGAGCTTAACTTCCGTGTTCGGTATGGGAACGGGTGTGACCTCTCTGCCATCATTACCAGACTTTTATCATTATGTACATTCTTTTCAGAATGTCAAAAGGAATTTTAAATATATATTCCTTCAAAACTAGATAACATTTGCTTCATATTATATGGTTAAGTCCTCGATCTATTAGTATTCGTCAGCTCCACATGTCACCATGCTTCCACCTCGAACCTATCAACCTGATCATCTTTCAGGGATCTTACTAGCTTACGCTATGGGAAATCTCATCTTGAGGGGGGCTTCATGCTTAGATGCTTTCAGCACTTATCCCTTCCGCACATAGCTACCCAGCTATGCCCTTGGCAGAACAACTGGTACACCAGCGGTGCGTCCATCCCGGTCCTCTCGTACTAAGGACAGCTCCTCTCAAATTTCCTACGCCCACGACGGATAGGGACCGAACTGTCTCACGACGTTCTGAACCCAGCTCGCGTACCGCTTTAATGGGCGAACAGCCCAACCCTTGGGACCGACTACAGCCCCAGGATGCGATGAGCCGACATCGAGGTGCCAAACCTCCCCGTCGATGTGGACTCTTGGGGGAGATAAGCCTGTTATCCCCGGGGTAGCTTTTATCCGTTGAGCGATGGCCCTTCCATGCGGAACCACCGGATCACTAAGCCCGACTTTCGTCCCTGCTCGACTTGTAGGTCTCGCAGTCAAGCTCCCTTATGCCTTTGCACTCTACGAATGATTTCCAACCATTCTGAGGGAACCTTTGGGCGCCTCCGTTACACTTTAGGAGGCGACCGCCCCAGTCAAACTGCCCACCTGACACTGTCTCCCGGGTCGATAAGACCCGTAGGTTAGAATTTCAATACAGTCAGGGCGGTATCCCACCAGCGCCTCCACCGAAGCTAGCGCTCCGGTTTCAATGGCTCCCGCCTATCCTGTACAAACTGTACCAAAATTCAATATCAGGCTACAGTAAAGCTCCACGGGGTCTTTCCGTCCTGTCGCGGGTAACCTGCATCTTCACAGGTACTATAATTTCACCGAGTCTCTGGTTGAGACAGTGCCCAAATCGTTACACCTTTCGTGCGGGTCGGAACTTACCCGACAAGGAATTTCGCTACCTTAGGACCGTTATAGTTACGGCCGCCGTTTACTGGGGCTTCAGTTCAGAGCTTCGCTTACGCTAACCCCTCTCCTTAACCTTCCAGCACCGGGCAGGTGTCAGCCCCTATACTTCGCCTTACGGCTTCGCAGAGACCTGTGTTTTTGCTAAACAGTCGCTTGGGCCTATTCACTGCGGCTTTCCGTTAAGAAAGCACCCCTTCTCCCGAAGTTACGGGGTCATTTTGCCGAGTTCCTTAACCAGAGTTCTCTCGCACACCTTAGGATTCTCTCCTCGCCTACCTGTGTCGGTTTGCGGTACAGGCACCTTTTATCTCGCTAGAAGCTTTTCTTGGCAGCGGGGAATCAAAGACTTCGCTCCATAAGGAGCTTCCCCATCACAGCTCAGCCTTCACGATAAGCGGATTTGCCTACTTATCAGCCTAACTGCTTGGACGTGCACAACCAATCGCACGCTTCTTCTATCCTTCTGCGTCCCTCCATTGCTCAAACGATAAAGAGGTGGTACAGGAATATCAACCTGTTGTCCATCGCCTACGCCTGTCGGCCTCGGCTTAGGTCCTGACTAACCCTGAGCGGACGAGCCTTCCTCAGGAAACCTTAGGCATTCGGTGGACGGGATTCTCACCCGTCTTTCGCTACTCATACCGGCATTCTCACTTCTAAGCGCTCCACCAGTCCTTCCGGTCTGACTTCACTGCACTTAGAACGCTCCCCTACCACTGATACCATTGGTATCAATTCGCAGCTTCGGTGGTGTATTTAGCCCCGGTACATTTTCGGCGCAGAGTCACTCGACTAGTGAGCTATTACGCACTCTTTAAATGGTGGCTGCTTCTGAGCCAACATCCTAGTTGTCTAAGCAACTCCACATCCTTTTCCACTTAATACACACTTTGGGACCTTAGCTGGCGATCTGGGCTGTTTCCCTCTTGACTACGGATCTTATCACTCGCAGTCTGACTCCTAAGGATAAGTCATTGGCATTCGGAGTTTGACTGAATTCGGTAATCCGATGAGGACCCCTAGTTCAATCAGTGCTCTACCTCCAAGACTCTTACACTTAAGGCTAGCCCTAAAGCTATTTCGGGGAGAACCAGCTATCTCCAGGTTCGATTGGAATTTCTCCGCTACCCACACCTCATCCCCGCACTTTTCAACGTGCGTGGGTTCGGGCCTCCATTCAGTGTTACCTGAACTTCACCCTGGACATGGGTAGATCACCTGGTTTCGGGTCTACGACCACGTACTAAACGCCCTATTCAGACTCGCTTTCGCTGCGGCTCCGCCTCTTCAGCTTAACCTCGCACGGGATCGTAACTCGCCGGTTCATTCTACAAAAGGCACGCCATCACCCATTAACGGGCTCTGACTATTTGTAGGCACACGGTTTCAGGATCTCTTTCACTCCCCTTCCGGGGTGCTTTTCACCTTTCCCTCACGGTACTGGTTCACTATCGATCACTAGGGAGTATTTAGCCTTGGGAGATGGTCCTCCCAGATTCCGACGGAATTTCACGTGTTCCGCCGTACTCAGGATACATTCAAGAGAGAACGAAGTTTCGACTACGGGGTTGTTACCCTCTGTGACGGACCTTTCCAGGTCGCTTCGTCTACCTCGTTCCTTTGTAACTCCGTATAGAATGTCCTACAACCCCAAGAGGCAAGCCTCTTGGTTTGGGCTAGATTCCGTTTCGCTCGCCGCTACTCAGGAAATCGCATTTGCTTTCTCTTCCTCCAGGTACTTAGATGTTTCAGTTCCCTGGGTCTGTCTTCCATACCCTATGTATTCAGGTAAGGATACCATACCATTACGTATAGTGGGTTTCCCCATTCGGAAATCTTCGGATCAAAGCTTACTTACAGCTCCCCGAAGCATATCGGCGTTAGTCCCGTCCTTCATCGACTCCTAATGTCAAGGCATCCACCGTGCGCCCTTTCTAACTTAACCAAACTAAAATTAAAAAAATATGAGCTACACTGTTATCTAGTTTTCAAAGAACATACATTTAAACTTGAGAGATAGTTCTCTCAAAACTGAACGAAACGAAACAAGTCAACGTTTATTGATGAACTGCGTTCATCAATTCTCCATAGAAAGGAGGTGATCCAGCCGCACCTTCCGATACGGCTACCTTGTTACGACTTCACCCCAATCATCTGTCCCACCTTAGGCGGCTGGCTCCATAAAGGTTACCCCACCGACTTCGGGTGTTACAAACTCTCGTGGTGTGACGGGCGGTGTGTACAAGGCCCGGGAACGTATTCACCGCGGCATGCTGATCCGCGATTACTAGCGATTCCAGCTTCATGTAGGCGAGTTGCAGCCTACAATCCGAACTGAGAACGGTTTTATGAGATTAGCTCCACCTCGCGGTCTTGCAGCTCTTTGTACCGTCCATTGTAGCACGTGTGTAGCCCAGGTCATAAGGGGCATGATGATTTGACGTCATCCCCACCTTCCTCCGGTTTGTCACCGGCAGTCACCTTAGAGTGCCCAACTTAATGATGGCAACTAAGATCAAGGGTTGCGCTCGTTGCGGGACTTAACCCAACATCTCACGACACGAGCTGACGACAACCATGCACCACCTGTCACTCTGCTCCCGAAGGAGAAGCTCTATCTCTAGAGTTTTCAGAGGATGTCAAGACCTGGTAAGGTTCTTCGCGTTGCTTCGAATTAAACCACATGCTCCACCGCTTGTGCGGGCCCCCGTCAATTCCTTTGAGTTTCAGCCTTGCGGCCGTACTCCCCAGGCGGAGTGCTTAATGCGTTAACTTCAGCACTAAAGGGCGGAAACCCTCTAACACTTAGCACTCATCGTTTACGGCGTGGACTACCAGGGTATCTAATCCTGTTTGCTCCCCACGCTTTCGCGCCTCAGTGTCAGTTACAGACCAGAAAGTCGCCTTCGCCACTGGTGTTCCTCCATATCTCTACGCATTTCACCGCTACACATGGAATTCCACTTTCCTCTTCTGCACTCAAGTCTCCCAGTTTCCAATGACCCTCCACGGTTGAGCCGTGGGCTTTCACATCAGACTTAAGAAACCACCTGCGCGCGCTTTACGCCCAATAATTCCGGATAACGCTTGCCACCTACGTATTACCGCGGCTGCTGGCACGTAGTTAGCCGTGGCTTTCTGGTTAGGTACCGTCAAGGTGCCAGCTTATTCAACTAGCACTTGTTCTTCCCTAACAACAGAGTTTTACGACCCGAAAGCCTTCATCACTCACGCGGCGTTGCTCCGTCAGACTTTCGTCCATTGCGGAAGATTCCCTACTGCTGCCTCCCGTAGGAGTCTGGGCCGTGTCTCAGTCCCAGTGTGGCCGATCACCCTCTCAGGTCGGCTACGCATCGTTGCCTTGGTGAGCCGTTACCTCACCAACTAGCTAATGCGACGCGGGTCCATCCATAAGTGACAGCCGAAGCCGCCTTTCAATTTCGAACCATGCAGTTCAAAATATTATCCGGTATTAGCCCCGGTTTCCCGGAGTTATCCCAGTCTTATGGGCAGGTTACCCACGTGTTACTCACCCGTCCGCCGCTAACTTCATAAGAGCAAGCTCTTAATCCATTCGCTCGACTTGCATGTATTAGGCACGCCGCCAGCGTTCATCCTGAGCCAGGATCAAACTCTCCAATAAAGTTAGTTTGTCTAGCATCTAAAAATAAAAATTGACGTTCACGTTGTTTGTTTCGTTCAGTTTTCAAAGAACTTCTTTGTCGCTCATTTGCGACTTCCTTATGTTAACATCTTCATTTTTCGATGTCAACTAAGTTTTTCAATTTCTTTTTTGCCGTTTTCTGCGTTTCTGCATCAGCGACGTTTATTAATTTATCATATACTTACTCCTAACGTCAATAATTTTAATAAAAAAATCTTTTTCTTACATAACGAATACATTCTTCCCTATTAGCAACCCTCCGAAATAAACAAAAAATGATTTTATACCTTTCTTCCATCGCCTTTTTTACAACGCTATGTATACGCTCATCTTCAAAATCAAATAAAAGTTCCTCTAACTCTCTCTTCAGTATGTATTCCATTTCTTTTCTTTCTTCCTTCGTCAACATAATCCCAAGCAAATTATCACCCCAATAACTCCTTACATTTATCGATAAACGCCCCACTCATTTTCAAATATCAATAATGTATCATCAAAAAACAAAATTCTATCACTCATTATATCCACCACTTACGATATTAATCCCTTGTTCTCTTTTTTTAATTTAAAGCATATATGTAACTGAAAAGGATTGGACAAAGGGGCGTAATATTATGTTTTTCTTTTTTATTACGAGTAAAAGAACATTTAAACACATTAGCTTAATAGTCGTACTTTCCTTATTTACAGCATGGCTACTCTTTTTAAAAACATATTCACATGAATCTGCTTTTTCAACTGCTACCGGCCCTAAGGTGATTTACAAAGGGGACACTGCAAAAAAACAAGTTGCATTCACGTTTGACATTAGTTGGGGAGACCAAAAAGCTATTCCAATCCTTAATACACTCAAAGAAAGAGAAATTAAGAATGCAACCTTCTTTCTCTCTGCTGCATGGGCTGAAAGACACCCTGATATTGTCGAACGCATCATGAAAGATGGACATGAAATTGGTAGTATGGGCTATAATTACACATCCTACACTTCATTAGAAGCAAATGAAATAAGACGAGATCTTTTGCGGGCACAAGATGTTTTTACGAAACTTGGCGTAAAACAAGTCAAGCTATTACGTCCACCTAGTGGCGATTTTAACAAAACGACTCTTAAAATAGCGGAATCACTCGGATACACCCTCGTTCATTGGAGTAACAATTCAAATGACTGGAAAAATCCCGGCGTAAATAAAATCGTTTCCACGGTCTCTAGCAATTTAAAGGGTGGAGATATTGTCCTATTACATGCTTCTGATTCTGCCCTTCAAACAAATAAGGCTTTACCATTACTCTTACAAAAATTAAAGAGCGACGGATATGAACAAACATCTGTATCACAACTTATTTCCAACACAAGTACAAAAAGTGAAGATATTAAATAGTTCCTTTCTACACGATTCTTCACACATAAAAAGCTCTGCTATCTTTCGTTAAGATAGCAGAGCTTTTTTATCCTAGTATTTACAGACGATAAGAATCTGGATAATTAAAAATCCACTCTCCTCATTAAACTGACTTACTCTTTTGTCCAATTAAACGATGCAATACAAGTAACTGATATGCATTACATAATAGAAGTGGTATCACCATTAAATATAACCAATCTGTATCATTAATCCGGAGCGCTGGTACCCATTCAAGAATTGTTACAACAACCATAAAGAACAGAGCGGGAACAAATGCTTTTTTATTCGTTTCTTTACTCTTTATATAAGCGACAATTGCCCCAAACACAAATAGCACCCCAGCAACAAGTATGTTATTCCCTAATGAAATTTCTCCATTTGCAATAAGTACTGACCTTAAATAAACGAAATCAAACAATACAAACGCAATAAAGAAAAGTTGCACTGCATTCCATAAAGAAGATGACCGAAACACCCCTAATCCAAAACGATGGATCGTTAAATACGCAAAGAACCCCATTTGACTTATAACACTAAAAATAAACCCTACACCCATCAACCAAAAAGAAATTGCTAAAATCTCTTTTCCGTCGAAATTTTGAAAAAATTTAGCGTACTTGTCCCACTCTAAAACAAAACCAATAAAGACTGTGCTAATCCCACCAAGAAACAACGTCGTAAAAAATAGTCGTACCCACTTGCGGCTATTCACAACACATCCCCCATTATTCTTATATTTCTAATTAAATTGTATCAATGACAATTTCAAAAAGCTAGCCATGTTCATGTATAAATTCCTTAAAGAGATTTATATTAAAAAAAGAGAACTTTGCTGAAAGGAGCTCCAACTTATGAAACGGATGCTGCTCGTTTTGATTTCTTCTTTTCTATTTATAGCACTAGTGGCATGTGCACAAGGAAAAGAAGCAAAATCTGAACTTGATTATGATCAAACAAAAAAAATGATTGTTGATATTTTAAAAACCGATCAAGGAAAAAAAGCGATCCAAGATGTATTAACTGATGAAAAAATGAAACAAGCACTCATACTAGATGAAACAGTAGTAAAGAAAACGATTGAAGATGCGATGGTATCTGAAAAAGGGCAACAATTCTGGGAAAAGCTCTTTAAAGACCCTGAGTTCTCATCGAAATTTGCTAAAAGTATGGGAAAAGAACAAACAAACTTAATGAAAACTTTACTAAAAGATCCTGAATACCAATCAGGTGTTATAGAGATTATGAAAAATCCTGAAGTAGAGAAAATTATGTTACAAACAATGAAGAGTAAAGAATATCGTCAATATTTACAACAAGTACTAACCGAAACCGCTGAAAGTCCACTCTTCCAAGCTAAAATGATCGACATCATTAGTAAAGGTGTACAAAAAGCCGAAAAAGGCGGATCTGATAAAAAAGGCGGCGAAGGCGGTTCTCAAGGTGGGAACAAAGAGCAACAATAAAAATTACAGTAATGAGTGGACAATATATACATTGTCCACTCATTACTACTTTATTTTTGTGTAACAGCTGTTTTATCAATAACCTTCTCAGCTATCGCACGATAAATGAGACCCGTTGTATGTGTATCTTCATATACTGACGGCGCAAAGTCTTCTTTATTCCAATCAGGTTGCTGAAGTGGAATTCGGCCCAGTACATCCGTTTGGAGTTCCGTAGCTAGTTTGTCTCCTCCGCCTCTTCCAAACACATACTCTTTCTCACCAGTTGCTTTACTTTCAAAGTATGCCATATTTTCAACGACACCAAGAATGCTATGTTCTGTACGTAAAGCCATTGCTCCAGCGCGTGCTGCTACAAATGCTGCTGTTGGGTGCGGCGTTGTTACAATAATCTCTTTACAAGACGGCAACATCGAATGCACATCTAACGCAACATCACCTGTACCTGGTGGTAAATCTAATACTAGGTAATCTAAATCACCCCATTCTACTTCTGTGAAAAAGTGATTTAACATTTTCCCAAGCATAGGACCCCTCCAAATAACAGGTGCATTATCTTCTACAAAGAATCCCATTGAGATTACTTTCACACCTAGACGCTCCACTGGTATTATCTTATCACCTCTTACGATTGGACGTTTTTCTATACCCATCATATCCGGTACACTAAAACCGTAAATATCCGCATCAATGATACCAACCTTTTTTCCTAAACGAGCTAAAGCAATTGCAAGGTTAACAGAAACAGTCGATTTCCCTACTCCACCTTTTCCACTTGCCACTGCTAAAAATGTTGTATTTGAGTTCGGTGATAATAAGGATTCACTTTTCTCTTCCTCTTGCGGTGGTGCAAACTGAGCTAATTCCTCTTCTGTAAATTCTGCAAAACGAAGTCCAACTGTTGCTGCTCCAAGTTCCTTTACTAACTTTACAATTCCAGACTGCAACTGCATTTGTTCCGCTGTACCTGTCTTTACAATTGCAATTTTAACACTTACATGTTCCTTCTCCGGCTTGACTGTTACCTCTTTAATTGCATTTGTTTCTTTTAACGTTTTATGTATAAACGGATCTACAATCCCTTCCAATGCTTCCACTACCTGCTCTTTCGTTACCATAATTAGCCCAGCCCCCTGTATGAAAAATAACGTAATGTTAATTAAATTTATCTCTCTTTATCTTTGAAATAAATGCGTTTACATTTCCAGTATAACATATTTTCGGAAAACTTCGTTAACGAGAGAAACTCGAAAAATCCTCCTTATTCTGGAGGATTTCCTTTTTCCGTAAAATAACGTAATATACCACGATATATTGCAGCGGCTACTTTTTGCTGGTATTTCTCCGAATTTAACATATATCTTTCATTCACGTTCGATAAAAAGCCAGCCTCAATTAAAGCACCTGGTTTTTTGGCATACTTCAATAAATACACGTGAGGAATTGTTTTAGCAGAACGATTCGTATTTTCTAAGCTTGTTCTCAATTCAGCTTGTATAAATTTCGCAGCCCGTTCATTTTCAATCGAAGAACGGTAGTAGAACGTTTGTGCGCCCTTAGATCCACTACTAGTTAGGGCATTTAAATGAATACTCGCAAAAAAGTCTACATCAGGCTTATTAATGATTTCAACACGCTTTTTTAAATCCTCTGCTTTACGTCTACTATATGACTTTGTATCTTTATTAGCTAAATCATAATCTCCTTCACGCGTTAAAATGACTAAAGCGCCTTGTTCTTGTAAATAATCTTGTACCTTTTTTGTAATCTCAAGCGTAATATCTTTTTCTACAATATCCTTTCCACCAACAGCCCCTCCGTCTGGCCCACCATGCCCAGCATCTAGTACAATCACTTTCCCTGATAAGGGTAAATTCCAAGCTCGCCACGATTTTGTAATTTGAAATTCTTGTTTAACTAAAAAAAACAAAACAACCGCAGCGAGCGCAAAAGAGATAATTCGAATTCTCTTCATACCTTTCCTCCTCCAGCTAGTCCCTCTAATTACTTATATGGGACAAGAGGAAAGTTTATGCTTGTCTTAGTGTAGCTTTAATCGATATCTTCTTTCGCCTTTTTCATACCCTTCCTGCCACCACAAGCCGATAAACTGCTGGCAAGATTCAAAAAGCAATTCCTCGTCTTGCAACTTAATTTCGCGTATAGTCATACTCGTTAAAAATTGAAATAATGTTTCAGTTAATTGTTGCTCTTCTTCTAAAGCCCTATATTTCACATCAAAGAATGATTCACCATGATAACCAAATTTACTGTATCTCGCTCCTAATAAATAAGATTCTATCCCTAATTCAATACAATAATCTTCATACTGACGATGAAGTTCTTGCATCTGAAAGGCATCACGAATATTTGAACGCAATGTTTTTAATGATAATTCTCGCAGCATCTTCCGCTCGTATTTTAACTGCTTTTCTTTTTGCTTTTCTTGTAAGTTGACAATGACATTCATAGTACTTATAAACCTCCCTAATACGTATTAGTCTAAACTTCTAAAGAAGAAGCATACGCAGGACGTTAGCACTAAAATATTCCAAGCTACAAAAATTACAAAAGAAGAATTAAACATAAAAAAACCCCAACCAAAATGGTTGGGGTTTGAAGTTCGCAAAAATTAACGTTTTGAGAACTGAGGTGCACGACGTGCGCCTTTAAGACCGTATTTTTTACGCTCTTTCATACGTGCGTCACGAGTTAATAGACCTGCACGTTTTAGTGTTAGACGGTATTCTGGATCAGCTTTTAATAAAGCGCGAGAAATACCGTGACGAATAGCACCAGCTTGACCAGTGTATCCACCACCATTTACGTTTACAAGTACATCGTAGTTACCTAAAGTTTCTGTTGCAACTAGAGGTTGTTTCACTACTTCACGTAATGCAGCAAATGGGATATAGTTTTCAAAATCACGACCGTTAATGATAACGCGTCCTTCGCCTGGAACTAGGCGTACGCGCGCTACTGAACTCTTACGACGTCCAGTGCCATAGTATTGAACCTGTGCCAAAGTAAGCCCTCCTTTAATTAATTATCCGCGAAGTTCGTAAACTTCTGGTTGTTGTGCTTGGTGTGGATGCTCTGCTCCAGCATACACGTTTAATTTCTTAGACACTTGACGTCCTAAACGTCCTTTTGGAAGCATGCCTTTAATTGCAAGCTCTAACATTTGTACAGGGTAGTTTGTACGCATTTCTAGAGCTGTTCTTTGCTTAAGTCCACCTGGGTGGTTAGTGTGACGGTAGTAAATTTTATCGTTTAATTTATTACCTGTTAAATGAATTTTCTCAGCGTTAATAATAATTACATGATCACCCGTGTCAACGTGTGGTGTAAATGTAGGTTTGTGTTTACCACGTAAAATGGATGCTACTTCAGTAGATAGGCGACCTAAAGTTTGACCTTCAGCATCAACCACATACCATTTACGCTCAACTTCGTTAGCTTTTGCCATAAAAGTCGTACGCATGTGTTTCCCTCCTCGTTATCTTTTCCATAGAAAAAATCTATTGTTTATCTTAAACACGATTTCCTTCCGGGGCTAATCGTGGTTTTAGAAACAATACCATATGTTATGATATACTTTTGCGTTTCTAATGTCAAGCAAATGTTACACCAGGATTAGTTGTTATAGTTTACCTGCCATAAGTAAAGTCCATGACCTGGAGCCATCTTTCCAGCAAACTGGCGATTTTGTTTCGCTAAAATCTCTGGAATGCTATCAGGGTCAAGCTTTCCTTGTCCTACGTTAAGTAACGTACCAAGAATAATTCTGACCATATTATATAAAAATCCATTACCAACAAAACGAAAAATTAATTCATCATCTTGCTCAATTAACTCGATTTCATAAATTGTTCGCACTTTATCTTTTTTGTCAGTTTTTGCCGAACAAAAAGAAGTAAAGTCATGCGTTCCAATAAAATAAGGAATCGCTTTTCTTATAGCTTTTATTTCGAGCGGATATGGATATTGATATGCGTAATTTCTACGGAATACATCCGCAGTCTTTGATACTAATACACGATAACGATATTCTTTTCTCTCGACACCGTAACGTGCATGAAATTCTTCTGTTTTCTTCTCTACCTGCCTGATAACAATATCATCCGGCAACATTGTATTTAAAGCATTACTCCATTGCCACTCTTCAAGAGACAATGGTGTATCAAAGTGTATCACTTGTCCTTTGGCGTGAACGGTAGAATCCGTTCTGCCTGATGCCTGCACACGAACAAGTTCTCCTTTATGCAACTTCTGCAATGCTTTCTCTATTTCTTGTTGAACAGTACGATGCTGTGGTTGAATTTGGTAACCACAAAAATGAATGCCATCATATGCAACTGTACATTTTATTCTATCCATTTCTCTATTCTCCATTACGACCGCACCCATGCCAAAATACAAGCTAAACAAAGTAAGCTTACAATTGTTACTGTATCACTTATTTTCCAGCGTAGTTGCCTAAATTTAGTACGTCCTTCGCCACTTCGATATCCACGAGCTTCCATCGCAATCGCTAAGTCCTCTGCACGCTTAAAAGCACTGATAAATAGGGGAACGAGTAGTGAGATAATAGCTTTCATCCTATCTTTTATCGGTCCTCCAGCAAAATCAATACCACGTGACGCCTGCGCTTTCATAATTTTACTCGTTTCATCCATTAATGTGGGGATAAATCGAAGAGAAATTGACATCATTAATGCGATTTCATGAACAGGAACTTTCATACGCTTCAACGGCTTTAATAACGTCTCTAAACCATCTGTAATCTCAATTGGTGTCGTTGTTAACGTTAATAACGTCGTCATTAAAATAATAACGAAAAATCGTATAGAAATGTAGATTCCTTGCTCTAATCCTTTTTCATGTATCGAAAACCAACCAAGCTGGAATAGTACTTCCCCTTCTTTATTTGTAAAAATATGCAGGAAAAATGTAAAAAGAAAAATCCATAAAATTGGTTTTAAGCCCGAAAGTACATAACGAATCGGCACTTTTGCAAAAAATAAAGCAATGAGTGCATATAAAAATAAAAATCCATATGAAATCGCATTATTTGCTAAGAAAACAACAAATACATATAAAAAGACAATCAACAGCTTCGTACGAGGATCAAGTTGATGAATGAGTGACTGACCTGGAATGTATCTCCCAATAATCAACTGCTGCATGATTCATGACCACCTTTTCGTAACACCTGTACAACTTCATGAGTAAGATCCTCTAAAGATAAGGTAGCCTTCGAAATTGAAATACCAAACTTCTCTTCAATTGCACGTTTATACTTTAAAGACATTGGAAGATCCACACCGATTTGTTCTAATTCATCAGCATGTGAAAATACTTCCTCTGCTCTTCCTTGCAAAAAGACCGTTCCTTTATGCATGACTACTATTTGATCTGCATACTTAGCGGCATCCTCCATATTATGGGTGACAAGAATAACTGTAAGCCCCTGTTCCTTATGCAAATTGTAAAACATCTCCATGAGCTCGTGCTGTCCTTTCGGATCAAGCCCTGCTGTAGGTTCATCTAATACAAGCACTTCGGGTTCCATCGCAAGTACGCCTGCTATTGCAACACGCCTCATTTGCCCACCGCTTAATTCAAACGGGGAACGTGCTAATAACTCTATATCCAATCCAACAAGCTGGATTGCATCCTTTGCCTTTTGTTTCGCCTCTTCTTCAGATACACCAAAATTAGTAGGCCCAAAACAAATGTCCTTTTCAACTGTTTCTTCAAATAGTTGATGTTCTGGAAACTGAAAGACAACCCCTACTTTTTTTCGTAGCGGCTTAAGTTTCTTCTCTTTCTTCCCTGCTGAAATTAAATGTTCACCAATTTGAACCGTACCATTTGTCGGCTGCAATAAACCATTTAAATGTTGAATCATCGTCGACTTACCTGAACCAGTATGACCGATAATGGCATAATAGCCCCCACTTGGAAACGACACGTCTACATCATAAAGTGCGCGTCTTTCAAATGGAGTTTTATATTGATAACGATGTTCTACTTTTTGGAATGTAATCTCCAAAGTTCGTTCACCAAGCTTTCCATTGTAAGATGCATATTTTGCAAGTGAATTTCATTTCTTTTTAATAATTCTGCTATTTTTACCGAAAAAGGTACATCTAATCCAATCTCTTGGAGCATATGAGAGGATTTGAAAATTTGCTCTGGAGTACCTTCCTCTAATATTTCTCCCTTGTTCAAAATAATAATACGGTCTGACTGTGCCGCTTCTTCTAAATCGTGCGTAATCGATAACACCGTAATACCCTTTTGATTAACAAGTTGTCTGACCGTTTCTACTACTTCACGTCTTCCCTGAGGGTCTAACATTGAAGTTGCTTCATCTAGTATTAAAATAGATGGCTGAAGTGCTAAAATACCTGCTATTGCGACTCGCTGCTTTTGTCCACCAGATAACGAATGGGGTTCTTCATTTAAAAAATCTTCCATACGGACAAGTTGCAGAGCTTGTTCTAGTCTTTCTATCATCTGCTCCCTTGGCATTCCGATGTTCTCAAGGCCGAATACAACGTCATCTTGTACTGTCGTTCCAACAAATTGATTATCTGGATTTTGAAATACCATCCCAATTTGCTTTCGAACATCCCATACTGTTTCCTCTGATAAAATCATTGTATCATTTACAGTAATTGTCCCTGATTCCGGTAAAAATAAGCCATTCAATAATTTTGCAAGTGTAGACTTCCCTGAACCATTTTGTCCAATAACAGATACCCATTCTCCTTCATATAAGGAAAACGAAACATCTTTTAATGCATAAGAGGCTGCCCCAGGATATTGAAATGATATATTTTCTGTCCGAAGTTTCTCTTTTTTCAATACAAGGCACCCTTTCTATCGCCAAGTTAGCCTATTTTTCTATACTTAAAAAAAAAGGGCCATGACCAGTTACTTGAAAAGAACTGTCCTGCCCTTTTAATCATCATTATACTAACTCGATAATTACCATTGGTGCTGCGTCTCCGCGACGTGGACCAATTTTTGCAATACGAGTGTATCCGCCTTGGCGCTCAGCATAGCGTGGAGCTACATCAGCGAATAATTTTTGAAGTGCATCTTGACCAGTCTCAGCGTTAGCAACCTCATTACGGATGAAAGCTGCTGCTTGACGACGAGCATGAAGATCTCCGCGTTTACCTAAAGTGATCATTTTTTCCACTACAGAACGAAGTTCTTTTGCACGAGTTTCTGTCGTTTGGATGCGCTCGTTGATAATTAAATCAGTAGCTAAATCACGTAACATAGCTTTACGTTGCGCACTTGTACGGCCTAATTTTCTGTATGCCATTCGTAGTTCCCTCCTTTGTTGATGGGTTTAAATCCTCAGTCGTCTTTACGTAAACCTAAACCTAATTCCTCAAGTTTATGTTTAACTTCTTCTAAGGATTTACGTCCTAAGTTACGAACTTTCATCATATCTTCTTCTGTTTTGTTCGCAAGCTCTTGTACAGTATTAATTCCTGCACGTTTTAGGCAATTATAAGAACGAACAGAAAGATCCAGTTCTTCGATAGTCATCTCTAGAACTTTTTCTTTTTGATCTTCTTCCTTCTCGACCATAATCTCAGCATTTTGTGCTTCGTCAGTTAAACCAACAAAGATATTTAAATGCTCAGTTAAGATTTTGGCACCTAAAGAGATAGCTTCTTTTGGCCCGATGCTTCCATCCGTCCATACATCAAGCGTAAGCTTATCATAATTAGCCACTTGTCCGACACGTGTCTTTTCCACTTGGTAAGTAACACGTGATACTGGAGTATAAATAGAATCAATAGGAATTACTCCTATTGGTTGATCTTCGCTTTTATTTGCATCAGCTGGCGTATACCCACGGCCACGCTTTGCAGTTAAACGCATGCGGAAATGCGCATTTTTTGCTAACGTCGCAATGTGTAAATCTGGATTTAAGATTTCAACATCACTATCGTGAGTAATATCAGCAGCTGTGACAATACCTTCGCCCTGTACATCGATTTCCAACGTCTTCTCTTCTTCAGAGTAGATTTTAAGAGCTAACTTTTTCAAGTTTAAGATCATCGTAGTAACATCCTCTACTACGCCCTCAACTGTTGAAAATTCGTGTAAAACGCCATCGATTTGGATAGCAGTTACAGCGGCACCAGGGAGTGAGGATAAAAGAATACGACGTAAGGAGTTACCCAAAGTAGTACCATATCCACGCTCAAGCGGTTCAATCACGAATTTGCCATACTTAGCATCTTCGTTAAGTTCAACCGTTTCGATTTTCGGTTTTTCGATTTCAATCATTAACTAAACCCTCCTTCAAAACGTCGAAACCTCGGTTAAACAAAGGAAGAACCTCTGTTCAACCGAAAGTCCCCCTTAGGCAGTTCCCGATTGTGCACAACAAGCGATGTTTCTGTACGAAATTTCTCGATAATGCATCATATCCATTATAGACAAAAGGGAAAATTCTATACAGAAAAATTACACACGACGACGTTTTGGTGGACGACATCCATTATGAGGAACTGGAGTAACATCTCTAATTGCTGTTACTTCTAGACCTGCCGCTTGAAGAGCACGAATTGCAGCTTCACGACCAGCACCAGGACCTTTAACAGTAACCTCTAAAGTTTTTAAACCATGCTCCATTGCAACTTTAGAAGCAGCTTCAGCAGCCATTTGCGCAGCGAATGGAGTAGATTTACGAGATCCACGGAAACCAAGTGCACCAGCACTAGACCAAGAAAGTGCGTTACCGTGAGTATCTGTAAGTGTTACGATTGTGTTGTTGAAAGTAGAACGAATATGAGCTATACCAGCTTCAATATTCTTTTTCACACGTTTTTTACGAGTGTTTGTTTTACGTGCCATTGTTAGTTCAACCTCCTTTACTTATTATTTCTTTTTATTTGCTACTGTACGACGTGGACCTTTACGTGTACGAGCATTGTTTTTAGAGTTTTGACCACGAACTGGTAAACCACGACGGTGACGAAGACCACGGTAAGAACCGATCTCCATTAGACGTTTAATGTTAAGAGATACTTCACGACGAAGATCTCCCTCAACTTTAATACGATCGATGATATCACGGATACGTCCTAATTCATCTTCCGATAAATCACGAACTCGTGTTTCCGAAGAAATACCAGCTTCTGTAAGAATTTTTTCAGCAGTTGTGCGACCAATGCCGAATACGTAAGTTAAAGAAATAACAACGCGCTTGTCACGAGGAATATCTACACCTGCGATACGTGCCATTCTGAATGCACCTCCTTCTGATTAACCTTGTTTTTGTTTATGTTTAGGGTTTTCACAAATAACCATTACTTTTCCACGTCTACGAATAACTTTACATTTTTCGCAGATTGGTTTAACTGACGGTCTTACTTTCATGTCTCGAACCTCCTTAAAGATTACGGAGTGCTATATTATTTAAAACGGTACGTAATACGACCACGATTTAAATCGTACGGAGATAATTCTACCGTAACTTTGTCTCCTGGTAAAATACGAATGAAGTTCATACGGATTTTACCAGAAACGTGAGCCAATACGACATGCCCATTCTCTAATTCTACTTTGAACATAGCATTTGGCAACGTTTCAAGAACGGTACCTTCGACTTCAATTACATCATCTTTAGCCATTCAATAGTTCTCCCTTCTTCAAATCAGTAACATTTTACACTGCTCTGAAATCCCGGAGAGCCAGCTACTTATAAAGTGGTAAGGATTTCGTATCCTGCTTCTGTAAGAGCAATCGTGTGCTCAAAGTGTGCACACCATTTACCATCTACCGTTACCACTGTCCAGTCATCAGATAGTGTTTTTACATATCGTCTTCCTTGATTCACCATCGGCTCAACACAGATGACCATTCCCGGCTTTAATCTAGGGCCTCTATTTGGTGGACCATAGTGCGGGATTTGAGGGTCCTCATGTAAGTCTTGCCCGATTCCGTGACCAACATACTCCCTAACGATCGAGAACCCATTCTCTTCAGCATGTGTTTGAACCGCATGCGAGATATTTGATAATCTTTCGCCTGGTTTTACTTGTTCTAGACCAAGATACAACGATTTTTCTGTGACATCAAGTAGCTTTTGAACAGATTCAGAAATGTTTCCAACTGGATACGTCCATGCAGAATCTCCATGGTACCCATTGTATTTCGCACCAATATCGATACTGATGATATCGCCCTCTTCGAGCTTACGCTTCCCTGGAATCCCGTGTACAAGCTCTTCATTTACAGAAGCACATATGCTCCCCGGAAATCCGTTGTATCCTTTAAAAGATGGCGTAGCACCATATTTTCGAATCGTCTTTTCCGCTATTTGATCGAGCTCTTTCGTTGTAATTCCTGGAGTAATATGTTGTTTCAACTCTTGATGAGTTAAAGCAACGATCCTGCCAGCTTCTCGCATGATTTCTATCTCGCGAGGAGTTTTGCAGATGATCATTACGCTAAGCCTCCGATGAGAACATCGATATCAGCAAATACTTTATTGATATCTTGCTCACCATTAATGCTTTGTAAGTAACCAAGCTCCTCGTAGAAATCAAGCAAAGGTTTTGTTTGCTTAATATTTACATCTAAACGATTTGCTACAGTTTCTTCATTGTCATCAGAGCGTTGATATAATTCGCCACCACATTTATCGCACACATCAGCTTTTGCTGGTGGATTGAATTCTAAGTGGTAAGTCGCACCGCACTCTTTACAAATGCGACGGCCTGTAAGGCGTGTTAATAACAACCCTGAATCCACATTAATGTTTAAAACATAGTCGATTTTTTTGCCAAGATCTTTCATAATCTCTTCAAGAGCTGATGCTTGTGCAACGGTTCGTGGGAAACCATCTAATAAGAAGCCTTTAATACAGTCTTCCTGACTTAAACGTTCACGAACAATTCCGATTGTAACTTCATCTGGAACAAGCGCACCTTTATCAATAAAAGATTTTGCTTGTAAACCAAGTTCAGTTTCAGCCTTCATAGCTGCACGGAACATATCTCCTGTTGAGATGTGAGGGATGTTATACTTGGCAACAATCTGTTCGGCTTGTGTACCTTTACCAGCACCAGGAAGCCCCATTAAAATTAAGTTCATCCTTGTTCCCCCTCAGTACATGAGCATGTAGGGAAGACAATTCTTCCCACTTACTCACTGCTTGATAAACCCTTTGTAATGGCGTTTTACCAATTGGCTTTCTAGCTGCTTCATTGTTTCTAAAGCAACGCCGACAACGATTAACATACTCGTTCCACCAATCTGTGCAGATGGAGGAAGATTTCCCAATTTCGTAAAGATAACTGGTAATATTGCAATCGCTGCTAGGAAAATTGATCCCACAAAGGTCAAACGATACAAGATTTTTGTTAGATATTGTTCTGTATTCTTACCCGGACGAATACCTGGAACATATCCACCTTGCTTGTTTAGATTCTCTGACATTTGCTCTGGATTAACCTGAACAAATGCATAGAAATATGTGAAGGCTACAATGAGCGCAACATATATAATCATTCCCACTGGGTGAGAATAGTTAAAGTTTGCAATAATCCACTGCGACACATCATGTTTCGGGAAGAACTGTGCAATAGTTGGAGGCGTAATTAAGAATGAAACAGCAAAAATGACTGGAATAACACCCGCACTATTTACCTTAAGTGGTAAATGAGTGTTTTGTGCTCCAGCATGATTCCCATTCCCTCCTGTTACACGCTTCGCATATTGAATTGGAATCTTTCTAACAGCCTGTTGAATGAAAATAACACCAACAATAACTGCTAGCACAGCTAGTAAAATCAATGCAACTTTAACGATACTCATGAACAATTGATCTCCGATATTTTGAAACTGTTGTTGATACACTTGAGATATAACACTTGGGATCGCTGCGGCAATACCACCAAAGATGAGGATGGAAATACCATTACCTACACCTTTAGATGTAATCTGTTCACCTAACCACATTAAAAATGCAGTACCAGCAGTCAGTACCGTAGCAATGTATAAATAAGTGCTCCAACCAGGATTCAAAATTAATTGCCCACCTACCATACCGTTAAAACCGATCGACATACCAAACCCCTGAATAAACGCAAGAACAATTGTAAAGTAACGCGTGAATTGCGTTAGTTTACGACGGCCCATTTCACCTTGCTTCGACCATTCCGAAAATTTAGGAACAACATCCATCTGCAATAATTGCACGATGATGGATGCTGTAATATACGGCATGATTCCCATCGCGAAGATGGAGAAGTTCTTCAAGGCGCCACCGCCAAATGTATTTAGTATACCTAAGGCATTTAATTGATCTTGTGCTTTCAGTACGTCTCCATTTGTAAATGGCACTGGGATAAACGTGCCAATCCTGAATACGATTAACATCGCTAAAGTGAATAATATTTTACGTCTTATCTCAGCAACGCGCATAAAGTTGGAGATTGTACGAAACATTAGATCACCTCAACTGATCCGCCAGCTGCTTCAATTGCTTCTTTAGCACTTGAAGAGAACTTGTGCGCTTTAACAGTTAATTTTTTCTCTACTGCTCCGCTTGCAAGAATTTTAACACCGTCGTTTAATTTGCTGATAACGCCAGTTTCCAGCAATAATTCAGGTGTTACTTCTGTACCATCTTCAAAACGATTTAACGTTGATAAGTTTACAATAGTAAACTCTTTACGGTTAATGTTTGTGAAGCCGCGTTTTGGTAAACGACGGAATAGTGGAGTTTGACCACCTTCGAAGCCAAGACGAACACCGCCGCCAGAACGTGCGTTTTGTCCTTTATGACCTCTACCAGCAGTTTTACCGTTACCAGAACCGATACCACGACCGACACGGTTACGTACTTTACGAGAACCTTCTGCAGGTTTTAATTCATGAAGTTTCATTCCCAGGCACCTCCTTATATTAATGAGTTATCCTTAAGCTTCTTTTACAGTTATAAGGTGAGAAACTTTGTTGATCATACCAAGAATAGCAGGAGTTTCTTCCTTAACTACAGTTGAATTCAACTTTTTAAGACCTAAAGCTTCTACCGTCGCACGTTGATCTTGTGGACGACCAATTACACTACGAGTGAGGGTAATTTCTAACTTTTTCGCCATTTGTTTTCCCTCCTTAACCTAGTAGCTCTTCTACAGATTTACCGCGTAATTTTGCAACATCTTCAGCGCGCTTAAGTTCGCTTAATCCGTTCACAGTAGCGCGAATCATGTTGATTGGTGTGTTAGAACCAAGAGATTTCGAAAGAATATCTTGTACACCAGCTAATTCTAGTACCGCACGAACAGGTCCACCAGCAATAACACCAGTACCCTCAGCAGCAGGTTTTAAGAATACTTCACCAGCTCCAAAATGACCGTTGATTGTGTGTGGAATTGTTGTACCAACTAATGGTACTGCGATTAGGTTTTTCTTAGCGTCTTCGATAGCTTTACGGATTGCGTCTGGTACCTCTTGTGCTTTACCAGTACCGAATCCAACATGACCGTTTTTATCGCCAACTACAACTAGTGCAGCAAAGCGGAAACGACGACCACCCTTAACAACTTTCGCGACACGATTTATCGTAACTACACGTTCTTCAAGTTCTAATTTACTTGGGTCAATGCGTTGCATCAATTTTCCCTCCTTTGACCATTAAAATTGTAATCCAGCCTCACGAGCAGCTTCAGCTAGAGCTTTAACACGGCCATGGTATAAGTAACCACCGCGATCAAATACTACTTCTTTAACGCCTTTCTCTACAGCACGCTTAGCAACTGATTCTCCAACTTTCGTAGCAGCTTCAGTATTGCTAGTACCGTTAAGAGCAAGGTCTTTATCAAGAGTAGATGCACTTACTAATGTTACACCATTTACATCATCAATAACTTGAGCGTAAATATGTTGGTTAGAACGGTACACGTTTAAACGTGGACGTTCTGCAGTACCAGTAAGTTTAGCACGTACACGTGCATGTCTTTTCTTACGAGTCGCATTTTTAGCAGCTTTAGTGATCATTCTTGTCACTCCTTTCTTTCACCTAACGGGTTTACTTAGCAGTTTTACCTTCTTTACGACGAACAACTTCGCCTTCGTAACGAATACCTTTACCTTTATATGGTTCAGGAGCACGTACAGCACGGATGTTAGCAGCAAATTCGCCAACACGTTGCTTGTCGATACCTTTAATTACGATTTTAGTTGGTACAGGTACTTCAACTTCAAGTCCTGCTTCTGGAGTCATTTCTACTGGATGAGAATAACCTACGCTTAAAACAAGTTTATCACCTTGTTTTTGAGCACGGTAACCAACACCGACTAATTCAAGTCCGCGTGCGAAACCTGCAGTTACACCTTCAACCATGTTTCCGATTAAAGCACGAGTTGTACCGTGTAGTGCACGGTGTTCCTTCTGTTCAGATGGACGCTCAACTGTTAGTGTATTTTCTTCAATTTTGATAGACATATCAGTTTTGAAAGTACGAGTTAATTCACCTTTAGGGCCTTTTACTGTTACAGTATTGTCTTCTGCAACTGTAATAGTAACACCTGCAGGGATTTCAAGAATCTTTTTACCAATACGAGACATGTGGTCACACCTCCGTTCGTTTTAAATATATATTACCAAACGTATGCTACTACTTCTCCACCAGTTTGTAATTGACGAGCATCTTTGTCTGTCATTACTCCCTTAGATGTAGAAACAAGAGCGATACCTAATCCGTTAAGTACACGTGGTACTTCATCAGCTTTTGCGTAAACGCGTAAGCCAGGTTTACTGATACGTTTTAATCCAGTGATTACACGTTCATTGTTTGCACCATATTTCAGGAAAATACGAAGGATACCTTGTTTGTTATCCCCGATGTATTCTACATCACGAATGAAACCTTCACGTTTTAAAAGATCAGCGATCTCTTTTTTGATTTTAGAAGCAGGAACCTCTAATTTCTCATGACGTACCATATTCGCATTACGGATGCGAGTAAGCATGTCTGCAATTGGATCTGTCATCACCATGTGTTTTACCTCCTTCCCATTTGTGGGTTTTACCAACTAGCTTTTTTAACACCAGGAATTTGACCTTTATATGCAAGTTCACGGAAACAAATACGGCAAAGCTTAAATTTGCGGTATACAGAATGCGGACGACCGCAGCGTTCGCAACGTGTATACTCTTGTACTTTAAACTTAGGAGTACGCTTTTGTTTCGCGATCATAGATTTTTTAGCCACGTTTTCGCCTCCTCTACTTAGCGTTGGCTTCCATTATTTTTGGAATGGCATACCGAATTGTGTTAAAAGTTCACGAGCTTCTTCATCAGTTTTCGCTGTAGTAACGATTACGATGTCCATACCGCGGACTTTACTTACTTTATCATAATCAATCTCAGGGAAAATTAGTTGCTCTTTAACACCTAATGTGTAGTTCCCGCGACCATCGAATGATTTCTTAGAAACACCACGGAAATCACGTACACGTGGTAAAGAAACTGATACTAATTTGTCGAAGAACTCATACATTTGTTGTCCGCGTAAAGTTACTTTCGCACCGATTGGCATACCTTCACGAAGACGGAAACCAGCGATTGATTTTTTAGCGCGAGTTACAACAGGTTTTTGACCTGCGATTTGAGTTAATTCTTCTACTGCATTGTCTAAAGCTTTTGAGTTAGATACCGCGTCACCAACACCAGTGTTGATTACGATCTTTTCGATTTTCGGTACTTCCATCACAGATTTATAGTTAAACTTGCTCATTAGAGCAGGAGTAATTTCCTTTTGGAACTTCTCTTTAAGGCGATTCAATGAAGTGACCTCCTTTCTTAAGAAAATTATTTATCTAATAATTCACCAGATTTTTTTGCAATACGAACTTTTTTACCATCTTCTACTTTGAAGCCTACGCGAGTAGGTTCGCCTGTTTTCGGATCTAATACCATAACATTAGAAACGTGAATAGGTGCTTCTTTCGTAATAATTCCACCTTGTGGATTTAATTGAGATGGCTTAGAGTGTTTTTTAACGATGTTAACACCCTCAACGATAACACGGTTTTGCTTTGGGAAAGCCACAAGGATAACGCCTTGTTTTCCTTTGTCTTTACCAGTGATTACCTGAACTTTATCACCTTTTTTTACATGCATCTTAATTCTGCACCTCCTTAGCAAGGCAATACCTTAAATTATAGAACTTCTGGAGCTAAAGAAACGATCTTCATGAAGTTGCTATCACGTAATTCACGAGCTACTGGTCCGAAGATACGAGTACCACGTGGGCTCTTATCGTCTTTGATGATAACCGCTGCGTTTTCATCAAATTTAATGTAAGAACCGTCCGGACGACGAGCTCCGCTCTTCGTACGTACCACTACTGCCTTAACAACGTCACCTTTTTTAACAACGCCACCTGGTGTTGCTTGTTTTACCGTAGCAACGATAATATCACCAATGTTAGCATATTTACGACCAGAGCCGCCCAATACTTTAATTGTTAAAAGTTCACGTGCACCAGAGTTGTCAGCAACTTTCAAACGAGATTCTTGTTGGATCATGTTATGAAACCTCCCTTCGGACTAAAAATTCCGATTCGTCTATTTAGATAACAACCGCTTCTTCAACGATTTCAACTAAACGGAAACGCTTAGTAGCAGAAAGCGGGCGAGTTTCCATGATTTTAACGATATCGCCAAGTTTTGCTTGGTTTTGCTCATCATGGGCTTTGTACTTTTTAGAATACTTAACACGTTTTCCGTACAAGGAATGAGTTTTGTAAGTTTCAACTAAAACTGTAATCGTTTTGTCCATTTTATCAGACACAACACGACCAGTATAAACTTTGCGTTGGTTACGTTCGCTCACTATGCAAACCTCCCCTCAATTTATCGATTAATTCCGATCTCTCTTTCACGAACTACAGTTTTCATACGAGCAATCGCTTTACGCACTTCACGGATGCGAGTTGGATTCTCTAATTGTCCTGTAGCAAGTTGGAAGCGAAGATTGAATAATTCTTCCTTTAAAGCTTTAACTTTTGTTTCGATTTCGGCAGTGGTTAATTCACGAATATCATTAGTTTTCATTAGATTCACCACCATTTTCTTCACGTTTTACGAATTTACATTTCACAGGTAACTTGTGAGCTGCAAGACGTAATGCTTCGCGTGCTACCTCTTCAGATACACCCGCGATTTCAAACATAATTTTCCCAGGTTTTACTACTGCTACCCAGCCTTCTGGTGCCCCTTTACCGGAACCCATACGTACTTCTAGAGGTTTTGCAGTGTAAGGTTTAGAAGGGAAAATTTTAATCCATACTTTACCGCCACGTTTCATGTAACGAGTCATTGCACGACGAGCAGCTTCGATTTGACGGTTTGTAATCCATGAAGCAGCTTGTGCTTGTAAACCGAATTCACCGAAAGCAATTTCAGTTCCACCTTTTGCACGACCACGCATTTTACCACGATGCTCTCTACGATATTTTACGCGTTTTGGCATTAACATATTATTTTCCTCCTTCCTCAGAAGCTTTCTTTTTTGTAGGAAGGACTTCTCCACGGTAGATCCATACTTTTACGCCTAATTTACCGTATGTTGTATCAGCTTCAACTGCTGCATAGTCAATATCAGCGCGAAGTGTATGAAGTGGAACAGTTCCTTCACTGTAAGATTCAGCACGAGCGATATCAGCTCCGCCAAGACGACCAGAAACCTGTGTTTTAATACCTTTTGCTCCTGCACGCATAGCACGTTGAATAACTTGCTTTTGTGCACGACGGAATGATACACGGTTTTCTAATTGACGAGCGATGTTTTCGCCTACTAATTTAGCGTTAAGATCAGCTCTCTTAACTTCTAAAATGTTAATGTGTACACGCTTGCCTGTTAATTGGTTAAGTGCTTTACGAAGTGCTTCAACTTCAGTACCACCTTTACCAATTACCATACCAGGTTTTGCAGTGTGAATTGTAACATTTACACGATTTGCTGCACGTTCGATTTCTACTTTAGCAACAGCAGAATCTTTTAAGCGTACAGTAATGTACTCACGGATTTTGATGTCTTCATGTAATAATGTAGCGTAATCTTTCTCAGCGAACCAACGAGATTCCCAGTCACGGATAACACCGACACGAAGACCAATTGGATTAACCTTCTGACCCATCGATTATCCCTCCTTCTTTTCTGATACCACAACTGTGATGTGGCTTGTGCGTTTGTTAATTTGGCTTGCACGGCCCATTGCACGTGGACGGAAACGTTTCAACGTTGGACCTTCGTCAACGAAGACTTTTTCAACAACTAGGTTGTTAATATCCATCTCATAATTGTGCTCTGCATTTGCGATTGCAGATTTTAAAACTTTTTCTACAACTGGAGAAGCAGTTTTTGGTGTGTGGTTAAGGATAGCAATCGCTTCACCCACTTGCTTACCTCGGATTAAGTCTACTACTAAACGAACTTTACGAGGAGCAATACGAACTGTTCTCGCTACTGCTTTAGCTTGCATTGAAGTGCCTCCTCTCATTATCTTCTAGTTTTCTTATCGTCAGCAAGGTGACCTTTATACGTACGAGTTGGTGCGAATTCACCTAACTTATGGCCAACCATATCCTCAGTGATGTACACAGGTACGTGTTTACGACCATCATATACAGCGATTGTGTGTCCGATGAACTGAGGGAAGATAGTTGAACGGCGAGACCAAGTTTTAACAACTTGTTTTTGCTCAGATGCAACTAATTTTTCCATTTTGCTCATTAAGTGATCATCGACAAATGGTCCTTTTTTTAAGCTACGAGCCATTTTGGTGCCTCCCTTCGTGATTGGCGTACGGTTCTTGAAGCGAACCGTACTACAATCCCATTATTTTTTACGACGACGAACGATAAATTTATCAGACGCTTTGTTTTTCTTACGAGTCTTGAATCCAAGAGTTGGTTTACCCCATGGAGACATTGGAGACTTACGTCCGATTGGAGAGCGACCTTCACCACCACCGTGTGGGTGATCAACCGGGTTCATTACAGAACCACGAACTGTTGGGCGCTTACCTAACCAGCGAGAGCGACCTGCTTTACCGATTTTGATAAGTTCGTGTTGTTCGTTACCAACTTGACCGATTGAAGCGCGACAAGCAGATAATACAAGACGTACTTCACCAGAAGTTAAACGTACAAGTACGTATTTTCCTTCTTTACCAAGTACTTGAGCAGATGTACCAGCAGAACGAACTAATTGTCCGCCACGACCAGGCTTAAGCTCGATGTTATGAACAACAGTACCTACTGGAATGTTGATTAATGGTAATGCGTTACCGATTTTAATGTCAGCTTCAGGGCCAGACATAACTTCCATACCTACTTCTAAAGTTTTAGGAGCAAGAATGTAACGTTTTTCACCGTCAACGTAGTTAATTAATGCGATATTCGCAGAGCGGTTTGGATCATATTCGATCGTAGCAACGCGTCCTGGAATTCCATCTTTATTACGCTTAAAGTCGATGATACGGTATTGACGCTTATGTCCGCCACCTTGATGACGTACAGTAATTTTACCTTGGTTATTACGACCAGCCTTTTTGCTTAAAGGAGCAAGTAAAGACTTTTCCGGTCTGTCAGTCGTGATTTCAGCGAAATCATTCGTAGTCATGTTACGACGACCGTTAGTAGTTGGATTATACTTTTTAATTCCCATCTCAATTTCCCTCCTTCTTTAGTAAGAATTAAACGCCTTGGAAGATTTCGATTTCTTTGCTGTCAGCAGTTAGCTTAACGATTGCTTTACGACGACGGCTAGTAAAACCAGCGTGACGACCAACACGTTTTGCTTTCGGCTTGTAGTTCATGATGTTTACTTTGTCTACATTAACACCAAAGATCGCTTCAATAGCGTCTTTAACTTCTGTTTTATTAGATTTAACGTCCACGTCGAACGTGTATTTTTTTTCAGCCATCATTTCCATAGAACGTTCAGTGATAACTGGGCGCTTAATGATATCACGAGGATCTCTCATTATGCAAGCACCTCCTCTACTTTTTCCACTGCCGCTTTTGTCATGATTAGCTTATCATGATGAAGCACATCTAGCACGTTTACGCCATCAGCAGTGATTACTGTTACTCCAGGGATATTGCGAGCAGATAACTCTACAGATTCGTTTGCATCAGCAGTTACGATAAGAGCTTTCTTCTCAACAGTTAATCCTTTAAGTACTGCTACCATGTCTTTTGTTTTTGGTGCATTTAACACTAGGTCCTCAAGAACTACAATGTTGTTCTCAACTACTTTAGTAGCTAATGCAGATTTAATCGCTAAACGACGAACTTTCTTAGGAAGTTTGTACGCATAGCTTCTTGGTGTAGGTCCGAATACCGTACCACCACCACGCCATTGAGGAGAGCGGATAGAACCTTGACGAGCACGTCCAGTTCCTTTTTGACGCCATGGTTTACGACCACCACCGCGAACTTCAGAGCGAGTTTTTACTTTGTGTGTACCTTGACGTAAAGATGCACGTTGCATCATTACAGCTTCGAAAAGTACAGCTTCATTTGGTTCGATACCGAAAATAGCTTCAGCTAATTCGATTTCACCAACCTGTGAACCAGTTTGGTTATATACAGTAACTTTTGGCATTGGAATTCCTCCTTCCTATTGTGAATTATTTGCTAACCTTCACAGCGCCTTGAACAACTACAAGAGATTTCTTAGCACCTGGAACGTTACCTTTTACTAGTAATAAGTTGCGCTCAGTGTCAACTTGAACGATTTCTAAGTTTTGGATAGTAACTTGGTCTCCACCCATACGTCCAGCAAGTTTTTTGCCTTTGAATACACGGTTCGGAGCAACTGGGCCCATTGAACCTGGACGACGGTGATAGCGAGAACCATGAGACATAGGTCCGCGAGATTGTCCGTGGCGTTTGATAACACCTTGGAAACCTTTACCTTTAGAAATTCCTGTTACGTCAACGATTTCACCTGCAGCGAAAACTTCAACTTTTACCTCTTGACCAACCTCTAATCCGTCCACGTCTGCATCGCGGATTTCGCGAATGAAGCGCTTAGGAGTTGTAGATGCTTTAGCAGTGTGGCCTTGTTCAGGTTTGTTAGTTAACTTTTCACGTTTGTCTTCGAATCCTAACTGGATTGCATTGTAGCCATCAGTTTCAGTTGTTTTCTTTTGAAGAACAACGTTTGGATTAGCAGCGATTACCGTTACTGGGATTAACTCACCGTTCTCAGCAAATACTTGAGTCATACCGATCTTTCTTCCTAAGATTCCTTTGGTCATGAGTTACACCTCCTACATTTTTAAGTTATATAAATTATAGTTTAATTTCGATATCTACACCAGACGGTAAGTCTAAACGCATTAATGAATCTACTGTTTGTGGAGTAGGACTCACGATATCGATTAAACGTTTGTGTGTGCGCATTTCGAATTGCTCACGAGAATCTTTGTACTTATGAACAGCACGAAGAATTGTGTAAATAGTCTTCTCAGTTGGTAATGGGATCGGACCAGAAACTGTTGCCCCAGAACGCTTAGCTGTTTCTACAATTTTCTCAGCTGATTGATCAAGAATACGGTGATCATAAGCTTTTAAACGGATACGAATTTTTTCTTTTGCCATTATTTTCCCTCCTTCGTTCGCCTATTTCTAAAATAGACCTTCTCCATGGAAATTTCCCCACACCATGCCATGGCAAAGCGGCCGGGTGTGTCAGCAACCTTCCACTTCATCGCAGTCAAAGACCAACATTGTCTATTATACAATGTTATTCGTCTAGATGCAAGCATCTTTTTGTTTGCATCTGCTTTTCTCTACTTTTGCTATTATACATGGCACTTTAAAGAATATCAAGTTTTCATCAGCTCTTATTTAGCTTACAGTTTTTGGGTGTTATTTTCGTTTTTATATACTATAGAAGAAACTCATTCAAAAATAGCAAACGCGCCTCTTTCTTCTATATAAATAAGCAATAAAAAAACTCAAGGGAGAATCCCTTGAGTTTTTAATAATCTATTTAAAGATTACTCAGCAACGATTGTAGCAACTACACCGTAACCTACTGTACGTCCACCTTCACGAATAGAGAATTTAGTTCCCTCTTCGATAGCGATTGGAGCGATAAGTTCGATAGTCATTTCGATGTTGTCACCAGGCATTACCATTTCAGTACCTTCTGGTAATTGGATGATACCAGTTACGTCAGTTGTACGGAAGTAGAACTGAGGACGGTAGTTAGCGAAGAATGGAGTATGACGTCCACCTTCTTCTTTAGATAATACGAAAACTTCAGCTTTGAATTTAGCGTGTGCTTTTACAGAGCCAGTTTTAGCAAGAACTTGTCCACGTTGGATGTCTTCACGAGCAACCCCACGAAGAAGAGCACCGATGTTGTCTCCAGCTTGAGCTTGGTCAAGAAGTTTACGGAACATTTCTACACCAGTTACAGTTGTAGAAGCATTTTCTTCAGCAAGACCGATAATTTCTACTACGTCACCAACTTTAACGATTCCGCGCTCTACACGACCAGTTGCAACTGTACCACGACCTGTGATAGAGAATACATCCTCGATAGGCATTAAGAATGGTTTGTCAGTTTCACGTTCTGGAGTTGGGATGTAAGCATCAACTTCAGTCATTAATTCGATGATTTTTTCTTCCCACTCAGCTTCTCCTTGAAGAGCTTTAAGAGCAGAACCTTTAATTACAGGGATATCGTCGCCTGGGAATCCGTATTCAGATAATAGGTCGCGAACTTCCATTTCTACTAATTCTAATAATTCTTCGTCATCTACCATGTCGCATTTGTTTAAGAATACAACGATGTAAGGAACACCTACTTGACGAGAAAGAAGGATGTGCTCACGTGTTTGAGGCATTGGGCCATCAGCAGCAGATACTACTAAGATACCGCCGTCCATTTGAGCAGCACCAGTGATCATGTTTTTAACATAGTCAGCATGACCTGGGCAGTCAACGTGTGCATAGTGACGAGTTTCAGTTTCGTACTCAACGTGTGCAGTTGAGATTGTGATTCCGCGCTCTCTTTCTTCTGGAGCAGCGTCGATTTGATCGTATCCGCGTGCTTCAGCACCACCAGCTTTTGCAAGAACTGTAGTGATCGCAGCAGTTAATGTAGTTTTACCATGGTCAACGTGGCCGATTGTACCGATGTTAACATGGGGTTTAGAACGTTCGAATTTAGCTTTAGCCATTCTAAATTCCTCCTTAGTTTATATAGGTTATTTTATATTTAGACTAGAAAGTGAAACTTACGTCCCACTTTCTAAGCTTACATAAGTAGTTATACTTGAACAATCGATAAAAATCAATTATTCACCTTTATTTTTTTTAATAATTTCTTCAGAAACAGACTTCGGTACTTCTTCATAATGATCAAATGTCATTGAGAATGTTCCGCGTCCTTGAGTGTTAGAACGTAATGCCGTTGCATAACCGAACATTTCAGAAAGTGGAACCATAGCGCGAACAACTTGAGCGTTACCGCGAGCTTCCATACCTTCTACACGTCCACGACGAGATGTTACGTCGCCCATAATGTCACCCATGTACTCTTCAGGAATTACAACTTCAACTTTCATCATTGGCTCAAGAATTACTGGGCTACATTTAGAAACCGCAGCTTTAAGCGCCATAGATGCAGCGATTTTGAACGCCATCTCAGATGAATCGACATCATGGTAAGATCCGTCAACTAACGCAGCTTTGATGTCAACTAGTGGATAACCAGCTAGTACACCATTTTTAAGTGAGTCTTCAAGACCCGCTCCAACAGCTGGGATGTATTCACGTGGAACTACACCGCCGACGATTTTGTTTTGGAATTCAAAACCTTTACCTTCTTCATTAGGTTCAAACTCAATCCAAACGTGACCGAATTGTCCACGACCACCAGATTGACGAGCGAACTTACCTTCAACTTTCGCAGCAGCGCGGAAAGTCTCACGGTATGCTACCTGAGGAGCACCAACGTTTGCTTCCACTTTGAATTCACGGCGCATACGGTCAACGATGATATCAAGGTGAAGTTCACCCATACCAGCGATAATTGTTTGGCCAGTTTCTTGGTCAGTGTGAGCACGGAATGTTGGATCTTCTTCAGAAAGCTTAGATAATGCTGTACCCATTTTATCTTGGTCAGCTTTAGATTTTGGTTCGATAGCTACAGAGATAACTGGTTCTGGGAATTCCATAGACTCAAGGATAACAAGACTCTTCTCATCACAAAGAGTATCACCAGTAGTAGTATCTTTTAAACCTACAGCAGCAGCGATATCACCAGCGTAAACTGTTGAAATCTCTTCACGGCTGTTAGCGTGCATTTGTAGGATACGACCTACACGCTCACGCTTACCTTTAGTTGAGTTTTTCACGTATGATCCAGAGTTTAACACACCAGAGTACACACGGAAGAACGTTAACTTACCAACATAAGGATCAGTCATGATTTTGAATGCTAAAGCTGCGAATGGTTCTTCATCGCTAGACTTACGTTCGATAGCTTCATCTGTATCCGGAAGAGTACCTTTAATAGCAGGTACATCTAATGGAGATGGTAGGTAGTCGATAACTGCGTCTAACAGAATTTGAACACCTTTATTTTTGAATGCAGAACCACAGATTACTGGGAAGAATTCTACAGAAGTTGTAGCCTTACGGATACCAGCTTTAAGCTCTTCTACAGTGATTTCTTCACCTTCTAGGTACTTCATCATCATTTCTTCATCAAGCTCAGCTACCGCTTCAATAAGTTTTCCACGGTATTCTTCAGCTAATTCTTTGTGCTCTTCAGGAATTTCGACACGCTCGATGTCTGTTCCTAAATCGTTAGCGTACATGTAAGCACACTCTTCAACAAGGTCAATGATACCATTGAACTCATCTTCAGCACCGATTGGTAACTGAATTGGATGTGCGTTTGCTTGTAAACGATCGTGGATTGTTCCTACAGAGTATAAGAAATCTGCACCAATCTTATCCATTTTGTTAACGAATACGATACGAGGTACACCATAAGTAGTAGCCTGACGCCAAACAGTTTCTGTTTGTGGTTCTACACCAGATTGTGCATCAAGTACTGCTACTGCGCCATCAAGTACGCGTAAAGAACGTTCTACTTCTACTGTGAAATCTACGTGCCCTGGAGTGTCAATGATATTTACACGGTGACCTTTCCATTGTGCTGTAGTTGCAGCAGAAGTAATTGTGATACCACGTTCTTGCTCTTGCTCCATCCAGTCCATCTGAGATGCACCTTCATGAGTTTCACCGATTTTATGAATACGTCCTGTGTAATACAGAATACGCTCAGTTGCTGTTGTTTTACCAGCATCGATGTGAGCCATGATACCAATATTACGAGTGTTTTCTAAAGAGAACTCTCTAGTCATTTGGTGTCTTGCTCCTTCCATATATGGATTGGATTATTTTATTTTAAGTAGCAAAAAAGCCACTTTATATTGTTACATATGCCAGTGTCCAGTACCCTCATTATGTAAAACGAGCGCCCAACGAAAGGGAGAGGCATTCTCCCTCTCCACACTTCCATAAGCGACAAATAAAGCGGTTTATGCTTACATTTATTTTACGTTGAATCCTACCAACGGTAATGAGCAAATGCTTTGTTAGCTTCTGCCATTTTATGAGTGTCTTCACGTTTCTTAACAGATGCACCAGCATTGTTAGCTGCATCTAAAATTTCGTAAGCTAGACGCTCTTCCATAGTTTTTTCACCACGAAGACGAGCATAGTTTACTAACCAGCGAAGACCTAAAGTTGTACGGCGTTCTGGACGAACCTCAACTGGAACTTGGTAGTTAGCACCACCAACACGACGAGCGCGTACTTCAAGAACAGGCATGATGTTCTTAAGAGCTTGCTCGAATACTTCCATTGGTTCTTTATCTGAACGTTCACGAACGATATCGAAAGCGTTATAAAGAATTGTTTGAGATTTACCTTTTTTACCGTCAACCATCATTTTGTTGATTAGGCGTGTTACAAGTTTAGAATTGTACATTGGATCTGGTAACACGTCACGTTTCGCAACAGGTCCTTTACGAGGCATATTGAGTTCCTCCTTTCATTATAAGTTTATTATTTTTTAGCAGGTTTTGGTCGCTTAGTACCATATTTAGAACGTCCTTGCATACGTTTGTCAACACCAGCTGTATCAAGCGCACCACGAACGATGTGGTAACGTACCCCTGGTAAATCCTTTACTCGACCACCGCGAATTAATACTACGCTATGCTCTTGTAGGTTATGACCGATACCTGGGATGTAAGCTGTAACTTCAATACCATTTGTTAAACGTACACGAGCGTATTTACGTAACGCTGAGTTCGGTTTCTTCGGAGTCATTGTACCAACACGAGTACATACACCACGTTTTTGAGGTGCAGAGATATCAGTTGATTTTTTCTTTAAAGAGTTAAAACCTTTGTTTAACGCAGGTGATTTAGACTTCCATACTTTATCAGTACGACCATTTCTCACTAATTGGTTAATAGTAGGCATTTGATTATCCTCCCTTCGCATGTTTGTATGACCACATATCCAGGTGGTTCATTATTAGTTGAAAACAAAGTTTTTGCAAGGAAGAGCAAATGCTCTCTCCTCACAAAAACAGTTTTAACTTATTATTCCTATTGCTGAAGCTCCCACTTGAATCCCCGAAACTTTTCCAAGCTTACGAACTGATTCAACTTTGGTTATGGGTATGTTATGTTGCAAGGCAGTACGAATGATAACGTGAGTTAATCTCACATCAGCATCTTCCGCAATGACAACTTCTTTAACTATACCATCTTTGATTGCTTCCAATGTTCGTTTATGACCAACGACTACATTTTCAGCATTTGACACTTTTTGATAAGACATATAAATATCCTCCAAAGCATCGTTCAGGAGCAACCTTGATTATAGTAACATTTTGACTCATACAATGTCAACTAGGATTAGCTGTTTTTATACAAAATTTACGACGGAAAATTTTACTGTTCCACATAAACTTCATCGTTTTCTACATTCATGTTATCTTGTGTTATTTTTACAAGATCCACTTTGCGATAACGATTCATACCTGTTCCAGCAGGAACAAGCTTACCGATAATAACATTTTCTTTCAATCCTAGAAGTTCATCGCGTTTACCCTTAATTGCTGCATCTGTTAGAACACGAGTTGTTTCTTGGAACGATGCTGCAGATAAGAACGAATCAGTTTCAAGTGAAGCTTTAGTAATACCAAGTAGAACTGGTCTAGCTGTTGCTGGTTGTTTACCTTTCAGTAACACCTTCGCATTCGCATCAGTAAACTGATGGATATCTAGTAATGTTCCTGGTAATACATCTGTTTCACCCGCGTCACTTACACGCACTTTACGTAGCATTTGACGTACCATTACTTCTACGTGTTTGTCACCAATTTCTACCCCTTGCATACGGTATACTTTTTGAACTTCACGTAATAAGTATTCTTGAACGGCTGTAATGTCCGTTACTTTTAGTAATTCTTTCGGATCAATAGAACCTTCTGTTAACTCTTTACCGTGGCTAATTGGCTGTCCTAGAGTTACTTTCAGACGAGCACCGTAAGGAATAGCATACGTACGAGCTTCAACTTCACCCTGTACAACTACTTCTTGGCGATCTTTAACATCGTTGATCGCTGCGATAACACCGTCGATTTCACTGATAACTGCCTGACCTTTCGGATTACGAGCTTCGAAGATCTCTTGGATACGAGGTAAACCTTGTGTGATATCATCTCCGGCAACCCCACCTGTATGGAACGTACGCATCGTTAACTGTGTACCTGGCTCACCGATAGATTGAGCTGCGATAATACCTACCGCCTCTCCTACTTCTACGTCTGTACCAGTTGCTAAGTTACGACCGTAACACTTCTTACATACACCGTGGCGAGTATTACACGTAAACGCTGAACGAATGTTTACAGTTTCAACACCCGACTTTTCAACAATATGAGCAATATCTTCAGTAATTAATTGGTTTTCACTAACTAATACTTCACCTGTTTCAGGATGTTTTACAGTTTTTCTTGCAAAACGTCCAACAAGACGATCATATAGTGACTCAATAACTTCATTACCCTCTTTAATCGCACCAATTAGTAAACCACGGTCTGTTCCACAATCATCTTGACGAACAATTACATCTTGTGCAACGTCTACAAGACGACGTGTTAAGTAACCAGAATCGGCAGTTTTAAGTGCTGTATCGGCAAGACCTTTACGCGCACCATGCGTAGAGATGAAGTATTCAAGTACTGTTAAACCTTCACGGAAACTTGATTTGATTGGAAGCTCAATGATACGACCAGATGGATTGGCCATCAGACCACGCATACCAGCAAGCTGAGTAAAGTTCGATGCGTTACCACGGGCACCAGAATCACTCATCATGAAGATTGGATTGCGTTTATTCAAGGATTTCATCAGTTTTCCTTGGATAACATCTTTTGCATTACTCCAAATAGAGATAACGCGATCGTAACGTTCTTCTTCCGTGATTAAACCACGACGGAATTGTTTAATTACATTATCTACTTTTGCTTGTGCTTCATGGAGAATTTCATCTTTTTCACCTAATACAAGAATGTCTGATACCCCAACTGTAATACCAGCTTTTGTAGAGTATTTAAATCCTAAGTTTTTCATACGGTCAAGCATGCGAGATGTTTCTGTAATTTGGAAACGTTTGAATACTTCCGCAATGATATTACCAAGGATTTTCTTGCTAAATGGTGCCACTTCTTCGCGACTAGCAATAATTTCTTTAATGTTCGCACCTTTTTCAACGAAATATTCCGCTGGTGTTTCTTTTTCAAGGTTTGAGTTTGTTGGTTCATTAATATAAGGGAACGACTCTGGTAAGATTTCGTTAAATATTAATTTACCAACTGTTGTTAATAGAAGCTTACTCTTTTGCTCTTCAGTAAACGTTACATTATTTACCGAACTCGCAGCAACTGCAACACGTGTGTGCAGATGTACATATCCATTTTGGTATGCAAGTATTGCTTCGTTTGCATCTTTGAAGACCATACCTTCACCGATTGCACCCTCGCGCTCAAGTGTTAAGTAATAGTTACCTAATACCATATCCTGAGATGGAGTAACAACTGGTTTTCCGTCTTTTGGATTCAAGATGTTTTGTGCCGCTAACATAAGAATACGAGCTTCTGCTTGTGCTTCTGATGATAACGGAACGTGAACCGCCATTTGGTCACCGTCAAAGTCCGCGTTGTATGCAGTACATACAAGTGGGTGAAGACGGATTGCACGACCTTCTACTAATGTAGGTTCAAACGCCTGGATACCAAGACGGTGAAGTGTTGGTGCACGGTTTAGAAGTACCGGATGCTCTTTGATCACAGATTCTAAAACGTCCCAAACTTCAGGGTGTACACGCTCGATTTTACGTTTAGCACTCTTAATGTTGTGTGCTAATCCTTTTCCAACTAACTCTTTCATAACGAAAGGTTTAAACAATTCAAGCGCCATTTCTTTCGGCAATCCACATTGGTACATCTTTAAGTTCGGTCCTACAACGATTACAGAACGGCCAGAGTAGTCAACACGTTTACCTAATAAGTTTTGACGGAAACGTCCTTGTTTACCTTTAAGCATGTGAGATAGTGATTTTAATGGACGGTTACCTGGTCCAGTAACTGGACGGCCACGGCGACCATTATCGATTAATGCGTCTACAGCTTCTTGTAACATACGTTTTTCGTTTTGAACGATGATGCTTGGTGCACCTAAGTCCAATAGACGTTTTAAACGGTTGTTACGGTTAATTACACGACGATATAAGTCGTTTAAATCAGAAGTAGCAAAACGTCCACCATCTAACTGTACCATCGGGCGTAGTTCTGGTGGGATAACTGGAAGAACATCTAAGATCATCCAAGATGGGTGATTTCCAGAGTTACGGAATGCTTCTAATACTTCTAGACGTTTAATAGCACGAGTACGGCGTTGTCCTTGTGCTGTTTTTAATTCTTCTTTTAAGAAGTCTACTTCTTTATCTAAATCGATGTCTTGCAGTAGTTTTTTAATCGCTTCTGCACCCATAGCAGCATGGAATGTGCTACCATATCGATCACGATATGCACGGTATTCTTTTTCAGAAAGTAATTGCTTCTTATCAAGTGGTGTATCTCCACTTTCTGTTACAACATAAGAAGCGAAATAAATTACTTCTTCAAGCGCGCGAGGGGACATGTCTAAGACAAGTCCCATGCGGCTCGGGATACCTTTGAAATACCAAATATGAGATACAGGAGCAGCTAATTCGATATGACCCATACGTTCACGACGAACTTTTGCACGCGTTACTTCAACGCCACATCGATCACAAACTACACCTTTATAACGTACACGTTTATATTTTCCGCAATGACATTCCCAGTCCTTTTGTGGTCCGAAAATACGCTCACAGAACAAGCCATCTTTTTCAGGCTTTAACGTACGATAGTTAATTGTTTCTGGTTTCTTAACTTCACCGTATGACCAAGAACGAATCTTGTCAGGTGAAGCAAGTCCAATCTTCATATATTCAAAGTTATTTACATCTATCAAGGGGCCTACCTCCCTTTTAGTCTACAGGTTATCCCAATTATTCCTTAGTTGTCTCAACTTCAACATTCAATTTATCTGCTGATTGATGATCATCGTCATCTTCCGTATCACGCATTTCAATTTCTGTATCGTTGATAGACATCATTTTAACGTCCATACCTAAACTTTGCAGTTCTTTAATCAATACTTTGAATGATTCAGGAACGCCTGGTTCTGGAACATTTTCACCTTTAACAATTGCTTCATACGTCTTAACACGTCCAATAACATCATCAGACTTCACTGTCAAGATTTCTTGAAGAGTATAAGCAGCACCATAAGCTTCAAGTGCCCAAACCTCCATCTCACCGAAACGCTGTCCACCGAACTGAGCTTTACCTCCAAGAGGTTGCTGCGTTACAAGTGAGTATGGTCCAGTAGAACGAGCATGAAGTTTATCGTCAACCATGTGCGCAAGTTTGATCATATACATGACACCAACAGATACGCGGTTATCGAATGGCTCACCAGTACGTCCGTCATACAGGACTGTTTTCGCGTCATTTGCCATACCAGCTTCTTCAATTGTGCCCCATACATCTTCCTCACGAGCACCATCGAATACCGGTGTTGCAATGTGAATACCAAGGTATCTTGCTGCCATACCAAGATGAAGCTCTAATACCTGACCGATATTCATACGAGATGGTACCCCTAATGGGTTTAACATGATATCGATTGGCGTACCATCTGGTAAATAAGGCATATCTTCTTCCGGTAAAATACGGGAAATAACACCTTTGTTACCATGACGACCGGCCATCTTATCACCTTCAGAAATTTTACGTTTTTGAACGATATATGCACGTACAAGTTGATTCACGCCTGGTGGCAATTCATCGCCATCTTCACGGTTGAATACTTTTACGTCTAAGATAATACCGCCACCACCGTGTGGTACACGTAGTGATGTATCACGTACTTCACGTGCTTTCTCTCCAAAGATAGCGTGTAATAGACGTTCTTCAGCTGTTAATTCTGTTACACCTTTAGGTGTTACTTTACCAACAAGTAAATCTCCATCTTTTACTTCCGCACCAACGCGAATGATACCGCGCTCGTCAAGGTTACGTAATGCATCTTCCCCAACGTTTGGAATGTCACGTGTAATTTCTTCTGGTCCAAGCTTCGTATCACGAGCTTCTGACTCATATTCTTCAATATGAATAGAAGTGTACACATCATCTTTTACAAGGCGCTCACTCATAATGATCGCATCCTCGTAGTTATAACCGTCCCAAGTCATGAAGCCAACAAGCACGTTACGTCCAAGTGCTAGTTCGCCTAATTCCATAGAAGGACCATCCGCAAGGATTTCACCTTTTACAACTTCATTTCCAACACTTACGATTGGACGTTGGTTGTAGCAAGTTCCTTGGTTAGAACGAATGAATTTTTGCATTTTGTAGCGATCTAAGTCGCCTTTTACTGTTTGACCGTCAACGTCTACATAGCGACGTACCCAAACTTCACGTGCTTCTACGCGTTCAACAACACCAGGGTGTTTACAGATTACTGCAGCACCTGAGTCTTTTGCTGATACGTACTCCATACCTGTACCTACAATCGGAGATTCCGGATTCATTAACGGAACCGCCTGACGTTGCATGTTTGCTCCCATAAGTGCGCGGTTAGAGTCATCGTTTTCTAAGAACGGAATACAAGCTGTCGCTGCCGACACTACTTGTTTTGGAGATACATCCATGTAATCGATGCGTTCTTTATTTGTGACAATGTTTTCACCACGGAAACGAGCTACGATATCTTCATCAAGGAATTCCCCTACTTCAGATAATTTCATATTCGCTTGGGCTACAACATAGTTATCTTCTTCATCTGCTGTTAAATAATCAACCTGCCCTGTTACAAGACCAGATTCTGGATCAACACGACGGTATGGTGTTTCAATGAAACCAAACTCATTTACTTTCGCAAACGAAGATAATGAGTTGATCAAACCGATGTTTGGTCCCTCTGGTGTTTCGATTGGACACATACGACCATAGTGAGAGTAGTGAACGTCACGTACTTCAAAGCCTGCGCGCTCACGCGTTAAACCACCGGGTCCTAATGCAGATAGTCTTCGTTTGTGAGTTAACTCTGCTAATGGGTTTGTTTGATCCATGAACTGAGATAACTGAGAACTTCCGAAGAACTCTTTAATAGATGCAATAACCGGGCGAATGTTAATTAACGCTTGTGGTGTAATTGCATTTGTATCTTGGATCGACATTCTCTCACGAACAACACGTTCCATACGAGAAAGACCGATACGGAATTGGTTTTGTAGTAACTCTCCTACAGAGCGCAGACGACGATTTCCTAGGTGGTCAATATCATCTGTATCCCCTACTTTATATAGCAAGTTAAAGAAGTAGCTAATAGAAGCAAGAATATCACCTGGTGTGATGTGTTTTATATCACGAGTAATATTTGCATTCCCAATTACGTTTATAGATCGTTCGCCTTCTGATTCTGGAGCATAAATCTTAATAGATTGCAGCTCAACATCGCCTGCTACCACTCCGCCCATTGGTTTCGCTGTTTTGAATCCAATGTTTTTCTCTAAGTAAGGTAGAATGCGATCCAGTGTACGACGATCTAAGACTGTTCCTTCTGCCGCTAAAATTTCACCAGTTTCTGGATCCACCAGTGTTTCAGCTAAACGTTGGTTAAACAATCTGTTTTTAATGTGTAGCTTTTTGTTGATCTTATAGCGACCTACATTTGCTAAATCGTAGCGCTTCGGATCAAAGAAACGAGACACAAGTAAGCTCTTTGCATTTTCTACTGTTGGTGGTTCACCAGGGCGTAGACGCTCATAAATTTCAAGCAATGCTTTTTCTGTGCTATCTGTGTTGTCTTTTTCTAACGTATTGCTTAAGTATTCGTTATCACCTAAAAGCTCGGTGATTTCTTGATCAGAGCCAAACCCTAATGCGCGTAACAAAACAGTTACAGGAAGTTTACGCGTACGGTCAATACGCACATATACAACATCCTTAGCATCTGTTTCATACTCTAACCAAGCTCCGCGGTTTGGAATTACAGTAGCAGTAAAACCACGTTTTCCGTTTTTATCCACTTTGCCACTATAGTATACGCTTGGAGAGCGAACTAACTGGGAAACGATAACACGTTCTGCACCGTTAATTACGAATGTTCCAGTCTCTGTCATGAGTGGGAAATCTCCCATGAACACATCTTGTTCTTTTACTTCACCAGTTTCTTTGTTGATTAGACGCACTTTTACACGAAGTGGTGCTGCATACGTCACATCACGCTCTTTGCATTCTTCTACAGAGTATTTAGGTTCACCTAAGCTGTAGTCGATAAATTCAAGCGATAGATTTCCCGTAAAGTCTTCGATCGGAGAAATGTCCTGGAACATTTCTCGCAAACCCTCATCAAGAAACCACTGATAAGAAGAGGTTTGAATTTCGATAAGATTTGGTAACTCTAATACTTCACTAATACGGGCATAACTTCTTCGTTGGCGGTGGCGTCCGTATTGAACTAGTTGACCTGTCAACTGCTTCACCCCTCAAATCATGAGTATTATAAATGCACAAAAAAATTTGTGCAAAATCACAAATAAATACAACTACTGCTATTAGCGTAGTTTTTTTCTCTTAAAGATAGATACGTTGAGTCTTTCTACCTGCTCAAAAAAGAAAAATGGCTTCTATAAGAAAACCATCATTCTGTTTCATAATCTGCTGATTTTACTATCTTTTCCAAGAGAAGCAAAAATATACATCTTTCTCAACGCAGAAAATCATATATTGGCATTGTATAATGTTAACATAGCCAAAAATAACCGTCAACGCTTTTTTGATTTTATGATATAATATCCTTTTTTCTTTTCTACAACTTCAACTTCAGAAAATACTTCTTCTAGTTTTTTCAGCGCAGATGGCGCACCTTGTTTCTTTTGAATAACAATCCACAATTCTCCACCTGAAACTAAATACTCCACAGCATTTTCTAAAATCTCATGCACGATATCTTTACCAGCACGAATTGGAGGATTAGATAGAATAACAGCATACTTGCCATCTACATTTTCATAGACACTACTTTGCAAAATACGTATATTTTCAATTCTGTTATTAGCGGCATTTTCTTTTGCAAGTCCCAAGGCCCTTTCATTCACATCCACCATGTGAATTTCACGATTTTGAAACTCTTTCGCTAACGACAGACCGATTGGACCGTACCCACATCCTACGTCTAACACATTACCTTTAACATCTGGCATTTGAAACGCTTCAATTAAAAGACGAGAACCAAAGTCCACTTCGTTTTTCGAGAACACCCCATGGTCAGATAAAAAAGTAAATCGAGATTCACGAAGTGTAACTTCCCATCGTTTACGATCACTTTTACTAGAAGGGTCGTTAGAAAAATAATGGTCTGCCATATGGCCACCTCTTTTCTTTACAGTTAAAAAAAAAGCTCGCATGAGAGCGAGCTTTTTTTTAAGCACCAAAAGTTAATTACTTAACTTCTACAGCAGCGCCAACTTCTTCAAGTTTAGCTTTCATTTCTTCAGCTTCCTCTTTAGTAACGCCTTCTTTGATTGCTTTTGGAGTGTTGTCAACTAATTCTTTAGCTTCTTTTAAGCCAAGACCAGTGATTTCACGTACAGCTTTGATAACTTTGATTTTTTGAGCGCCAGCACTTGCAAGTACTACGTCAAATTCAGTTTGCTCAGCAGCAGCTTCACCAGCGCCACCAGCTACAGCTACAGGAGCAGCAGCAGTTACGCCGAATTCTTCCTCGATAGCTTTTACTAAGTCGTTAAGTTCTAATACAGTCATAGATTTAACTGCTTCAATGATTTGTTCTTTAGTCATTGTAAATATCCTCCCTTAAATAGGTTTGTATTGTTTTATAGATAACAAGTAATTATCTTTTAAAAAATTAAGCGCCTTGCTCTTCCTTTTGATCTGCAACTGCTTTAGTAGCAAGTGCAAGGTTACGGATTGGAGCTTGAAGAACGCTAAGAAGCATAGAAAGTAAGCCTTCACGTGATGGAAGAGTAGCGATAGCTTTAACCTCATCAAGTGTTACAAGTTTACCTTCGATTACGCCAGCTTTAATTTCTAAAGCTTCATGATTTTTAGCGAAGTCGTTTAATACTTTCGCAGGAGCAACTACATCCTCGTTACTGAACGCGATTGCGTTTGGTCCTGTTAAGAATTCGTTTAACTCAGCCATTTCAGCAGACTCTGCAGCACGACGAGTTAAAGAGTTTTTGTAAACTTTGAACTCAACGCCAGCTTCACGTAAGTTTTTACGTAATTCTGTTGCTTCAGAAACTGTTAAACCACGGTAGTCAACAACGATTGTAGATTTACTCGCGCGAAGTTTTTCAGCGATTTCAGTTACAACTTGTTGTTTAGTTTCGATTACTTTGCTCATGTTATTACACCTCCTGTAGATTATATAGAAGATGTACCGAAAGTGCACTAAAAACCTCCATGCCCAACTTGTAGACATGGAGGCATATAGTCACAGAAAAAAGATTCCGCTTCGTATATTAACACCTAGGTAGGAAATTAAGTCGAATCGACACCTACTGTCTACGGTACACTATTAAAATTCACAACATAAATGATTATATTAAAACTTCTTTATGAAGTCAACTTCCAATTTTTACGCAAGTGTAGAAACGTCTACGCGTACGCCAGGTCCCATTGTAGAAGCAACAGTTGCGTTCTTCATGTAAGTACCTTTTGCAGCAGCTGGCTTAGCTTTTTGTAGCGTGTCAGCAATTGTTTTGAAGTTTTCTACTAATTTAGCATCTTCGAAAGATACTTTACCGATTGGAACGTGGATGTTACCAGCTTTATCAACGCGGTATTCAACTTTACCAGCTTTGATTTCGTTAACAGCTTTAGTTACATCGAAAGTAACTGTTCCAGTTTTAGGGTTTGGCATTAAACCTTTAGGTCCTAATACACGACCAAGTTTACCAACTTCACCCATCATGTCAGGAGTCGCTACTACTACATCGAAGTCGAACCAACCTTTTTGGATTTTACCGATGTAATCAGCATCGCCTACGAATTCAGCGCCAGCAGCTTCAGCTTCTTTTGCTTTTTCGCCTTTAGCGAATACTAATACACGTTGTACTTTACCAGTACCGTGTGGAAGAACAACTGCACCACGAATTTGTTGGTCAGCTTTCTTAGGGTCAACACCTAAACGGAATGCAGCTTCTACAGTTGCATCAAATTTAGCTGTGTTTGTTTTCTTTACTAATTCTACTGCTTCTGTTGCAGAGTAAGCAGATGCACGATCAACAAGCTTTGCAGCTTCTACGTACTTTTTACCTCTTTTAGCCATGTTTGTTTCCTCCTTGAATGTGGTTTTAGCGGAATAACCTCCCACGTTTACGCCTTCATTCCGAGAACCCCCGAGGATGTGCGCCCATCCATTTATTTAAAAACAATAATCATTTACGATAATAAAGGTTGCGAATTGGAATTCCAGACCCGCAACCTTTTTTACAAAAAACAAATCGAATTAGTCTTCGATAACGATGCCCATACTGCGCGCAGTACCTTCAACCATACGCATTGCAGCTTCTACGCTAGCAGCGTTTAGGTCAGGCATTTTAGTTTCAGCGATTTCGCGTACTTTATCACGCTTAACAGTTGCCACTTTATTACGGTTTGGTTCACCAGAACCAGACTCAATACCAGCTACTTTCTTAAGAAGAACAGCAGCAGGAGGAGTTTTAGTAATGAAAGTGAATGAACGGTCCTCAAATACCGTAATTTCAACAGGGATGATAAGACCAGCTTGATCAGCTGTACGAGCGTTAAACTCTTTACAGAAGCCCATGATGTTAACACCTGCTTGTCCTAATGCTGGACCAACCGGTGGAGCTGGATTAGCTTTACCTGCAGGAATCTGAAGTTTTACCATTTTAATTACCTTTTTAGCCACGAGACACACCTCCTTAAGTCCGTGATGTGGTCAATTGGGCAGTGATTTGCCCTCCCACTTCATATTTTATCATAATGATAAAATCTTTTTCAAAAAACGTCTCCGTTACCGAAGACGTACTGACTTAAAAGATATTATCACTTTTTACAATTCATTTCAAGTTTCATTTTATAATTTTTCAATTTGATGGAAATCAAGTTCAACCGGAGTCTCGCGACCAAACATGTCTACAAGCACGCTAACTTTTTTCTTTTCCACATCAATTTCTTCAATCGCACCTGTATAATCCGCGAATGGCCCTTCATTTACACGCACTGTTTCATGAAGTTCAAATTCGAAATCAACCACTTCATTGTCCATTCCCATATGCTTCATGATGGTAACAACTTCCTCTTCTAATAGAGGCGATGGTTTAGATCCTGAACCAGAAGAACCGACAAAACCTGTTACACCTGGCGTATTACGAACAACATACCAAGAGTCGTCAGTCATGATTAGTTCTACTAATACGTAACCTGGGAACACTTTTCTTTTTGTTATTTTTTCTTTACCATTTTTCATTTCTACTTCTACTTCTTCCGGGACAACAACACGGAAAATTTTATCTTGCATACCCATTGATTCTACACGTTTCTCTAGGTTTGCCTTTACTTTATTTTCATATCCAGAATAAGTATGGACAACATACCAACTTTTTTCCATTCATTTAGGACGAGCGTCCTTCCCTCCCTGACGTACATTTTTTTGCGCAAATGAAAAAACCCGTTCACCGGGCTTTTACACAGTTCTTATAAATAACATTATATCATGGATAAGTGCTTCTTATTCAAGAATTAACCAAGAATTAACCGAATTAAAGAAGAAATGCCCATATCAACTACTGCGAAGAAAATCGCAAAGAACACAACTGTCGCGATAACAGTCGTTGTTGAACGGAGTAATTCATCTTTTTTAGGCCAACTTACTTTTTTCATTTCGCGACCTACATCGCCGAAAAAGTTCGTTAAACGCATCTACGGGACCTCCAGTGTATTATTTCAATTATTTATTTTGTTTCTTTGTGAACTGTATGCTTATTGCATGTTTTACAAAACTTCTTTATCTCAAGTCGCTCTACTGAGCTCGTATCTTTCATCGTAGAGTAGTTTCGATTTTTACACTCTTCACATGAGAGTACAACTTTTTTCCTCATTAGTTACACCAACCTTGTGACATTATGTCCCTAAAAATGTATCATACAACAAAAGATAATGTCAATGTCATGACTTTCACTCTCTTCGCAAAAAGAAAACAGGTGAATTATTTTACACCTGCGGCACTTGCTATGAATTTAAAGTTGTACTCTCTCTCATCTCCATATATCTTTCTAATTTCCTTTTTACACGCTGTAATGCGTTATCAATAGATTTCACATGCCTGTTTAACTGTTCTGAAATTTCTTGATAGGAACGACCATCTAAGTATAAAGAGAGCACTTTTCTTTCTAAATCGCTTAATAATTCAGATATTTTTGATTCTATGTCTGTATATTCTTCCTGACTTATGATCATCTCTTCTGGATCAGTTACTTTCGATTCCGAAATAACATCTAATAGTGTTCGATCAGATTCCTCATCGTAAATTGGCTTGTCTAAAGACACATACGAATTTAATGGAATATGCTTTTGCCTTGTTGCTGTTTTAATAGCGGTAATAATTTGTCGAGTGATACACAGTTCAGCAAATGCTTTGAACGAAGACAGCTTGTCCCCTTTATAATCACGAATGGCTTTAAACAATCCAATCATGCCTTCTTGAACAATATCTTCTCGATCGGCACCCACTAAGAAATAAGATCTTGATTTCGCGCGAACAAAGTTCTTATATTTGTGAATTAAATACTCTAGAGCGTCAGTATTACCTTTTCGAACTAACTCAACAATTGCCTCATCCTCTAAATCACGAAATGTAACGTCGCCTACACTTACGAAGCCTGCTTCCACCTTGATCCCTCCGACCGCTATATATTTAGCAATATTATACAGTAAAAAGATAAAGAGCGTCAATGCTTCAACGCTCTCCTCGTCTTAATTTTTCTAATTTTTCTGTAATATCTTTACTAAATATCTTTCGCATGGCGGGTTGCTGTTCTTTCGTGTCTTTTGTACGCCTTCTAACTTGTTGTTCCATCGCTTGCACTTCTAACTCTAATTCACGCGCAGATTTTCGAAGTGCACCTTGCGCAAATATAATCCATTGCTCCGTATAATCCGAAGTTGCAACGTATATTTGTGTATTTATATTCCTAAGCTCAATCGCAAGTTGTTCTATCTTTTCATCTGCAGTTTGATTTTTTCTCGTGAATATTACTTCCACCCGCGATTGTTTCATCTTTTTTTCAATACCATGGACTGTATAGGCATCAAAGACAATCATTACCTTTGTGCCTGTATAGCCTTGATAATCCGCCATCTTATCAATAAGTGCGTCCCTTGATGATTGTAAATCTACATCCCGTAGTTTCTTCAAGTCTCCCCAAGCCCCGATAATGTTGTAACCGTCAACGATTAAAATATCGTCCATTTTTTATTTACCAATTTCGTGACGTTTACGATATACCTCATACATTAACAAACTTGCGGCTACTGAAGCATTTAAGGATGTAACTTTACCAACCATCGGTAAAGTAATTAGGAAATCACACTTTTCACCAATAATACGACTCATACCTTTTCCTTCACTACCAATTACTAGTCCGATTGGCATATTACCATCTAAATTACGGTAATCTGTTTTCCCTTTGGCATCTGTACCAGCAATCCAAAGTCCACGTTCTTTTAACTCATCAATTGTACGTGATAAATTTGTTACACGTGCAACAGGAATATATTCAATTGCCCCAGTCGATGCTTTCGCAACTGCCGCGGTAAGTCCCACCGCTCTTCTTTTCGGAATAATAACCCCATGAGCCCCTGTTGCATCCGCAGTACGCATAATGGAACCTAAGTTATGTGGGTCTTCAATTTCATCTAAAATTAAGAAGAACGGATCTTCATTACGTTTTTCTGCTAATTTAAACAAATCCTCTAACTCAGCATATTGATATGCAGCTACTTGAGCAATTACACCTTGATGATTTCCCTCAACCAATTGATCTAATTTCTTCTTTGGTGCGTGTTGTAAAATAACCTTATTCTCTTTTGCTAATGCTAGTACAATCTGCACTTGTCCTTTGGCAGCACCTTCCGCTACCAAAATTTTATTAATATCTCGCCCCGCTCTTAAAGCTTCAATTACAGGGTTACGCCCGATAATATATTCACTACTCATGATGATGTGCTCCCTTCCTTTTCTTCCAAAACGTCAATCGCCTTATATACAATCTCGTCCAATCTTTCACGATTATTCAACAAGTGATGATAACCAATTAGCGCTTCAAAGGCTGTACTATGTCGATATGTTTGTACATCTGTATTTTTCGGAACAGTACCCGAATTCGCATTACGCCCTCTTCTTAATACAGCCTCTTCCTCTTCTGTCAAAAATGCCGTCTCTAATAAATGATAAACAACTTTCGCCTGTGCTTTTGCCGAAACAAAGCTCGTCCCTAAGCGATGTAATTGATTAGGGCGAACTTTCCCTTTTTGAAGGAGGTGATAGCGGATATATTGTTCATATACCGCATCACCCATATATGCTAACGCTAAGCTGTTCAATTGCTTTGCATCAATCATTCTTATCCTCTTTTCCATCTTGTACCTTGAGCGGTATCTTCTAAAATAATATTACGTCCTTTTAAATCATCACGAATTTGATCAGATAATGCGAAGTCACGATTTTGACGAGCTTCAATACGCTTTTGGATTAGTGCTTCAATTTCTTCATCAAGCAACTCTTCTTGTGCTAATTCTAATCCTAAAATACTAAATAATGTTTCAAGTTGTTTTACATACGCTTCAATTACAACTTTAGAAGTATGTTCTTCTAACAAATATTGATTTGCGTGATTTGCTACGTTATATAATTCAGTAATCGCATTAGCCGTATTGAAATCATCATCCATCGCTTCTTCGAATGCAATCTGGAACTTTTCCATTTCAGCTAACCATTTTTCATTATGGTCCGTTAAATCTGTACTACTTTCCATACGATGCTTTAAGTTACCGTAAGCTGTTTTAATTCTTTCTAATCCATTATTAGTACTTTGCAATAAATCTTCGCTAAAGTTAATTGGGTGACGGTAATGTACCGATAGCATAAAGAACCTGATTAGCTGCGGATCATATTGTTTAATGATATCGTGAACTAAAATGAAGTTTCCAAGCGACTTAGACATCTTCTCGTTATTAATATTAATATATCCATTATGCATCCAATAACGTGCAAATGTTTTTCCTGTCAACGCCTCAGACTGCGCAATTTCATTTTCATGATGAGGAAATGCTAAATCTTGACCACCAGCATGAATATCAATTGTATCCCCTAAATATTTACGTGCCATTGCCGAGCATTCAATATGCCACCCTGGGCGTCCTTTCCCCCAAGGGCTTTCCCAGAAGATTTCTCCTTCTTTCGCAGCTTTCCATAAAGCAAAGTCAAGAGGGTCTTGTTTCTTTTCTCCTACTTCAATACGTGCACCGTGACGTAAGTCTGCAATCGGTTGATGTGATAATTTACCGTAACCTTCGAATTCTTTCGTTTTAAAGTACACATCACCTTCTGATTCATATGCATACCCTTTATTCACAAGTTCTTGAATAAATTCAATAATGATATCCATATTTTCCGTTACACGTGGATGAACCGTTGCATGTTTGCAACCTAGCGCCGTTACATCTTCAAAGTACGCTTCAACAAAACGGTCAGCAATTGTTGGCACATCTTCGCCTAATTCATTTGCTGCCTTAATTAATTTATCATCCACGTCAGTAAAGTTAGATACATACTGCACTTCATATCCTTTATATTCTAAATAACGACGTACTGTATCGAACACCATAGGCGGTCTCGCATTCCCGATATGAATGTAGTTATAAACTGTAGGTCCGCACACATACATCTTTACCTTATTTTCTTCTAATGGCATAAACTCTTCTTTTTGACGCGTTAACGTATTATAAATGTGAATAGTCATTTTTATCCTTCCTTTCTACCTTCACTTCGAGTTGCTTTCTCAATTTATCAAGTTCTGCTTCCATAACCTTTAATTTATCAAAAATTGGATCTGGAAGATCAGAATGATTTAATTCTTGACCAATCTTTACTCCATTTTGAATAACGACTCGGCCAGGTATACCTACAACTGTAGAATGCGCAGGAACTTCCTTTAACACGACAGACCCTGCTCCAATTTTAGAATTCTCTCCAACAGTAATAGAGCCTAGTACTTTAGCACCTGTTGCAATTAATACATTATCCTGAATTGTAGGGTGCCTCTTTCCTTTTTCTTTACCTGTACCACCTAATGTGACACCTTGATAAATTGTTACATTTTCGCCAATTTCACACGTTTCTCCAATTACAACCCCCATTCCATGATCAATGAAAAAACGACGACCAATAGTTGCTCCTGGATGAATCTCAATGCCAGTAAAAAAACGACTAACCTGCGAAATCCAACGTGCCATAAAGAAAAAATTCCTTTTATAAAAAGCATGTGCAATTCGATGGGCCCAAACTGCATGTAATCCAGAGTAAGTTAAAATGACTTCGAAATAACTTCGTGCCGCTGGATCCTGTTCAAAAACGACTTCAATATCTTCCCGAAGCCTCTTAAACATCGATGTTCCCTCCCCTTTATGGGCTGCTTTTTTCGAGTGAACTAAATCCCCTAACTCCCCACTTACCCCTAAATCTTTATACAAGGGGATAATACTTATACTCACACCCATTTACATGGTATAAAAAAAAAGACGCCTCTGTCATATAGACAGAGACGCCTTTTAAGCGCGGTTCCACTCTGTTTAGGCTAAAGAAGCCTCAAACTCATCCATGATAACGGTTTACACCGCTTCTGTTTACTTTGCGCCCTAAGACGTTCCGCGAAATACTTCGCTGTTCAACAGAAGACTCGAAGGGGCATTTCAAAAATCCGCTTATAAACCACTTCCAGCCTAAGGGTGGTTCTCTCTGTAAAAAGCCTGATTTTCTACTTCTCCTTCTCGTCGCTTTTCCTTATTAGATTTTAGGTATACTTATTATATTGCTAAACCTAGAAAATGTTAACCAATTACTTTTTGAATACGATTTAAAACCTTTTCTTTTCCAAGAAGAGCAATCGCATTAGGAAGTTCTGGACCATGTGTTTGTCCAGTAGTAGCAACACGGATTGGCATAAATAAATTTTTACCTTTATGTCCTGTTTCCTTTTGAACTGCTTTAATAGCCGCCTTAACTGCTGCTGGCTCCATTGCTTCTAGAGCTTCTAATTGATCGGCAAATGTACGAAGTACTTCAGGTACTTGTTCACCTTTCAATACTTCTTGTCCTTCTTCTTCATGATCAACATGATCTTTAAAGAACATTTCAGAAAGCTCTACAATTTCAGCTCCAAAACTCATTTGGTCATGATATAAAGCAATTACATCACGAACCCAAACTTGTTCTTGTTCGCTTAAGTTTTCACCTACGCGGCCCGCTTTCACTAAATGCGGTAAGCTTAGTTCAACAACCGCATCTAAATCTTGTTTTTTCATATATTGGTTGTTCATCCATTTTAGTTTTTGAGAATCAAATAATGCAGGTGATTTTGATAAACGAGCTGCATCAAACATTTTGATAAACTCATCTTGAGAGAAAATTTCTTCTTCTCCTACTGGTGACCAACCTAATAGTGCAATAAAGTTAAAGATTGCTTCTGGAAGATACCCAAGCTCTTTATATTGCTCAATAAATTGAATAATAGATTCGTCACGCTTACTTAGCTTTTTACGGCTTTCATTTACAATTAAAGTCATATGACCGAACTCCGGAATATCCCAACCGAAAGCTTCATAAATCATCATTTGTTTTGGCGTGTTTGAAATATGATCATCACCACGAAGTACGTGTGTAATTTCCATTAAGTGATCATCTACTGCTACCGCAAAGTTATAAGTTGGAATTCCATCTTTTTTCACGATAACGAAATCGCCAAAATCATTTGAATGGAATGCAACTTCATCTTTTACGATATCTTTAAACGTGTAATCGCGATCAGTTGGTACACGGAAGCGAATGCTTGGAATGCGGCCTTCAGCCTCAAACTCTTTCGTTTGCGCTTCAGTTAAATCACGGTGATTTCCTGCATAACGCGGTGTTTCACCACGAGCGATTTGACCTTCACGCTCTGCTTCTAGCTCTTCTTCTGTCATATAACATTTGTAAGCTAAACCACGCTCTAATAAATCTACATATAATTTTTTATAAAGATCTAAACGCTCTGTTTGACGATATGGTCCGAATTCACCACCAACATCAACACCTTCATCCCAGTCCATACCGAGCCATTTCAAGTATTTTAATTGGCTTTCTTCTCCACCAGCAACATTACGTTTTACATCAGTATCTTCAATACGAATAATAAACTTACCATCTTGATGACGAGCAAATAAATAATTAAATAATGCCGTACGCGCATTTCCGATATGTAAGTGTCCTGTTGGACTTGGCGCATAGCGCACTCTCACTTGCTTTTCCATAATTGGTACACCTTCCAATCTTAATGTCAACACATTCTATAATTGTACACCAAAAAAACGTGATTATCCATCTTACGAATTAAAAACCACTATTTTTTCTGTAATAAAACAACCGCTTGAGAAGCAATCCCTTCTTCTCTACCTGTAAATCCTAATTTTTCTGTTGTTGTTGCCTTTACATTAATATTATCAATAGACGTTTCTAATAGTTCACTAATGCGTTTACGCATGCTTTCAATATGCGGTGCCATTTTTGGCCTTTGGGCAATAATTGTACAATCTAGGTTCCCTAGCTCATAACCTTGTTCACGCACAAATTCCCAAACCTTTTGTAACAATACAGCTGAATCCGCATCTTTAAAGGCAGGATCTGTATCAGGAAAATGTTTTCCAATATCTCCTGCTGCAATTGCTCCTAAACACGCGTCAGCAATCGTATGTAACAATACATCTGCATCCGAGTGACCGATTAATCCTTTTTCATGAGGAATTGTAATTCCGCCGATAATTAACGGTCTACCTTCCGCAAATTCATGTACATCAAAACCTTGTCCAATTCGAAACATTCTTTACATCCTCCTCAATCTAAACTACTTTATGAATTCTATATTATATTGCTATCCCTATAAAGAAAAGCTCGGCAACTGCCGAGCTTTTCTTTACTATAATACCATCACTTCTATTTCTTCTGAACATGAAGGAAACTTTCAGCAATTAGTAAATCCTCTGGAGTAGTCACTTTAATATTATAGTAACTCCCCTCTACTACACCTACTTGCTTCCCTACACGTTCTACGAGACTTGCATCATCTGTACCAAGAAAACAACTTTGCTTTGCACTTCTATGAGCCTCTAATAAAAGAGGAACAGAAAATCCTTGCGGTGTTTGAACGGCTTTAAGCTGAGAACGTTCTACCGTTTCAACAACAACACCCTGTTCTACTTTCTTAATGGTATCCTTTACTGGCACTGCACAAATGGAGGCTCCATATTTTTCTGCTGTAGTTAATACATCTTGTATCATTTTATTCGTTACGAACGGGCGCGCACCATCGTGTACGAGAACATACTCAACTCCGCTCACATGCTGAAGCGCATTATATACGCTATCTTGCCTTTCAGCCCCGCCTTGAATAAATTGCACCTGTTTTTCAACTGGGTACTTCTGCATTAACTCCTCAAAATACGGGCGTTCTTCTTCGTTAATTGCCATAATAATACTTTTGCATGCTCTATCTTTTTCAAAAGCACGTAATGTATGCACAATAATCGGCACTTCATTTATAAGTAAGAATAACTTATTTTTGTCAGCACCCATCCGTTTTCCTTGTCCCGCTGCTGGAATAATTAATGTATACATATTAATAATCCTCTACTTATAATGCTTTTTCTAATAATTTACGTTTGGCGAAAATCATACGACCAGCCGATGTTTGCAACACACTCGTAACAAGTACATTAAGTTGCGAGCCGACATATTCTCTACCGTCTTCTACTACAATCATCGTGCCATCATCTAAGTATGCAACACCTTGATTTTGTTCTTTACCATCTTTCACAACATAAACACTTAATTCTTCACCAGGGAGCACAACTGGTTTAATTGCATTTGCTAAATCATTAATGTTTAACACGGTTACTCCTTGTAATTCAGAAACTTTATTTAAGTTGAAATCATTCGTTACTACAGTTCCACCAGTGACTTTCGCTAACTTTACAAGTTTGCTATCCACTTCTTGGATATCCTCGAAATCGCCTTCATAAATTTCTACCGGAATTGGCATCTCTTTTTGAATACGATTTAAAATGTCTAATCCTCTGCGGCCACGATTACGCTTTAAAGCATCGGAAGAATCGGCAATATGCTGAAGCTCTTCTAATACGAATTGTGGAATCACAATTGTTCCTTCTAAAAACTTCGTTTGGCAAATATCAGCAATACGTCCATCAATAATTACACTCGTATCGAGAATTTTCCAATGAGTTGTAGATTTTTCTACCTCTACCTCTTCGTTCTCACTATTGTTTTTCTTCTTACCTCCGCGTTGGGGTAATGTAAATAACCCTAGCAATTCATTCCTCTTTTTAAATCCTACTTGGAATCCTAAATACCCAAGTAAAAGAGTAAAGAACACTTGCAACACTGTGCTAATAACTGGAATTGTAAATTCACGAATTGGTATTAAAATTAAATATGCAACAATAAGACCAGAGATCAACCCTAATGTACCAAATAAAACATCTGCTACAGGCGCCTTTACAAGTGCCTCTTCAATATGCTTAATAAGTTGAACAATATAATCTACAAGCCAAAATGTTGTTAAAAATAAAATAATTGCACCAATAATTGCGCGAACATACGATCCCTCCAATAAAGGAACAGCACCGATGTCTAATACATTAATAACTTTTGGGATTAAGTAAATCCCTAACGCTCCCCCGATCACTAAAAAGAAGAGCTGTACGATCCGTTTTAACATCCAACCACCTCCTACTCATTATTAACCATTGTTTTGCTAATCAAAACGCCGAATGCAAAAGCGGACGTGTTTTTTTGTAAATAGTTTTATTTACCAATATACCATATCATATACCAAAAATGTTCTAGTGTCGTTATATTATGGAATCAATGTAATATTCTTAATTGTGTCTACTCATATAGAGATGCTCTTGAATTCTTTTTAGGCCCTCTCGTATTTTCTTCGCCCTAACTTCCCCAATTCCTTCCACATCATCCAATTCATTAATAGTTGCACGACAAACACCTTGCAATGTTTTAAATCGATTAATTAAATTTTCAATGATAAGTGGTGGAACACGAGAAATTTTGCTTGCGATTCGGTATCCCCTCGGTGTCACACTTTCTTCTAAGCTCGTTTGCCCTGGATAGCCAAGCAATTTAACTAAATCGCTATCCTCTAAAAGCTGTGTATTTGCAAGATCTTGTAACTTTTTCAAAATTTGATGGTGATCCTGCGTTTTTTCTTGATAATAATCCTTAATTAATAACGCTGCCTCTGCTTCTAAGTCGGCCAGTAATTCTGTAAGTTGTAAACGAATTAACCTTCCTTCCGTTCCTAACTCATGAATGTAGCTCAATATTTCATTTTTAATACGCAGTACCATTTCAACACTATGTAAAACGTGAACTACTTCGGACATTGTAACGACCTCTTCAAATTCTAGAATGCCCAAATTCGTAATCCCATCATTCCATACAGCTTTATATTTTTCTAACGTTTGAATAGCTTGGTTTGCCTTTGTTAAAATTACACCTATATCTTTTAGTGTATAACGTAAATTCCCTTGATATAGTGTAATTACGTTACGTCTTTGTGAAATAGCAACAACAAGGCTAGCCGTCTGCTTTGCTACACGCTCTGCCGTTCGGTGACGCATACCTGTTTCAATAGAATCAATGGATGGATCTGGAACTAATTGTGCATTTGCAATTAAAATTTTGCTCCCAGTTTCATTTAAAATAAGTGCTCCATCCATTTTTGCTAATTCATATAAACTAGCCGGTGAGAATGCACAATTAATGTGAAATCCTCCATCAACAATACTTTTAATCTGCTCATTATACCCAAGAACAATTAGCCCTCCAGTTTGCGCACGAAGTACGTTATCTATCCCTTCGCGTAGTGGTGTTCCCGGGGCAACAAGCTGTAGAATGTTAATCATACTTTTAACACGTTGCTTGTTTTCCTCCATAGCCTAGCCTCCTAATGTCAAACGAAGCGCTTCTCCTAAATTAGAAACACCTACTACCTCAATCCCATCTGGAATTGTCCATCCTCCCAAATTTTTTCTAGGAATAATAGCACGTTGAAATCCTAATTTCGCTGCTTCTTGTACACGTTGTTCAATTCTTGATACTCTTCTTATTTCTCCAGTTAGGCCTACTTCTCCTATTACCGCATCGGTTGGTGCAGTAGCTTTATCTCTGAAACTTGAAGCAATACTTAAGGCGACAGCTAAATCGATTGCTGGTTCATCTAATTTCAAGCCACCCGCAACTTTTAAATATGCGTCTTGATTTTGCAACAATAAACCTGTTCTTTTTTCTAGCACTGCCATAATAAGTGAAACGCGGTTATGATCAATTCCCGTCGCCATTCTTCGAGGATTCCCAAAACTAGTAGGGGAGATTAATGCTTGTATTTCTACTAAAACCGGTCTTGTTCCTTCCATTGAAGCAACCACTGTGGATCCTGCAACTCCAACTGGTCGTTCCTCAAGGAAAATTTCAGAAGGATTTAGTACTTCTGCAAGACCTAGTTCCTTCATTTCAAAGATACCCATTTCATTTGTGGAACCAAAACGGTTCTTCACAGCTCGCAAAATACGATATGTATGGTGACGATCTCCTTCAAAGTAAAGAACTGCATCAACCATATGTTCTAGCATACGTGGTCCTGCAATTGCCCCTTCTTTTGTCACATGTCCGACGATAAAAATAGGAATCCCTTTCGTCTTTGCAAGTTTCATTAATTCCGCTGTACATTCACGTACTTGCGCTACACTCCCTGGGGCTGACGTCACTTCAGGTAAATGTATCGTCTGAATAGAGTCAATAACAACAAAAGCTGGATTCATCTCTTCAATGTGCGCTGCAATTCGCTGTAAATCAGTCTCTGCTACAACAAATAGATTACTACCCTTTACATCCAAACGATCTGCACGAAGTTTAATCTGCTTTGCTGACTCCTCACCTGATATGTATAGTACATCATATGAAGAATCTGCTAATTGCGATGAAATTTGTAATAACAATGTTGATTTCCCAATTCCAGGGTCTCCACCAATAAGTACTAAAGATCCATCTACAATCCCGCCACCAAGCACACGGTTAAACTCTTGAAATTTCGTTTCAATACGCGCCTCAGACTTTGTTTCCACCTCTGTTAAGCGTCTTGGTTTTGTTACTTCTGATTGAATTGCATTGGCATAATTAAGGCGTCTTGATGATACAACTGGTTCCATCTCTTCAACAAGCGTATTCCATTGACCACATCCAGGACACTTCCCCATATATTTTGGCGACTGATAACCACATTCTTGACATGTAAATTTCGTTTTCTTTTTAGCCATATCTTTTATAGTTCACTTCACTTTCATCTACAAACGTTTATCCTTCTCGTACAAGAAAGAGGGCTATCGCGTAGCCCTCTTTGTTTGTCTATACTTATTTTACCTTTTCCGCGCTATGAATGACAAATGATTCTCCTTCTACATCAAAGATAACTTTTTGTCCTTTCTCAATAGCACCTTTTAACAGTTCTTCTGATAGTCTATCTTCTACATGTTTTTGAATTGCTCTACGAAGCGGACGAGCACCGTACTCTCGATCAAATCCTTTATCAGCAATTGCTGAAATTGCTCCTTCTGTTAAGTGCAATTCAATCTCTTGTTCTTTTAAGCGATTCACTAACTGATTCACCATAAGAGTTACAATTTCTTGAATATGTTTTTTCTCAAGCATATGGAACACGATAATTTCATCAATACGGTTTAAGAATTCTGGACGAAATGCTTTTTTCAATTCATCCATTACTTTACCTTTCATATCTGAATAATCGCGGCTCTCATCTTGTACGTTAAATCCAAGATGTTTATTACGTTTTAATGCGTCTGCACCCACATTAGACGTCATAATAACAATTGTATTACGGAAATCAACTGTACGTCCTTTAGAATCTGTTAAACGGCCATCTTCTAATACTTGTAGTAAAATATTAAACACATCAGGATGAGCTTTCTCTACTTCATCTAATAGGACAACTGAATATGGCTTACGACGAACTTTCTCTGTTAATTGTCCACCTTCTTCATATCCAACATATCCTGGAGGAGATCCAACTAAACGAGAAGTAGAATGCTTTTCCATGTACTCAGACATATCGATGCGGATCATTGCATCCTCATCACCGAACATAGATTCCGCTAATGCCCTCGCAAGTTCTGTTTTACCTACACCAGTCGGTCCTAGGAAAATAAATGAGCCAATTGGACGTTTCGGATCTTTTAATCCCGCTCTCGCACGACGAACAGCTTTTGCCACAGCTACAACTGCTTCATCCTGCCCAATTAAACGATCATGTAAAATTGATTCCAAGTTTAATAATTTATCTGTCTCTGTTTGTGCAAGTTTAGAAACTGGAATACGTGTCCATGTGGAAACGACATTTGCAATATCTTCTACTGTTACTTCTGAGTTTTCTTGTCCTTGCTTCTCTTTCCACTGACGCTTTGTATCTTCTAACTTTTCACGTAAACGTTGTTCCATATCACGTAAGGAAGCAGCTTTTTCAAATTCTTGGCTTTGTACAGCTGCATCTTTTTCTTTTCTAATTCCCTCAAGCTTCACTTCAAGCTCTTTTAAGTTTGGCGGTGTTGTATAAGAACGTAAGCGCACTTTTGATGCAGCCTCATCAATTAAATCAATTGCTTTATCAGGTAAAAAACGGTCTGTAATGTAACGATCTGAAAGTTTTACAGCCGCATCGATTGCATCATCTGTAATAGATACGCGGTGATGCGCCTCATAACGGTCACGTAAACCTTTTAAAATTTGAACTGATTCTTCTAAGTTTGGTTCATCAACATGAATTGGTTGGAAACGTCTTTCTAATGCCGCATCCTTTTCAATATATTTACGATATTCGTCTAAAGTTGTTGCACCAATACATTGTAATTCACCACGTGCTAAAGATGGTTTTAAAATATTCGATGCATCGATTGCACCTTCCGCCCCTCCTGCACCAATTAATGTATGAAGCTCATCAATAAATAGAATGATGTTACCAGCTTGGCGAATCTCATCCATCACTTTCTTTAAACGATCCTCAAATTCACCACGATATTTTGTTCCAGCAACAACTGTACCCATATCTAATGTCATAACACGCTTATCTCTTAAAGTTTCAGGAACTTCATTATTTACAATTTGCTGTGCTAATCCTTCCGCAATTGCTGTCTTACCTACACCAGGTTCTCCAATTAATACTGGATTGTTTTTTGTTCTACGGCTTAACACTTCAATTACACGTTGAATTTCTTTACTACGTCCAATAACAGGATCTAAACGATTTTCACGTGCAACAACTGTTAAATCACGCGCTAGACTGTCAAGTGTAGGTGTATTTGCATTTGTTGATGAACCACCTTGGTGACCTGAACTAGCTTCATTACTTCCAAGGAGTTGTAACACTTGTTGTCTTGCCTTATTTAGGCTTACACCTAAATTATTTAAAACACGTGCCGCTACACCTTCACCTTCACGGATTAAACCAAGTAGAATATGTTCTGTTCCAACGTAGGAATGGCCCAATTTACGAGCTTCGTCCATAGACAACTCAATAACTTTTTTAGCACGAGGTGTGTAATGTACTGTTTGAGAAGCTTCCGTTCCACGTCCAATTAATGCTTCTACCTCTTTTTGAACTTTCTCTGGACTTAATCCAAGAGCAATTAACGCTTTTGCTGCAATTCCTTCACCTTCGCGTACAAGCCCAAGTAAAATATGTTCTGTTCCAATATTATTATGCCCAATGCGAATTGCTTCCTCTTGAGATAAAGCTAATACTTTCTGTGCTCGTTCTGTAAATCTTCCAAACATCATAGAAATCGCCTCCTACTTGCGCTTAATTTTGTTCAATTCGTAATCGCTCACGAATTAAGGTTGCTCTTCGATAATCTCTTTCTTCTGGTCCTAGAGGTCCTCCTGCATATTGTTGCAAAATGCCTGGCTGAGTAAGAACCATTAACTCAGTTAAAATATTTCTCGATATACCTTGTATATATCCTAAGTCAATACCAAGTCGTACATCTGATAAGCAAGTAGCTGCTTCTGCAGATTGAATTAAACGACTATTAGTTAGTATTCCGTAAGAACGATATACTTTATCTTCAAGCTCAATACTTGAATTTTGTACAATTAATTCTCTAGCCATTTTTTCTTGATGGATAATTTGTTGAATGACACTCTTTAAATCTGCAATAATATCTTCTTCTGATTTCCCTAGTGTCATTTGATTTGACACTTGAAATATATTACCTAACGCTTCGCTACCTTCACCGTATATTCCTCTTACTACTAGCCCTAATTTTTGAATTACTTGTATAATACGGTTAATTCTTTTCGTTAGAACCAGTCCCGGCAAATGAATCATTACCGAAGCCCTCAATCCCGTACCAACGTTAGTGGGGCAACTCGTAATATATCCAAGCGATTCATCAAAAGCATATTCGACCTGTTCCTCGATCCAATTATCTATTTGATTGGCACTTTGAAGCGCCTCTGATAACTGCAAACCTGAAAATAGGCACTGAATTCTAACATGATCCTCTTCATTAAGCATGATACTTATATGTTCACTTTCTGATAGTAGGCATGCTCCGTATTCTGTTCCTGCAAGATTTGGACTAATTAAATGCTTCTCAACTAACACTCTCCTTTGAAGAGGATTTAATTCATTCATTTTTAATAGTTCAAATTTCCCAAAAGGTTCTACAGGCTTATTTATAAACTTCTTCTTAAATAACTCATGAATCTGTTTAGCTTCTTCTTCGTTTTGCATAGTAGAGAATTGATATTTTTTAAAATTACGAGCCAAACGAATTCGACTACTTAAAACAATATCAGAATCAGGGCCATCCCCCTTCATCCATGGACTAATCGCTTCATTCATAATTCTGTCCAGTGACATAGAACTATTCCCCCTCTCTATGCTCACTAAGCTGATTTTCAAGATCTCGAATTTTATCTCTTACTTCAGCTGCTTTCTCAAATTCCTCTTTCTGCACATATTGTTTCAGATTGAGTTTTAGTTCATCTAATTCTTTCTTTAAGTACATATTTCCTTCTATACGTCCAGGAATTTTCCCACAATGTTCTGTATGCCCACCGTGAAGACGCTTTAACAATGGTTTTAAATGCCCCTTAAATGTATCGTAACAAGAAGCACATCCAAAGCGTCCCACTTTTGTAAATTGTTCATATGTCATCTTACAATTCGGACATCTTAATATATTTGTATTTGAAAATGCATCTTGCCCTTCTTCAAACATTGCTGGTTCACTATGCAATAATCCGGCTAATAGGTCATGGAATGAAAAATTAGACTGCGGTGATTGAAAGAAAGACGTATAGCCACTTTGTTCTGCACATTGCTCACAAAGATGAACTTCCGCCTTTTTTTCATTGATTACTTTTGTATAATGTAAAGTTGCTGGTCTTATATTACAGTTTTGACAAGTCATCGCTATCCCCCACCTTTACAACAGGAACGATCTATCTCATGATACTTTTCATACATTACTAGATTGTTCTCTTTCCTTAATCCATTTAGTAAAAGCACATGTCATCTTTCAAAATCCCTACAATATTAAACTGCATTATCTTAGTTATCATTCTTAACAAAAGTTATACTTATTTATATTTCAGTGTTCTTAACATTGCGCATAATATTCGAGCCCTAAGTTCATCTCGAGAAGGAACATCCATTAATAATACAGAACGATCTAGTACACTTAACATAAGTTTAGCTTCACGATTTGTTATAATACCCTCTTCTATTAAACGTATGATCATACTTTCAGCATTTCCTTGTGCAACGCTATGATCAATCATATGAAGCATTTGATCAATAATGTCTATATCATCATGCAGTTTGACTTTTATAATGCGAATGTAACCTCCTCCACCTCGTTTACTTTCTACTACAAATCCTCTTTCTAACGTAAAACGGGTATTGATTACATAGTTGATTTGAGACGGCACACAATCGAATCGATCCGCAATCTCATTCCTCTTGATTTCAATCACATTATTATTGCTTAAGTCAATAACTTGCTTTAGATATTTCTCAATGATATCAGATATATTTCTCATTTATCCGCCACCTTTATTGACTTTGACTATCTTTGACTTTAATTATATACGTATTAAAAAAATTTGCAACTCTTTTGCTTATTCACTATCCTAGCCACATTTCCCTGGCTTTAATCAAAAGGACAATTCTTTAAGTAAAGATTTTTTAAATTACTATGAATTATAAAAAGAAACACAAAAAAACACGAGTCAAATGACTCGTGTTTTAGTTGCCTGGCAACGTCCTACTCTCACAGGGACAAGGTCCCAACTACCATCGGCGCTAGAGAGCTTAACTTCCGTGTTCGGTATGGGAACGGGTGTGGCCTCTCTGCCATCATTACCAGACTGTATTCATTTAAGACAAGAATTATCATAACTTATTCGACATTTAAAGTCAACAAGTTTTTTATATTCTTTCAAAACTAGATAACATTGCTTCATATTATATGGTTAAGTCCTCGATCTATTAGTATTCGTCAGCTCCACATGTCACCATGCTTCCACCTCGAACCTATCAACCTGATCATCTTTCAGGGATCTTACTAGCTTACGCTATGGGAAATCTCATCTTGAGGGGGGCTTCATGCTTAGATGCTTTCAGCACTTATCCCTTCCGCACATAGCTACCCAGCTATGCCCTTGGCAGAACAACTGGTACACCAGCGGTGCGTCCATCCCGGTCCTCTCGTACTAAGGACAGCTCCTCTCAAATTTCCTACGCCCACGACGGATAGGGACCGAACTGTCTCACGACGTTCTGAACCCAGCTCGCGTACCGCTTTAATGGGCGAACAGCCCAACCCTTGGGACCGACTACAGCCCCAGGATGCGATGAGCCGACATCGAGGTGCCAAACCTCCCCGTCGATGTGGACTCTTGGGGGAGATAAGCCTGTTATCCCCGGGGTAGCTTTTATCCGTTGAGCGATGGCCCTTCCATGCGGAACCACCGGATCACTAAGCCCGACTTTCGTCCCTGCTCGACTTGTAGGTCTCGCAGTCAAGCTCCCTTATGCCTTTGCACTCTACGAATGATTTCCAACCATTCTGAGGGAACCTTTGGGCGCCTCCGTTACACTTTAGGAGGCGACCGCCCCAGTCAAACTGCCCACCTGACACTGTCTCCCGGGTCGATAAGACCCGTAGGTTAGAATTTCAATACAGTCAGGGCGGTATCCCACCAGCGCCTCCACCGAAGCTAGCGCTCCGGTTTCAATGGCTCCCGCCTATCCTGTACAAACTGTACCAAAATTCAATATCAGGCTACAGTAAAGCTCCACGGGGTCTTTCCGTCCTGTCGCGGGTAACCTGCATCTTCACAGGTACTATAATTTCACCGAGTCTCTGGTTGAGACAGTGCCCAAATCGTTACACCTTTCGTGCGGGTCGGAACTTACCCGACAAGGAATTTCGCTACCTTAGGACCGTTATAGTTACGGCCGCCGTTTACTGGGGCTTCAGTTCAGAGCTTCGCTTACGCTAACCCCTCTCCTTAACCTTCCAGCACCGGGCAGGTGTCAGCCCCTATACTTCGCCTTACGGCTTCGCAGAGACCTGTGTTTTTGCTAAACAGTCGCTTGGGCCTATTCACTGCGGCTTTCCGTTAAGAAAGCACCCCTTCTCCCGAAGTTACGGGGTCATTTTGCCGAGTTCCTTAACCAGAGTTCTCTCGCACACCTTAGGATTCTCTCCTCGCCTACCTGTGTCGGTTTGCGGTACAGGCACCTTTTATCTCGCTAGAAGCTTTTCTTGGCAGCGGGGAATCAAAGACTTCGCTCCATAAGGAGCTTCCCCATCACAGCTCAGCCTTCACGATAAGCGGATTTGCCTACTTATCAGCCTAACTGCTTGGACGTGCACAACCAATCGCACGCTTCTTCTATCCTTCTGCGTCCCTCCATTGCTCAAACGATAAAGAGGTGGTACAGGAATATCAACCTGTTGTCCATCGCCTACGCCTGTCGGCCTCGGCTTAGGTCCTGACTAACCCTGAGCGGACGAGCCTTCCTCAGGAAACCTTAGGCATTCGGTGGACGGGATTCTCACCCGTCTTTCGCTACTCATACCGGCATTCTCACTTCTAAGCGCTCCACCAGTCCTTCCGGTCTGACTTCACTGCACTTAGAACGCTCCCCTACCACTGATACCATTGGTATCAATTCGCAGCTTCGGTGGTGTATTTAGCCCCGGTACATTTTCGGCGCAGAGTCACTCGACTAGTGAGCTATTACGCACTCTTTAAATGGTGGCTGCTTCTGAGCCAACATCCTAGTTGTCTAAGCAACTCCACATCCTTTTCCACTTAATACACACTTTGGGACCTTAGCTGGCGATCTGGGCTGTTTCCCTCTTGACTACGGATCTTATCACTCGCAGTCTGACTCCTAAGGATAAGTCATTGGCATTCGGAGTTTGACTGAATTCGGTAATCCGATGAGGACCCCTAGTTCAATCAGTGCTCTACCTCCAAGACTCTTACACTTAAGGCTAGCCCTAAAGCTATTTCGGGGAGAACCAGCTATCTCCAGGTTCGATTGGAATTTCTCCGCTACCCACACCTCATCCCCGCACTTTTCAACGTGCGTGGGTTCGGGCCTCCATTCAGTGTTACCTGAACTTCACCCTGGACATGGGTAGATCACCTGGTTTCGGGTCTACGACCACGTACTAAACGCCCTATTCAGACTCGCTTTCGCTGCGGCTCCGCCTCTTCAGCTTAACCTCGCACGGGATCGTAACTCGCCGGTTCATTCTACAAAAGGCACGCCATCACCCATTAACGGGCTCTGACTATTTGTAGGCACACGGTTTCAGGATCTCTTTCACTCCCCTTCCGGGGTGCTTTTCACCTTTCCCTCACGGTACTGGTTCACTATCGATCACTAGGGAGTATTTAGCCTTGGGAGATGGTCCTCCCAGATTCCGACGGAATTTCACGTGTTCCGCCGTACTCAGGATACATTCAAGAGAGAACGAAGTTTCGACTACGGGGTTGTTACCCTCTGTGACGGACCTTTCCAGGTCGCTTCGTCTACCTCGTTCCTTTGTAACTCCGTATAGAATGTCCTACAACCCCAAGAGGCAAGCCTCTTGGTTTGGGCTAGATTCCGTTTCGCTCGCCGCTACTCAGGAAATCGCATTTGCTTTCTCTTCCTCCAGGTACTTAGATGTTTCAGTTCCCTGGGTCTGTCTTCCATACCCTATGTATTCAGGTAAGGATACCATACCATTACGTATAGTGGGTTTCCCCATTCGGAAATCTTCGGATCAAAGCTTACTTACAGCTCCCCGAAGCATATCGGCGTTAGTCCCGTCCTTCATCGACTCCTAGTGTCAAGGCATCCACCGTGCGCCCTTTCTAACTTAACCAAACTAAAATTAAAAAAATATGAGCTACACTGTTATCTAGTTTTCAAAGAACATACATTTAAACTTGAGAGATAGTTCTCTCAAAACTGAACGAAACGAAACAAGTCAACGTTTATTGATGAACTGCGTTCATCAATTCTCCATAGAAAGGAGGTGATCCAGCCGCACCTTCCGATACGGCTACCTTGTTACGACTTCACCCCAATCATCTGTCCCACCTTAGGCGGCTGGCTCCATAAAGGTTACCCCACCGACTTCGGGTGTTACAAACTCTCGTGGTGTGACGGGCGGTGTGTACAAGGCCCGGGAACGTATTCACCGCGGCATGCTGATCCGCGATTACTAGCGATTCCAGCTTCATGTAGGCGAGTTGCAGCCTACAATCCGAACTGAGAACGGTTTTATGAGATTAGCTCCACCTCGCGGTCTTGCAGCTCTTTGTACCGTCCATTGTAGCACGTGTGTAGCCCAGGTCATAAGGGGCATGATGATTTGACGTCATCCCCACCTTCCTCCGGTTTGTCACCGGCAGTCACCTTAGAGTGCCCAACTTAATGATGGCAACTAAGATCAAGGGTTGCGCTCGTTGCGGGACTTAACCCAACATCTCACGACACGAGCTGACGACAACCATGCACCACCTGTCACTCTGCTCCCGAAGGAGAAGCTCTATCTCTAGAGTTTTCAGAGGATGTCAAGACCTGGTAAGGTTCTTCGCGTTGCTTCGAATTAAACCACATGCTCCACCGCTTGTGCGGGCCCCCGTCAATTCCTTTGAGTTTCAGCCTTGCGGCCGTACTCCCCAGGCGGAGTGCTTAATGCGTTAACTTCAGCACTAAAGGGCGGAAACCCTCTAACACTTAGCACTCATCGTTTACGGCGTGGACTACCAGGGTATCTAATCCTGTTTGCTCCCCACGCTTTCGCGCCTCAGTGTCAGTTACAGACCAGAAAGTCGCCTTCGCCACTGGTGTTCCTCCATATCTCTACGCATTTCACCGCTACACATGGAATTCCACTTTCCTCTTCTGCACTCAAGTCTCCCAGTTTCCAATGACCCTCCACGGTTGAGCCGTGGGCTTTCACATCAGACTTAAGAAACCACCTGCGCGCGCTTTACGCCCAATAATTCCGGATAACGCTTGCCACCTACGTATTACCGCGGCTGCTGGCACGTAGTTAGCCGTGGCTTTCTGGTTAGGTACCGTCAAGGTGCCAGCTTATTCAACTAGCACTTGTTCTTCCCTAACAACAGAGTTTTACGACCCGAAAGCCTTCATCACTCACGCGGCGTTGCTCCGTCAGACTTTCGTCCATTGCGGAAGATTCCCTACTGCTGCCTCCCGTAGGAGTCTGGGCCGTGTCTCAGTCCCAGTGTGGCCGATCACCCTCTCAGGTCGGCTACGCATCGTTGCCTTGGTGAGCCGTTACCTCACCAACTAGCTAATGCGACGCGGGTCCATCCATAAGTGACAGCCGAAGCCGCCTTTCAATTTCGAACCATGCAGTTCAAAATATTATCCGGTATTAGCCCCGGTTTCCCGGAGTTATCCCAGTCTTATGGGCAGGTTACCCACGTGTTACTCACCCGTCCGCCGCTAACTTCTTGAGAGCAAGCTCTCAATCCATTCGCTCGACTTGCATGTATTAGGCACGCCGCCAGCGTTCATCCTGAGCCAGGATCAAACTCTCCAATAAAGTTAGTTTGTCTAGCATCTAAAAATAAAAATTGACGTTCACGTTGTTTGTTTCGTTCAGTTTTCAAAGAACTTTTTTGGTGGAGCCTAGCGGGATCGAACCGCTGACCTCCTGCGTGCAAGGCAGGCGCTCTCCCAGCTGAGCTAAGGCCCCAAACAAGTATCGGGAAGACAGGATTTGAACCTGCGACCCCCTGGTCCCAAACCAGGTGCTCTACCAAGCTGAGCCACTTCCCGAAAGAAAACGCGCCCGAGAGGAGTCGAACCCCTAACCTCTTGATCCGTAGTCAAACGCTCTATCCAATTGAGCTACGGGCGCATATGGTGCCGAGGGCGGGGGTCGAACCCGCACGGTGGTCACCCACCGCAGGATTTTAAGTCCTGTGCGTCTGCCTGTTCCGCCACCCCGGCATATCATACTGAAAATTGGAGCGGAAGACGGGATTCGAACCCGCGACCCCAACCTTGGCAAGGTTGTATTCTACCACTGAACTACTTCCGCAAGACATGTATGATATATTTTTTTAAAAGTGCGGGTGAAGGGAGTCGAACCCCCACGCCAAAGGCGCTAGATCCTAAGTCTAGTGCGTCTGCCAATTCCGCCACACCCGCATATTTTATTGAAAATGGTGAGCCATGAAGGATTCGAACCTTCGACCCTCTGATTAAAAGTCAGATGCTCTACCAACTGAGCTAATGGCTCGTACAATTAAAAACTGGTGCCGACTAGAGGACTTGAACCCCCAACCTACTGATTACAAGTCAGTTGCTCTACCAATTGAGCTAAGTCGGCTAAATGGTGGAGGATGACGGGATCGAACCGCCGACCCCCTGCTTGTAAGGCAGGTGCTCTCCCAGCTGAGCTAATCCTCCGAATTGCCTGGCAACGTCCTACTCTCACAGGGACAAGGTCCCAACTACCATCGGCGCTAGAGAGCTTAACTTCCGTGTTCGGTATGGGAACGGGTGTGGCCTCTCTGCCATCATTACCAGACTGTATTCATTTAAGACAAGAATTATCATAACTTATTCGACATTTAAAGTCAACAAGTTTTTTATATTCTTTCAAAACTAGATAACATTGCTTCATATTATATGGTTAAGTCCTCGATCTATTAGTATTCGTCAGCTCCACATGTCACCATGCTTCCACCTCGAACCTATCAACCTGATCATCTTTCAGGGATCTTACTAGCTTACGCTATGGGAAATCTCATCTTGAGGGGGGCTTCATGCTTAGATGCTTTCAGCACTTATCCCTTCCGCACATAGCTACCCAGCTATGCCCTTGGCAGAACAACTGGTACACCAGCGGTGCGTCCATCCCGGTCCTCTCGTACTAAGGACAGCTCCTCTCAAATTTCCTACGCCCACGACGGATAGGGACCGAACTGTCTCACGACGTTCTGAACCCAGCTCGCGTACCGCTTTAATGGGCGAACAGCCCAACCCTTGGGACCGACTACAGCCCCAGGATGCGATGAGCCGACATCGAGGTGCCAAACCTCCCCGTCGATGTGGACTCTTGGGGGAGATAAGCCTGTTATCCCCGGGGTAGCTTTTATCCGTTGAGCGATGGCCCTTCCATGCGGAACCACCGGATCACTAAGCCCGACTTTCGTCCCTGCTCGACTTGTAGGTCTCGCAGTCAAGCTCCCTTATGCCTTTGCACTCTACGAATGATTTCCAACCATTCTGAGGGAACCTTTGGGCGCCTCCGTTACACTTTAGGAGGCGACCGCCCCAGTCAAACTGCCCACCTGACACTGTCTCCCGGGTCGATAAGACCCGTAGGTTAGAATTTCAATACAGTCAGGGCGGTATCCCACCAGCGCCTCCACCGAAGCTAGCGCTCCGGTTTCAATGGCTCCCGCCTATCCTGTACAAACTGTACCAAAATTCAATATCAGGCTACAGTAAAGCTCCACGGGGTCTTTCCGTCCTGTCGCGGGTAACCTGCATCTTCACAGGTACTATAATTTCACCGAGTCTCTGGTTGAGACAGTGCCCAAATCGTTACACCTTTCGTGCGGGTCGGAACTTACCCGACAAGGAATTTCGCTACCTTAGGACCGTTATAGTTACGGCCGCCGTTTACTGGGGCTTCAGTTCAGAGCTTCGCTTACGCTAACCCCTCTCCTTAACCTTCCAGCACCGGGCAGGTGTCAGCCCCTATACTTCGCCTTACGGCTTCGCAGAGACCTGTGTTTTTGCTAAACAGTCGCTTGGGCCTATTCACTGCGGCTTTCCGTTAAGAAAGCACCCCTTCTCCCGAAGTTACGGGGTCATTTTGCCGAGTTCCTTAACCAGAGTTCTCTCGCACACCTTAGGATTCTCTCCTCGCCTACCTGTGTCGGTTTGCGGTACAGGCACCTTTTATCTCGCTAGAAGCTTTTCTTGGCAGCGGGGAATCAAAGACTTCGCTCCATAAGGAGCTTCCCCATCACAGCTCAGCCTTCACGATAAGCGGATTTGCCTACTTATCAGCCTAACTGCTTGGACGTGCACAACCAATCGCACGCTTCTTCTATCCTTCTGCGTCCCTCCATTGCTCAAACGATAAAGAGGTGGTACAGGAATATCAACCTGTTGTCCATCGCCTACGCCTGTCGGCCTCGGCTTAGGTCCTGACTAACCCTGAGCGGACGAGCCTTCCTCAGGAAACCTTAGGCATTCGGTGGACGGGATTCTCACCCGTCTTTCGCTACTCATACCGGCATTCTCACTTCTAAGCGCTCCACCAGTCCTTCCGGTCTGACTTCACTGCACTTAGAACGCTCCCCTACCACTGATACCATTGGTATCAATTCGCAGCTTCGGTGGTGTATTTAGCCCCGGTACATTTTCGGCGCAGAGTCACTCGACTAGTGAGCTATTACGCACTCTTTAAATGGTGGCTGCTTCTGAGCCAACATCCTAGTTGTCTAAGCAACTCCACATCCTTTTCCACTTAATACACACTTTGGGACCTTAGCTGGCGATCTGGGCTGTTTCCCTCTTGACTACGGATCTTATCACTCGCAGTCTGACTCCTAAGGATAAGTCATTGGCATTCGGAGTTTGACTGAATTCGGTAATCCGATGAGGACCCCTAGTTCAATCAGTGCTCTACCTCCAAGACTCTTACACTTAAGGCTAGCCCTAAAGCTATTTCGGGGAGAACCAGCTATCTCCAGGTTCGATTGGAATTTCTCCGCTACCCACACCTCATCCCCGCACTTTTCAACGTGCGTGGGTTCGGGCCTCCATTCAGTGTTACCTGAACTTCACCCTGGACATGGGTAGATCACCTGGTTTCGGGTCTACGACCACGTACTAAACGCCCTATTCAGACTCGCTTTCGCTGCGGCTCCGCCTCTTCAGCTTAACCTCGCACGGGATCGTAACTCGCCGGTTCATTCTACAAAAGGCACGCCATCACCCATTAACGGGCTCTGACTATTTGTAGGCACACGGTTTCAGGATCTCTTTCACTCCCCTTCCGGGGTGCTTTTCACCTTTCCCTCACGGTACTGGTTCACTATCGATCACTAGGGAGTATTTAGCCTTGGGAGATGGTCCTCCCAGATTCCGACGGAATTTCACGTGTTCCGCCGTACTCAGGATACATTCAAGAGAGAACGAAGTTTCGACTACGGGGTTGTTACCCTCTGTGACGGACCTTTCCAGGTCGCTTCGTCTACCTCGTTCCTTTGTAACTCCGTATAGAATGTCCTACAACCCCAAGAGGCAAGCCTCTTGGTTTGGGCTAGATTCCGTTTCGCTCGCCGCTACTCAGGAAATCGCATTTGCTTTCTCTTCCTCCAGGTACTTAGATGTTTCAGTTCCCTGGGTCTGTCTTCCATACCCTATGTATTCAGGTAAGGATACCATACCATTACGTA
>NZ_CP076653.1:2702500-2752500 GCF_018966865.1 Bacillus sp. NP247 | reverse complement strand
AATGAATAATTCGAAACGATCTGTGAATCGTGGATCTTCATCATTCTTTTTCGCAAGTGGTGAAATCTCTACAGGATGACCGTAAATAAATGTCGGTTGAATTAATTTATCTTCTACTTTTTGTTCGAAGAATTCATTAATAATATGACCAACTTCCATTGTATCTTTAATTTCTACACTATGCTCTTTTGCAAGTTCACGCGCTTCTTCTACACTCATCGTCTTCCAGAAGTCAGCTCCAGAGTATTGCTTAATTGCATCTACCATATGAAGACGTGTCCATTCTGGCTCTAGATTAATTTCATAATCACCATATTGGATTGTTGTTGTACCCAATACTTTTTTCGCGATATGAGCAACCATATTTTCTGTTAGTTTCATAATATCATTATAATCAGCGTACGCTTCATATAATTCAATCATCGTAAACTCAGGGTTATGACGAGTTGATACGCCCTCATTACGGAATACACGGCCGATTTCATACACTTTTTCTAATCCGCCCACAATAAGACGTTTTAAATGAAGTTCAATTGCGATACGCATATATAATTCCATATCTAACGCATTATGGTGCGTAGTGAAAGGACGAGCAGACGCTCCACCTGCAATCGCGTGCATCATAGGCGTTTCTACTTCAAGATAACCGTTGTCATCTAAATATCTTCTCATTTCACGAATGATTTTACTACGGGTAACGAACGTTTCACGACTTTCCATACTTGTAATTAAATCTAAGTAACGTTGACGGTAGCGTTGTTCAACATCTTTTAATCCATGATATTTATCCGGTAATGGACGAAGAGATTTCGTTAAAAGTGTAAATCCTGTTGCTTTTACTGAAAGTTCTCCAACATTTGTTTTGAACACTTTACCTTCAATACCTACTAAGTCACCTAAATCTGCTGTCGTAAATAACTCGTACTCTTCATCTCCAACAGTATCTTTACGAACATAAATTTGAACTTGCCCCTGTAAATCTTGAATGTGCGCAAATCCCGCTTTTCCTTTACCGCGTTTTGTCATAATACGACCAGCGATAGAAACAGTGATTTCTTTCTCTTCTAATTCTTCTTTAGAGAATTCTCCATATAGACTTACTAGGTCCGTTGTTGAATTTGTGCGTTCAAATCGTTTACCGAACGGATCGATTCCTTGCTCACGTAAATTATGTAGCTTTTCACGACGAACAAGCAATTGGTCGTTTAATTCTTCGTGGTTCATGTTATCCATGATATTGATATCACTCCAGCTCTATTAATTTTTACAATATATACAGTATAGCATTTTCTACTCAACTAGAAAAACTGCCAGCAACTAACTGGCAGTTCTTCTTTCTTTCACGTAATTATAGGAAGTGTGTAGAAGAATGTCAATCTTCTACGCCCTCTTATTAACCAACGTAAATTGTTTGTTGTTTCGCTTCTACTTCTTCTACAAATGCACCTAATACATTCGCAAGGTCTTCACGCGTGTTGCAAGTATTGATACCATTACGCACACCCGCATTACCACGAACACCTTTTAAATACCAAGCCGCATGCTTTCTCATCTCTCTTACAGCAACATTTTCGTTCTTTAAATCGATAAGACGATCTAGATGCAACATACATACATCAATTTTCTCACGCACTGTTGGTTCCGGCATTAATTCACCTGTCTCTAAATACTTTACCGTACGATAAATCATCCACGGGTCTCCAAGAGCAGCGCGACCAATCATAACTCCATCTACACCAACTTCATCAAGCATACGCTTTGCATCTTGCGGTGTTTCCACATCACCATTTCCGATAACCGGGATATTCACAGATTGCTTTACTTGTTTAATAATATCCCAATCCGCTTTCCCTTCATACATTTGTACTCGTGTACGTCCATGAACTGCTACCGCTTGCCCACCAGCACGCTCAACAGCTCTAGCGTTTTCAACTGCAAAAATATGATCTTCATCCCAACCAATACGCATTTTAACTGTAACTGGTTTTTCAACTGCATCTACAACTGCCGCTACCATCTCATATATTTTATTTGGATCTAAAAGCCACTTTGCTCCCGCATCACACTTAGTGATTTTCGGTACTGGGCAACCCATATTAATATCAATAATGTCTGCTGTCGTATATTTATCTACGTATTTCGCAGCATCTACAAGAGTTTCTTTCTCTCCACCAAAAATTTGTAAACTTAATGGCTTTTCTCTCTCATCGATATATAACATATCTAATGTTCTTTTGTTATTAAGTAATATTGCCTTATCACTTACCATTTCAGCACAAACTAAACCTGCACCAAATTCTTTTACTGTCAAACGGAATGCAGAGTTACACACTCCCGCCATCGGTGCTAGTACAACTGGATTTTTCATCTTAATATTTGCAATCTTTAACACCCGACTTACTCCTTCCTTTACGGTCACTTTGGCATCAATTCGTCTATTGAAACGTTTAATGTTTTAGCGACTTCTACTACAAAATCTTGGGAAGGTGATCTATTGCCCCTCTCAACTTCACCTAAAACCGATACAGATACCCCTAATTCTTTCGCAAAACCTTCTTGCGTATAGCCTTTTAGCTTTCGAAAAGCACGAATGCGTCTTCCCCATTTTTCTGCTTCCATACCGTTACTCCCTCTCGCCTTTTCATTTCTTCTACTTGTGAACGTGAAATGTTTTGTTTTATATCTTGATTAATCTCTAACAACGGAACGATAACAAAAGCTCTTTCGAACATCCGCGGATGCGGAACAATAAGATTCTCTGCTTCAATATTTTCTTGATTATATAGTAAAATGTCAAGGTCGATGGTCCTCGGGCCCCATCTGATTTCCCTTTTTCTTCCTAAATCATTCTCTACCTTTTGTGTTACTTTCAATAATTCTTGCGGTGATAAATTGGTAGAAATTTTTATAACTAAATTTAAAAAGCAATTTTGGTCAGTATAGCCAACCGGATCAGTTTCATATACAGACGAAACATCATCGACTTGGATATGCTGGTTTTTATTTAAAAACTGAATTGCTTCAGTTAAATAAATATAACGCTCACCAATATTCGAACCTAATGCAATGTACGCTATATTATTCATGGACGTTCTCTCGTAATTTCTACCGCTACAGCACGATAATGACCCGGTATCGGCGGATCTGGTTTAATTACCTTAATTGTACATTGTGAAATACTCTCATATTGTTTCAATATATCTGTAGCGATATTTTCAGCGATACTTTCTACAAGCTTATACGTTCTATCTTCAACAACTTTTCTACATAGTTCGAAAAGCTCCCCGTAATTGACAGAATGCTCTAAGTCGTCACTTTCTCCTGCACGTTTTAAATCCAACTCCACCGTTAAATCCACTTTAAATCTCTGACCCAATTTATTTTCTTCCGGGAATACACCATGATAACCGTAAAACTCCATATCATGGATATAAATTTTATCCAATTACTTTGCCCCCTTACCAATCATTGCATCCATCATCTTAGCCATACGCGCCATTTCTTTCACATCATGAACACGGATAAACTCACAGCCCTTTTCAATACCAAGACAAACGGTAGCGCCCGTTCCTTCAAGACGTTCCTCCACTGGTAAATCTAATACATGGCCAATAAAGGACTTTCTTGAAGTACCTAATAGAACTGGGTAACCCAGTACATTTAACTGCTCTAAATTACGCATCGCTTCTAAATTTTGCTCAGGTGTTTTCGCAAAGCCAATACCTGGGTCTAAAATAATATTCTCATCTCGCACGCCCGCATCTTTAGCAATTTTAATACTTTCATACAAATCAGCAATCATATCAGCCATTAAGTTGCGGTAGTTCATATTATCTCGGTTATGCATTAAGATAATAGGCACATCATAATAAGCTGCAACTTCAGCAATCTTCGGCTCCGCCTTCGCCCCCCAAATATCATTAATAATATGAGCACCAGCTTCAATCGCTTGTTTCGCAACTTCAGCTTTATACGTATCAATAGAAATAGGTATCTTTGCTTCTTTTGACACTGCCTGAATCATTGGAACAACTCGCTTTATTTCTTCTTCTACTGAAACTTTAGCGAAACCTGGTCGAGTAGATTCGCCGCCAATATCAATAATATGAGCACCTTCATTTTTCATTTCTTTCGCATGTCGTACTGCAGCATCTACTTCGTTGTAACTCCCACCATCAGAAAATGAATCTGGCGTTACATTTAAAATCCCCATAATTAATGTCTTTTCATTTAAGTTCAATGTATATTCGCCGCAGCGCAAATCATAATCCCACTTCAAACTACACATCTCCTCTTCGCAATTCATTTCTGCTCCACAATTTCTCTCTCTGCACTCCATAAAGATCCATAAGTCTTTTTGTAACCACTCCCACTTTACCCGGGAAATCTTTCTCCTCTATACGATAAAGGGGGACAATCTCTTGAATAGAGTTCGTTACGAACACTTCATCAGCTGAAAGCAATTCATCTTTTGTAAAGAAACCTTCCTTTACTTCTATATCTAGCTCTTCAGCAACCTTTATAATAAACGCACGAGTGATTCCGTTTAAAATCCCTGTTTTTAATGAAGGAGTATATAAAATATCTCCTTTAACAAAAAAGAGATTCGAAACAATACCCTCTGCAACATAACCTGTTTCGGTAAGAAAAATGCCTTCCTTATTCACAACATTTCCAATTTCGCGTTTCCCTAAAATATTATTTAAATAATGATGGGACTTCAAGCGAAATGCACCCTCTGGTGTATTTCTCACTTGCTTTAAAATAACTCCTTCTTTTTCCACTACATTCCCTGGAGCTGCTAAAGATTTTATAAAAACAATAACAGACGGTTCTTCATATAATTCCGTTTGTAATCCTATTTCATCTATACCCGCCGATACATTTAAGCGCACATATGCATGCTTTAACCCATTCTTAACAAGTAGATTCTTTAAAATAAGCATCACTTCATCTTTTGTCATTGTCCATTTGATTTGCAATATATCAAGCGCATCCATTAAGCGTTCATAATGATCATCCAATAAAAAGGGATGACCATTATAAATACGAAATGTCTCAAAAACCCCAAGCCCATATAGGTAACCATGGTCATACGGAGAAATTTTCGCTTCACTCGCTTCTACATACGCGCCATTTACGTAAATTAACACGATGTCACACTTGGGCTGTATTTGCGAATGAAATTCTGTAGCAACTCTTTCCCGTGAGAAGTCATAATAGATTCCGGATGGAATTGTACCCCTTCAATCGGCAACGTTTTATGACGAAGCGCCATAATTTCACCTTCTTCAGTCCAAGATGTTACCTCTAAACAATTCGGTAACGTCTCTTTTTTAACGATAAGAGAGTGATAACGTGTCGCGGTAAATGGATTTGGAATATCCGAAAAAATCGTCTGCCCATCATGATGCATTAAGGATGTTTTTCCATGCATCAAACGTTCTGCCCTGACAACATCCCCTCCAAATACTTGTGCAATTGATTGATGTCCAAGACAGACCCCAAAAATCGGAAGCTTACCTGCAAAATATTTAATAACATCCATGCTGATTCCCGCCTCGTTAGGACTACATGGACCTGGCGAAATCATTAAAAAATCCGGTTTCATATTCTCAATATCCGAAATAGTCACTTCATCATTACGCTTAACAACAAGCTCTTGTCCAAGTTCTCCAAGAAACTGCACTAAATTAAATGTAAAAGAATCATAATTATCAATCATTAATATCATTTCTCTCACCTAACCGTTTCTTCGCTACTTTCTTTTGCACGCCATAAAGCGATTGCTTTTTTTAACGACTCTTTATATTCATTTTTTGGATTTGAATCAATTACAATGCCCGCTCCAGCTTGCACATGCGCTTGTCCATCTTTAGCAAGTAGTGTTCGGATTACAATATTCAATTCCGTATCTCCAGAATAACCAATCCAACCAATTGAACCCGTATAAATTCCTCGACGAACAGGTTCTAATTCTTCAATAATTTCCATCGTACGTATTTTCGGGGCACCGGTAATTGTCCCACCAGGAAATACAGCCTTCACCAAATCGAAAGCATCTTTATCTGCCTCCACCTCACCACGCACATTAGAAACAATATGCATAACGTGTGAGTATTTTTCAATTACCATAAATTCATCTACTTCAACAGTGCCATATTTACAAACCCGGCCCAAGTCATTTCGTTCTAAATCCACAAGCATTACATGCTCTGCTCTTTCCTTTTCGTTTTCAATTAATTCTTTCGCTAATTCCTCATCCTCTTGCTCACTTGCTCCTCGAGAGCGCGTACCGGCAATTGGCCTTGTACTCACTTTTTTCCCTTGCTTTTTAATTAGCAATTCAGGCGAAGCACTAACAATTTGAAAATCTCCAAACTCCAAGTAACCCATATATGGAGATGGATTAATTTCACGAAGACTTGTATATATTTCTAGTGGATGTGTTTGTAATGTTCTTTCTTGTCTTGTCGACAAGTTTACTTGAAACACATCACCCGCTCCAATATATTCTTGAATACGTTCAACGGCCTTCATAAAGCCCTCTTCCGTAAAAGCGACTGCTTCATTTTTCTTTTCAGGAGATTCAAACGGCATAGTCAATTCGGGGGCTTCTTTCATCCAAAGACCCTTCCATTCATTTAATCGTTCTTCTGCCTCTTCACACTCATCTACATAATGCGTAATAATCCATAATACTTTCTCCTGTTGATCATACACAAACACCTCATCAAATAACAAAAAGAATATGTCAGGTATATTAATATCATCCTCCGCAAGAGAAGAAAGTTTTTCAATATAACGGATACAATCATAACTAAAGTATCCAATTGCCCCACCTTGAAAAGGTGGGTACTCCGGATTATAATCCGTTTTCCATTTCTCCATATACGCTTGCATTAAATCTAATGGATTCCCTCGCTCTATTGTTTCCTTACCACTTTCACTTATATGTAACGTCTCATTCTTACCCTGAATTACCGCTACTGGATCCAGCCCAACAATGTTATAACGACCACCACGTCCACTTTCTAACAAAATATGTTGCTGCTTATCCTGAGAAAGAAATTTATATTGCTTAAAGAAATCTAACTGATATGGAATAGAAAGCGCTAAAGATTTTCTTCGTTGCATATCAACACCCCGTCTTCTGTTATCCACCCTCTTAAGCCAACCAACTCAAACTACATAAAATTATTTATATAGAGAATGATTATACTTGAGGGCTAGTGAAAATAAATTAATTATACTACTTCTTATTTTACATGAAGTTTTCTAGTCATTCACTCTTTTCCTTTTTCCAATCAAAAAAGAAAAAGCATCCTTTTTTAAGGATGCTTTTCAAATCACATTCAATTATGACTCAAATTGATAAAGTGGTGTACTTAAATAACGTTCACCGTTACTTGGGATAATAACAAGTACCTTTTTCCCTTTACCTAATTTCTTCGCAACTTCTGTCGCTGCATAAACGACTGCTCCCGAAGAGATACCAACTAAAATACCTTCTTCTCTAGCCACTCTTCTCGCATATTCGAACGCTTGCTCCGTTTTCACTTGAATAATTTCATCATATACCTCTACATCCAATGTCTCCGGAACAAACCCCGCTCCAATTCCTTGGATCTTATGTGGTCCTGGCTTTCCACCAGATAATACTGGTGAATCCGCAGGTTCTACCGCGTAAATTTTGATATCTTTATAAGCTTCTTTCAGTACTTCACCGGCACCTGTAATTGTTCCACCTGTACCAATACCTGCGATAAACGCATCTAATTGATCCCCCATCTGTTCAACAATTTCTGGACCTGTTGTTATACGATGGATTTCTGGATTCGCTTGGTTTTGGAACTGTTGTGGTATAAAGTACCCATGTTCTTCTGCTAATTCAGTTGCCTTTCGAATTGCTCCGCCCATTCCTTCAGGTCCTGGAGTCAATACTAATTCAGCACCGTAAGCGCGTAATAAATTACGACGCTCAATACTCATTGTTTCTGGCATTACTAAAATTGCCTTATATCCTTTAGCAGCTGCTACCATCGCTAAGCCAATACCTGTGTTACCACTTGTCGGCTCAATGATTGTATCGCCCTCTTTTAATAATCCTTTATTTTCAGCATCTTCAATCATAGCTAACGCGATACGATCTTTAACACTGCTCCCCGGATTCATAAATTCTAATTTTAAGTATACATCTGCGCTGTCTGATTCTACGATGCGGTTCAACTTAACGATCGGCGTTTTCCCGATTAATTCTGAAACTGATTGTGCCACTCGCATTCCTGTCACTCCTAACACCGAGTATTTTTATTGGTTTTATCTATATTTAGATTTTGTCAGAAAATTCTCTGTTTGTCAATCTATTTGGGCGGCTGATTCTCCAGCTAAGCTTCTTTATTACAGGTTCTCAATTAGACTTGTAATATCTTCTTTAGCGAATTTATATCGTTCATTACAGAAGTGACAGTGAACTTCCGTCTCTTCTTCTTCTGCACGAATTTGCTCTAACTCCGCTTTCCCTAAACTAATTAGCACACTTTCAATGCGCTCACGTGAACATGTACAATTAAATTGAACATCCATTGTTTCTAGCACTTTCACTTTATCTTCTCCAAGCACTTCATATAGTAGCTCTTCTGGAGAAAGCCCTTGTTCAATTAGTTGTGATACAGGAGGGATTTTTTGCAAACGCTCTTCAATAAATGAAATTGTTTCTTCCTGCGCACCTGGCATAATTTGAAGAATGAATCCACCCGCTGCCAATATGCTATCATCGCCATTTACGAGAACACCGACACCTACAGAAGAAGGTGTCTGCTCAGAAACCGCAAAATAATACGTGAAATCTTCCCCTAGTTCTCCTGAAACAATTGGAGATTGACCAATAAACGGTTCACGCATACCGATATCTTTAATTACCGTTACAAATCCTTCTGTACCTACCGCTTGATATACACGTAATTTCCCTTGTTCCGTTCCTTCAAAATCAACATGTGGATTCGTTACATAACCACGTACATCCCCATTTGCATGAGCATCGACTAAGATAGGACCAATCGGGCCGTTACCCTCTACTTTAATCGTTAACTTCTGCTCGCCTTTTAACATAGCACCCATCATTGTACCCGCAGTTAAAGAACGACCAAGTGCCGCTGAAGCTGTTCTCCACGTATCATGACGTTTTTGCGCCTCACTTACTGTATTTGTTGTACGTACGCTATAAGCACGAACCTCTCCATTAAACGCTAACGCTTTTACTAAATAATCTTTCATACTTATTTATTCACCCTTCTCATGTTGTAAATTTGCATTACGTTCATATAACATATACAAACCTTTTAACGTTAAAAACGGATCTACAATATCAATTACATTTGATTCTTCTGAAATTAATTTTGCTAATCCACCTGTTGCAATAACTTTCGGTTCTTGCTTAGCTTCTTCTTTCATACGCTTAACAATACCTTCCACTTGTCCAACGTATCCATAAAGAATACCCGATTGCATTGCACTTACTGTATTCTTCCCGATAACACTACTCGGTTTTGTAATTTCAATCCGAGGAAGCTTTGCCGCTCTGCTATATAAAGCTTCTGCCGAAATCATAATTCCTGGCGTAATGACGCCACCCATATAATGCTTCTCTTCGTTAATATAACAATATGTAGTAGCCGTACCAAAATCAACAATAATAAGCGGACTTCCATATAAGTGGATTCCTGCTACTGCGTTTACAATTCGGTCCGCGCCTACTTCACGTGGATTTTCATATTTAATATTCAAGCCAGTTTTTATCCCAGGCCCCACTACAAGCGGTTTAATTTTAAAATACTTTTCACACATACGCTCTAAAGCGAACATAATTGGCGGTACGACTGAAGACACAATAATACCTTTCACATCTTCAAAAGAAAGACCTTCATGCTCAAGTAACTGCTTTACAAGCATCCCATACTCATCTTCTGTTTTATGACGATCTGTTTCCATGCGCCAATGCTGACAAAGTTTCCCCTCTTCAAACACACCTAGTACCGCATTTGTGTTCCCTACATCCAATACAAAAATCATATTCTCACCACTTATCTTATTTAATCTATATTTGTGCAGTATGTATAAAACTTATAAAAACATCATATCACACATACTTATATAATCAGTTTTTCTATACTCATCATTGTACAAAAAGATTACTCTCTATTTCAATTTTTAATAATATTTTCATCTGAATTTTTTTGTCACTTAAATTCATTCCACAAAAAAAGGAGTGACTATTGTCACTCCTTTTTTCTTACTTATCTTCTGTATCTTCATCGTCTTTCTTCATATTGATGTTTACTTTCACATCATCTGAAGATGTTGGACGCTCAGGTAATCTGCCATAATCATATAAATGATTAATTTGCTCTGCATCTAATGTTTCTACTTCAAGTAACGTTTTCGCGATAATATCAAGCTTATCTCGTTTTTCAGTAAGAATGTCTTTCGCACGAGCATAACAGTCTTTAATAATTGTTTGCATTTCTACATCAATTTCATGCGCGATTGCATCACTGTAGTTTTGTTCTGAATGGAAGTCTCTTCCTAAGAATACCTGACCACCTTGTGAGCTACCAAATTGCATTGGTCCAAGCTTATCACTCATCCCGAATTCTGTAACCATACGTCTTGCAATACCAGTCGCACGTTGGAAGTCGTTGTGAGCACCTGTACTTGCTTCACCAAATACAATCTCCTCAGCTACTCGACCACCAAGTAAACCAGTGATTTTATCAAGTAACTCTGGCTTTGTCATGAAGTAACGATCTTCCTTCGGAAGCATTACCGCATATCCACCAGCTTGACCACGAGGGACAATTGTTACTTTATGAACTATATCTGCTTCATCAAGGACAACACCAATTACAGTATGGCCAGCTTCATGGAATGCAACAATATTACGTTCTTTTTCAGAGATAACACGACTTTTCTTAGCTGGACCTGCAATAACACGATCCGTTGCTTCATCGATGTCACTCATATCAATTTTCTTCTTATCTTGACGCGCGGCTACTAAAGCAGCTTCGTTTAATAAGTTTTCAAGATCGGCACCAGAGAATCCTGGTGTACGAGTTGCAATTGCTCTTAAGTTGACATTCTCATCAAGCGGTTTATTACGAGCGTGTACTTTAAGTACAGCTTCACGACCATTTACATCTGGACGATCTACTGTAATTTGACGGTCAAAACGACCTGGACGTAATAACGCTGGATCAAGAATATCAGGACGGTTTGTCGCAGCGATGATAATAATACCTTCGTTTGCACCGAATCCATCCATTTCAACAAGCAATTGGTTCAACGTTTGTTCACGCTCATCATGGCCACCGCCAAGACCCGCGCCACGTTGACGTCCTACTGCATCAATTTCATCAATGAAAATGATACAAGGAGCATTTTTCTTTGCATTTTCAAATAAATCACGTACACGGGATGCACCGACACCTACGAACATCTCTACGAAGTCAGAACCACTAATAGAGAAGAACGGAACGCCTGCTTCACCTGCAACAGCACGTGCTAGTAAAGTTTTACCTGTACCTGGAGGTCCCACTAATAGAACACCCTTCGGAATACGGGCACCAACTTCAGCGAACTTACGAGGGTCTTTCAAGAATTCAACTACCTCAACAAGTTCTTGTTTCTCTTCATCCGCTCCAGCAACATCTCTGAAACGAATTTTTTTCTTTTCATCATTGTATAGCTTCGCCTTACTTTTCCCGAAGTTCATAACACGGCTACCGCCGCCCTGAGCTTGATTTAATAAGAAGAAGAATAAAATGAAGATAATGACAAACGGAATGATAGAAGTGAAGAACGTTACCCAAGCACTTGTTTCTTCTGCTGGTTGATACTTAACTTCAGCCCCTTGCGCTTTATCATTAATTTTCTTTTGTAATTCCTCAGTATTTGGTGCATAAGTAACAAATTGTTCTCCTTGGCTAGAAGTCTTGAATTGTCCCTTTACCTCAAACACACCATTTTTCGGTTGAAGCTGCACATTACGCACTTCACCTTTTTCAAGTTGAGTAATGAATTTATCGTAGCTAACTGATGTCGTTTTTTGCGTCGAACCATTAAAATAGCTCACGATTCCAATTACTACTAAGAATATCAGTAAATAAAAGATGGTATTACGGAAGATACGATTCATTCCTAACCTCCTCTCACGGCATAAACACTATAGTAAATCGTAACATAGAAAAACTTTCCTATACAATTGTAACGCCTGTATTTAATTAATTTGAGTAAACACTTGGTTTTAATACTCCTACATAAGGAAGATTACGGTACTGCTCTTTATAATCTAATCCATATCCTACAACAAATTCATGAGGAACAGTAAATCCAACATAATCTGCTTTCAGATCAACCTTGCGGCCTGTTGGCTTATCTAATAACGTAACAATTTTTACAGATTTCGCTTTACGATATTTAAACAGGTCTACTAAATAGCTTAGTGTAAGACCGCTATCAATAATATCTTCGACGATTAAAATATCGCGACCTTCTACAGAAGTATCAAGATCTTTTAAGATTTTTACTTCGCCTGTCGAAACTGTAGAGTGACCGTAGCTAGATACAGCCATAAAATCCATTTCAAGATATGTATCTGTTCTCTTTAATAAATCTGCCATAAATGGCATTGCACCCTTTAGTACACCAATCGCAAGAGGTACTGTATTTTTGTAGTCCTCTGCAATAACTGCACCTAGTTCGTGCACCTTTTCCTGTATTTGTTCTTCAGAAATTAATACTTTTTCGATATCTTGATTCATCATTTCATTATCCTCCCGGAAGACTCCTTGCTTTTGTAGTGAATAATCATGTATCTACCCTTCTTTGCCATCTCTTTCGAAGTAGCAAATGCAGATCGTTTCAACAAGGGCACCCAAATAATATTTCCACTTGCATCACAAACGATCGGCCATTCTTCTCTTTTTTCTTTCGGTACTTTTGCTTCGATAAAAATAGCCTTTATCTTTTTTGTACCATCCATACCTTGCATTGACATGCGATCTCCATTTTCTCTAGACCGAATACGAAGTGGATATGATATATCATTATACTTAGCAACAAATACTGTTTCATTCATGTTACTCGGTATATCTTCGCTCACCTCTGTTACAAGTTTATCCCCATTCGGCAATATAATTGTCCCAGGTACTGATAAATCTTGCGAAAAAGGAGAAACAATTTCTTGTTTAAATCCAAAACCACATTCTTCGTATGTGCGAACAATTTTCAAACCACCTGGAAAATCTAGTGAACCTGAAGGTTGTGCCCGCTTAAAAAATTCAATCACCTTGTCAATATGTATAGAAGAAAGCGAAGATGGAATCTTATATTCATAAAGATAGTTTAATATTAGTTGAATCCCTCTTCTTTGTAAAGGCATAGACATGGATTCAAAGGCAGGAATTGATAAGCTAATTTGTTTATCGCTTTTTTTTGTAATTACTTTATTCATTTTCTCAAAAGCTAATTCCTGCAAATAAGCCTCATCCTCTTGCATCTGCACGCTAAATTTTTGAAATTTCTCATGCATTTGTGGATTTTCTTCTTTCAAATAAGGAAGGACATATTTACGTAGTCGATTCCTTGTATATACTTCCTTTTTATTACTCGGATCTATACGCGGAATAACTTTTAATTTATTACAGTAATCAACAATTTCTTCCTTAGTTACCCCCAGTAACGGCCTAATTAAATATCCATTATGAAAAGAACGCTTCACTGCAATTCCTGCGTATCCTTTTGGAGTACTCCCTCGTACAAGGCGCATTAAAATCGTTTCTACTTGATCATCCCCATGGTGACCAAGAGCTACATATCTCGCATCATATTTCTTCATTATTCTTTCCAAAAATGCATATCTGCATTCTCTAGCAGCAACTTGTGCATTCATTCCATATTGCTGTTGATATTGCGACACATTAATCCTTAGCGTTTCACAAATAACTCCTAGCTCTTTGCAAAGACCCTGTACAAACTGTAGATCCTCATAAGATTCATCGCCTCTAAACATATGATCCACATGCGCTACTACAATTTCAAGCTGTTTTTCTACCCTTTTTTCTAACAAATAATATAAAAGAGCCACAGAGTCAGGACCACCAGAAACCCCTACAACAATTGTTGAATGTTTCTTTAATACATCATGCTGCTTTACAAAGTCATCTACTTTTTCAACAAATGCATCTTTCAACTTCGCAATCACCTTCCATTAAACAAGAACAACAACATTAGTTACCTTGTATATAATGGTACAACTTTTACAAAAATTGTGCAAAAAAAAGATGTACAAAATCCACATTTTTATCTTACATCCCTCCTGTATATTTAACAAAGTAATCACGTTACCTTTTTAATCAAAAAAACCTAGGTAGATACCTAGGTTTTTTTGATTATTTTATTGCGCCTGCATTCCTACTATTGGAATCGTAGCCCACTTCGGCATATTTTTCTTTACTTTCGCCACCACAATAGTCATATCATCATTTATATAACCGTCACCAGAGCGAATCACTTCTTCCATAATAATATCAGCAATTTCCTGTGGATCCTCTGTTTGTAGTTCTTTAATTTTACGTTTTATCCATAATTCGTGATTCTCCACATGTTGTGCTCCCTCAAAAATGCCGTCACTCATCATGATAAGAAGATCCCCCGTTTTTAATTGCTCACCAACCACATCAACTTCAACATCTTCAATGATTCCCATTGGTAAATTACTTGCCTCAATTTTCAAAATATTATTTCCGCGTTTAACAAAACTCGGCGTCGATCCAATCTTTAAAAACTTCGCACTCGCATCCCGTAAATCTACCATAGCCAAGTCAAGCGTTGTATACATCTCCTCTGTCGTCCTTAAAGAAAGAATTGAATTGATGGACTTAATCGCTATTTCTTCATCAATACCTGATTGCAGTATCTTTTGTAATAATTTTACCGTCTCCTTACTTTCCATATGAGCCCGCTGCCCATTTCCCATACCATCACTAATTGCAAGTGCATATTTACCAACACTTAAATCCATCATCGCATAGGAATCTCCTGAAACAAACCCACCACCTTTTGCAGCTGTGGCTAATCCTGTATCAAGAGAATACGTCTTCGCTGAACCAAATGATATTAAACTGTGCCCATTTGGATATGAGGATTTCTCTTCATGCTTAACGACGATATTCTCTTTTAAAATATCTGAAAGCATTGGAGCAACCAACTTCTCACATTCCCCATGTTCATTAGATGCAGCTGGAATCAACATTTCAATATCAATACTTCCTCTATCTAAACAATAAATATCAACATGCTCCACTTCGACACCGAAATCACGAAACGCTTGTAAAATTTGCTCCTCCTGCGCTTGATGGCTCTCTCTTTCTCGTTGTATCTCCTTAGCGAAATCTTCCATCACTTTTGATACACCTAGTAATTGCTCCGCTACAATTCTACGATTTTCCTTCATTTGTTTTCTTAATTTCTGCCCCTCATAGAAGTGATCTAATTCACCCGCTACTAAATCCGTTACTTTCTTCCCTCTCACACAATGCTTGTCCCATTCACGAACTAACTTCCGATTATGCTGCAGCGTTCCTTCTTCTGTTTCACTCATTATTTGTTTCATATAATCGTATGTTTTATCAAAATTAACTACCCAACATTGATCCTTCTTAAAACATGTTTGACATGTTTTTGCAGTAATTGTACTTAAAAATAAATCAGCCTCTGTTTCTTTATCTTCCTCCTCCACATATCCATATACAGAGAAGCTATTAGACAAAGCAGCAAATACATTAGCAAATTGATTGATTTTGTTTGCTGTAACATCGCGCACTCTTCTTAAATATTGTTGTTGATCTTGTGAATGTTCCTGTGTACCCGGCATAAATTTAGCAATACGATCCATAATAAGCTTCGGTGTTAATAAGAAGAAAACAATTGCTACACCAGATTCAATTAAAGTTGTTACAATACTTGTTTGTTTGTCTACATATAATGTAATTAAGCTTGTACCAATTAATAAACCTAAACTAACTCCTATACGCTTCCCTTCTTTTAACAATCCCCCAAGCAATCCTGAAAAGGCAAGGAGGCTAAGTTGAGACAAACTGGACACATTTGCTAAACTTAGTATTAATCCAGTGACGACCCCCACTGTAGACCCCGTAGCAGCACCTGCAATAAATGCAAACACTAGCACCAAATATCTAGTAAAAATATGTTGAATAGAGGCATCATATACAAACCAATCTGTTGTACCTGTTAAAACAGATGCTAGTAATATAATCAAACAAACAATTTCTTCTGTCTCTAATGCTTGTTGTTTACCTTTTCTTTCAACTAAAAGCGGAACACTTTGTAAAAATATCATAGTTAATACGAAGCTAAGCCCTGCCTCAATCGTACTAACGAGCAAATCGTACATAGTGACCGTTTGTTGCGCAAAATATACTACAACTAAATGTGCGGTTAATGCGGAGATAAATACTTGGAATGGAACAAGTCCAACAGTTTTACGTGTAAACCGACTAAAGAAGATATTGTAAATGAAGAAAGTAAAAATAGATGCAAAAGTAAAAAATAAATTATCTATCGAAACTGAAAGTGCTCCCCCCATTAGAGCCAAGAACGCGAGTGGCATTTTATCTCGCTTCATAACATAAACAGCAGCAAAAAATGGCAGTGCAAACGGTAAAATGTTTGTTAATATATATGCTCGTCCCAAAAGAAAACCAATAACAACAATAATAAATCCCCATCTAAAGAAAACTTGCTCAAACTTCATTCGCAACTTACTCGTCCACTTTATTGTTCCAAGCTGACTTTCATTCATAGCCAATGCACTTGTATTCATAGTATTCCTTCCTGCTTTAGGCATATTTTTAACACCACCTGCATAGTTTAATTACTGTTATTATAAAAGATGATTATTGGTTTTTTTGTCAAAACAACAGTTTTGACTTTTATAATCGTTCGACTTTTTATTCGAAATAAATCTACATATATACATAGTATTTAATTTATTTAAAGTTAGTTGAAAGAATGTTCAGAAAATATAGGGTGATTTTGTAGAAGTGTTGTACGTCTTAATTTATATTTAACAAAAAAAGATCATGCAAATTTGCATGATCTTTTCAGATGACCCGTACGGGATTCGAACCCGTGTTACCGCCGTGAAAGGGCGGTGTCTTAACCACTTGACCAACGGGCCGTTAAATTAAATATAGCGGCGGAGGGGATCGAACCCCCGACCTCACGGGTATGAACCGTACGCTCTAGCCAGCTGAGCTACACCGCCATGTCATCGTATTTAACGGACAATTAGTATCTTACATCAGATACGTTTTAAAGTCAACATATCTCAAAAACTTTTTTAAAAATATATTCTCTCACATAAAAAAGTACCCGAGTAATTACTCTGGGTACCTCTCTATATGTTAAGAATTAAACGGACTTATTATCCGCGACGTGCGCCACGGCCACCACGTTTAGATTCTGTGTTACGCTTTAAAGAAGTTAAACGATCTTCACTATCTTTTAAAAAGCGTGCCATCTTTTGCTCAAATGTTTCTTTTGGAGCTCGTTCGTTACCGCCACCGCGGTTATCTCTGTTGGAAGAACGATTATTACGTTGTGGACGTCCAGAACGTTGTTGATCACCACCACGTTGGTATTCACCACGTGGACGATCTCCTTCTGTTTTTTCACGTTCTTTCGCTTTCTTAATAGATAGGCCAATTTTGCCATCTTTTTCAACATTGATAACTTTTACTTCTACTTGGTCGCCTACTTTTAAGTGATCATTAATATCTTTCACATAATTATCAGCAACTTCACTAATATGAACAAGACCTGTTAAGCCTTCTGGCAGCTCCACAAAAGCCCCAAAATTTGTAATACCTGTTACTTTACCCTGTAACTTGCTGCCTACCTCGATTGACATAAAAAAAATGCTCCTCCTTAGTGGTTAAAAAGTCAAATTTTACTTTATTATATATAATCCTAAAATGTAGTGTCAATAAGACATACTCTACTTAGAAACAGGAAAAATTATCTCCCCTTTTCCGGAGAAGAAATAATCCCTTCTAGCAATCTTTAAAACGTACTCTTCATCATTCAACTTTTGAACTTCATCTTTTAGATTCTTTTCTTTTTTCGTTAATGAATCCAGTTCTTTTTTCATGTCCTTAACTTTCGCCTCTTTTGCTTTAATGGAACTGTTTTGTTGATAAAACGTCACACTAACACTAGCAATAATTGTAAAAGCAAAGACAAGAAAAACCGCTAAACGGCGATAAAGTCGCTTCCTGTTCTCATCCGTTTGTATTATATGTTCTTTAACAGGATTTGGACTCTGTTTTTCGATTGTTCTTTGTCTCAGTTCCCTCATTTCCGAGGTCCCCCTAACTTCTTTTTTATACGCTCCCATAGTTGGAAGATATGTCCCTTCAATTTTGCTACATATTGCAGGAACCCTACATGCTTCATTATAAAAAGTTTAACACGATTAGGGAGAAGTTTCCATATGAGCGAAGCAATAAATCGAACAGGCGAGAAAAAAACTTTCCATATGAAAAGTAATATCCAAATCACCATTTTCCATAACACATGTCCAATTGAAAGCAGTATACGAAATAAGAATAATATAAATGCAATAAATAGCTGCGCTATAATAATAACAGGTTTTATCATGAGTAGCTGTATAATTCGAACAAAAAATTGTGTTGTTTGTACAAAAATATAGATGAGAAAATTTAACATCTTCATGTATAGTGCTTTCAATAAGCTTTGATATGCTGCAAAACCACATAGTAACGCCAAAAATACATATATACGTAGTTCGGCTTCATTCACACGCAGTAATACATAAAAAACGAATAATGCTTGGACAATCCAAAATAGTATATCCTGTATAAATACAATCCAACGTTTACGCTCTTGGCGCTTTAAAAACCGTTGATATGTATCTAAAGAGGCACCAATCCAAGCACCCATTCCAATCATTGAAAGCATTGTATACAACTGAATTGTTAGGCTCATTTAAACAACTTACTAAAGAAGCCTTTAGTTTTCTCCCCTTGGTTCTCATCAATATACAGCATCTCATGAACTTTCCCTTTAATTGATACAACACCTTTTTCTACATCTAAATTCTTCATTTGCAAATTTTGACCACGAATTGTTAAAAAACCCATTACGGTCTCAAGTAAAAACTCTTCGCTATCAAAACTCTCTACTTGCTTTACACCAGTAATATCGATTAAACGCCTGCCACGCATGATAATATCATGCTCTACAGAAACATTTTGTTGATTAGAAGACATAGGTGAGTAACCATTATTCACGAAAATCCCCCCATAGCTTTATACTAGCTAATAGTAATGTATGAAGGGCTAACCTATTTTAGAACAAGCCTTCTTCCGCTTTCACTTTTTCCTCACGAACGAGACTATACATGTTTGCTGCATCTTCTTTTTTAGTTGTTTCTTTCAATTCATTTACTTTCACAGTTACTATTTTTTGCCCGAAACGAATTGTTAATTCATCCTCTACCTTCACATCTGAACTCGCTTTTGCCACTTGGCCATTAATCGAAATTCTTCCTTGGTCAGACACTTCTTTTGCTAATGTTCTTCTTTTAATTAAACGTGATACTTTCAAAAATTTATCTAGACGCATATCAAATCCCCCTATTAACGCTCTGTTTGTTTTGCCTCTTCCCATAAAACATCTAACTGTTCTAATGATAAATCTTGCATTTCCTTATTCATTTCAGCTACTTTTGCTTCCATGTATAAAAAGCGAGCCATAAATTTCTCATTAGTTGAACGTAACGCTTCTTCTGGATCTAATTTATAATGACGAGCTATATTAACAAATGCAAATAGTAAATCACCAAATTCACCTAGCATCTTTTTCTCATCCATGTTTACAACTTCTTGTTGGAATTCTTGCCATTCTTCTAAGGCCTTCTCTATCATCGGCTGCACATCAACCCAATCAAATCCAACCTTTCCAGCTTTCTTCTGAATTTCATAAGCACGCATTAGCTGTGGCAAGCTTTTTGGAATACCCGCTAAAACAGATTCTTTCACGAATCCCTTTTCTTGTTTTTTAATTTCTTCCCAATTTGCAATCACTTCATCAGCATTATTTACATCCGTATTCCCAAACACATGCGGATGACGACGAACCATTTTCTCAGCTAAAGTCCGAATAATATCATCTATAGAGAACCAACCTTCATCCTCTCCAATTTGAGCATGAAGCATAACTTGTAATAATATATCACCCAGTTCTTCTACTAAATGATCATCATCCTCTTCATCAATTGCTTCTAGCACTTCATATGCTTCTTCAATTAAGTATTCCTTTAAAGATTGATGAGTTTGTTTTTTATCCCACGGGCAACCATTCGGTCCACGCAGTTCCGCAATAATTGCTCTAAGCACATCAAACTGCTGATACAAAGACGCACGTTCCTTAACCGGGGGTACATATACACTCGTTAAATTATTTAACTCCGTTTCATGATCTAACATGTATAACGGTACCTTTTTTACTCGCTCAAATGAAGTTCCTGCAGCTGTTACGATATACACTTCATAATCATCTGGCAACATCTCCATTAACATCAGTTTCACATCTGAAGCAACGAACGCATCATACACTTGGCAAAAGATTAAATGTTGACGTAATTCTAATTGGCCTCTTTCAAATGATGTAGCATCAATTAATTGGAATCCTTCAATCGGATCAATCTTTAGGCTCGCAAACATCGGATCAAGGAAACTTTGTCCACCTTCAAGTCGCACTTCAATATTTGCTACTTCTCCTTTTTCCAAAAGTAGCTGAACGGTTCTTTCTGCTACAAGCGGATGACCAGGAACTGCATAAATAATTTCCGTACCTTTTGCTTGTTCTAATAACCTATTCGCGATTGTTTCATATACGATTTCAAATGTATCATGCGCTTCATATACATCGTCAAAAGCTGTATATTTTATACCTTCTTGCTCCAATTCTTCTATAACTGGATGTTCCTTTGTTCTAACAAACATATGGTCCGCTTCTTTTATCTTTCGATATACACCCATCGTTAACTGATCTAACTCACCAGCACCTAATCCTAAAATAGTAATAATTCCACTCACAACCAGTCACCTCTATCCACTCTTCTTCAATGAACCTTCTTTTTTCTCTTGTTTCATAACGGTTCCTAATTCTTCTTTTGTAAATACACGTAATTTTAAAATTAAAAACATATATGCTAATCCGCCGATAGCTACACCTAACAGCGCCTCAAGCGTCGCAATTCCTCTATGTCCTATATCAATTATTAATCCAGACATTCGCAACACACGCATAAAGATTATTAATACAAACCCCATACCAATACCACTAATAACTACACCTAACATATTCCGCTTATCAATAAGCGGCTCTGATACAGCTCGCATAAGCAATACACTATTTAGCAAGGCAATTACAATAAGCGCAACTAAAGTTGCAATTGCAGCTCCCTTTACACCAAAATAAGGCATTAATATATAGTTTAAAGCTAGCTTCAAACAACCTCCAAATACAACGAATATTGCTGGTTTTAATGTTTGTCCCAACCCTTGCAAAATAGAAGCAGTTGTAATTGACAATGAGCTAAATAAAATAGATAAAGATAAAATCGATAACACATCTGATCCATCACTATTTTCAAACAACATAATATTTGTAGGTTGAATAATACAAGTTAATCCAATAGCAGCTGCAAATCCAATAACGAATGTTATTTTCATTGCTAACTTTACCTTTTCTTGAATAAAGGAAAGATCTCCTCTTTCTTTCGCCGCTGTAATAATAGGAATAAGTGACAATGAGAAAGAAGTTGTCACAACAGTACCCAATTGCATAAGCGGGATACTTCTATCATAAACACCTTTTAGCACCTTTGCATTTTCAACTTGCTCTCCCGCGCGAATAAGCAAAGTATAAAAGGAAATAGAATCCGCCATTTGTATAAAAATAAGGACTAAATTACTAACACAAATCGCTAATCCCTGCCAAAAAAGGATTCTAATAATCCTCTTTTTATCTCCAACTCTCTTCCAACTTTTAAAGAAAATAGACCGGAAATCATGACGCATATAAAGTAAAAGTACGATAATCCCAATAAGCCCGCCTGCAATTGAACCTAGCATAGCACCCGCACCAACTGTATATAAATCAAATCCATGAGCAATAAGGAATAGTGATAAAAATACAATAATAGAAACACGAATCGTTTGTTCAATTACTTGCGAAACAGCCGTCGGCATCATATTATTGAATCCTTGAAAATATCCTCTCGCTACAGATAAAAATGGCATTAGCAGGAATGAAAACGAAATAACACGTAATAATTTATCTAAATGTATATCGCCCATAGCCGATGCAATTTTTTCGGCACCGAAGAACAATGTGAAAAACCCCACAAATCCAATTCCTAATAAAAACCAAAAAGATACACAAATAATTTCTTCCGCTTCTTTTTGTTTTCCTTGTTCTAATCTTTCTGCGACCATTTTTGAAATAATAATGGGAAACCCATAAGTAGCTAAAATTAAACAAAATCCATAAAACGGATAAATTTGTTGGTAAATATAAAAACCAACATCACCCGCTATATTTTGATATGGAATACGGTAAAAAGCGCTTAATACCTTCGTAACAAAACTTGCGATTGTTAATATAATAGCCCCACGCCAAAAGGCTTGGTACTTCTTCGCTTCCATACAAGAAAACTCCTTTTTCTATTCTCACCCCTCGTATTATATCACAAAGAAAAACTGGCTCTTCTTCATATTCCTTACATTCACTGACTTCTTTCAACAGCAAAAATATTCAACGAAAAAAGGTAGCAAAGCGCTACCTTCATTCAATATACTTATATCTCCAAATAGTTAATTTCTCAAATAGAAATATCATAATTAGGAAAGATTGCTACTTATAGAAATTACACTTCACTACTGCTCCATTTGTTTCGCTAAAAAGCTTGCAGCTGTATTTACTGACTTATGCTCTACTTCACTTATAATAGCCTCTTTAGAGAAGATAACAACAGCTCCAATTGGATCCCCATTCGCAACAATCGGGCCAATTGTATAGGAACTCACTTTTTCTGTTACTCCATCAATAATTGAAATTTCGCTTTCATCTGTCATAATTACAGACTTACGCTCTTCCATTGTTTTCTCAATTAAATCGCCAACACTTTTATTTAAGTATTCTTTTTTAGATACGCCCGCTACTGCGATAATGGAATCACGATCGCATACAAGCACATTATGTCCTAAGCTATCGTATAAAGCTTCCGTATATTCCTTTGCAAAATTACCTAGTTCACTAATTGGAGAATATTTTTTCAAAATCACTTCTCCATCGCGATCAACAAATATTTCTAGTGGATCCCCCTCACGAATACGTAAAGTTCTACGAATTTCCTTTGGGATTACTACCCTGCCTAAATCATCAATTCGACGTACGATTCCAGTTGCTTTCATTCTAATGCTGCCTCACTTTCTACTGATGATCAAAGTGGTGAATTTACCTGTTCATGTAAAAATCACCAACTATTAAACATAGTATTTTACACATTAGTTCTTCTATGCACGTCGAATTGTATTTTTTATCTTATATTAGGCATTTATTACTTCTTTTTTTACATCTGGTAAGCCTTTTAATAAATTTTCAGCAATTGTTAACCATTTCGATGTCTCTAATCCATTCGTTTTCATCACAATTTTCAATTGTGACCCCTCCATACCAAGACCGATCATACGGCCAAAACTACTTCCTAGCATGAATAATTTTCCACCATCTATATTTTGGCTCGCTTGTTCAGAAAACAGGAATGTTACTTCAAATTTATTTTGCTTAATTAACTCAATTTGTTCTTTCATTGCCAACACTTTAATGTTTGCAATTTGTAATAAATAACCAACTTCTTGTGGATAATCACCAAATCTGTCAATCATCTCTTCCTGCAACTCTTCAATATCTTCAATTGCAGAAATACCTCTAAATTGTTTATACATCATAATTTTTTGTTTACTATCTGAAATGTACGCATCCGGTAAATATGCATCTACTTCTAAATCAATTTCAACATTAACGGTATTTTCAACTCCGTCTGTTCCTCTACGTTGCTCAATTGCATCTTTTAACATTTGAGAATATAGATCAAATCCGACAGAATCAATAAATCCATGTTGTTCCGCTCCTAACAAATTACCCGCACCACGAATTGATAAGTCTCTCATCGCAATTTTGAAACCAGACCCAAGCTCTGTAAACTCTTTAATTGCTTGCAGACGCCTCTCTGCAACTTCCGATAACACTTTATCGCGTTTGTATGCAAAGTATGCATACGCGACGCGATTAGAACGCCCAACACGACCACGAAGCTGATACAACTGCGATAATCCCATACGATCTGCATCAAATACAATTAATGTATTTACATTCGGAATATCTACACCCGTCTCAATAATTGTTGTACTTACAAGAACATCATGCTGCCCTTCTAAGAACGATAGCATAACAGACTCCAATTCACCCTCATTCATTTTCCCATGTGCGTATGTTACACGAGCATCTGGAACTAACATCGAAATTTCATCTGCTTTTCTTTCAATATCCTCCACACGGTTATATAGGAAGTAAATTTGACCGCCTCTTGCCAACTCTCGCTCTATCGCTTCTCGCATTAACGCTGGATTATACTCTACTACATATGTTTGTACTGGGAAACGATTCTCTGGTGGTGTCTCAATAACAGATAAATCGCGCACACCAAGCATAGACATATGAAGTGTACGTGGAATTGGAGTTGCCGTTAATGTTAACACGTCAACATTTGCTTTCAATTGTTTAATTTTTTCTTTATGTGTAACGCCGAATCTTTGTTCTTCATCAATAATAAGAAGTCCTAAATCTTTATACGTAACATCTTTAGATAAAATACGGTGCGTTCCGATTACAATATCCACCGTTCCATCTTTTAAACCCTTAATCGTTTCATTTTGTTGTTTCCGTGTGCGGAATCTACTTAGTAACCCTATATTAATTGGGTAATCTTGAAAACGCTCTCGAATTGTTTCATAGTGTTGTTGTGCAAGGATTGTTGTTGGTACTAAAATCGCAACTTGTTTTTCATCCATAATCGCTTTAAATGCTGCACGAATAGCTACTTCAGTCTTTCCATATCCTACATCGCCACAAAGAAGCCTATCCATCGGACGTCCGCGTTCCATATCTTTCTTAATCTCTTCAATAGAACGTAGTTGATCCTCTGTCTCTTGATACGGGAAAGAAGATTCAAATTCTTGTTGTTCTGCCGTATCTGGTGTATATGCATAACCTTTCGAAGCTTCACGCTCGGCATATAATTTAATTAGGTCATCTGCAATGTCTTGTACAGATTTTTCAACTTTCGTTTTGACCTTCTTCCAATCATTTCCGCCTAATTTATAAACTTTTGGATCCTTACCTTCAGACCCTACGTATTTTTGCACTTGATCAATTTGTTCAATTGGAACGTATAACTTATCATTACCTTGATATTTAATATTTAAATAATCTTTATGAACACCATTAATCTCTAATGTCTCAATACCTAAAAATTTACCTATACCATGATTTACATGAACTACATGGTCTCCAACTTTTAATTCCGAATAACTTTTAATACGTTCAGCGTTAGATAACTTTTGCTTACGTTGTGATTTTTTAACTTTCTTATGAAAAAGTTCCTTTTCAGTAATGACAACAAACTTTTGCATCGGCATTTCAAAGCCTGCATGTAAATCACCTACAGCAATTTGTAACCTTCCAGGCAATAAGATATCTGTGGCCTCTACAATGTCTGCATCAATATCATAATCACTTAAAATATGTTGTAGTTTTTTTACACGTTCATCATCGGTTCCAAGCACAACGGTCGTAAAATGCCCTTCATTCCATCTATCAATTTCAGTTTTTAACAACTGCATTTGTCCGTGGAAATCTTGCATCGTTTTACATGTCACATTCACAATATTTTGAGGATGTGTGTGTGCTATATGGCGTAAGAATAACGTTAAATATACAAAACTTCTTTTTTTATTATGAAGAAACTCCTCAAACGAGTGGGAGAAAGATAAATCCTGAATAATTGTTCCTTCGCCAAGAAGTGAGATATACCATTCCGCTTCTTCTGTTTCAAGATGTGATGCTGTTTCTTGAATACGGGAAATCTCATCTAAAATTACAACACCGTTTTCTGGTAAATAATCTATCAGACTAGCAGGTTCTTTATAGAAAATAGATAAATATTTAAACATTTGTTCTATACTTTGCCCGTTTTTCAACATTTCAATTTCACGACTAACCGTCTCAAGCACAGTAGTCTTTAATTTATCATCGGAAAGCTTTTGCATCGTCTTAGTCAAACCTTCTTCAAGATGCTTAATTCCCGATTTCAATTCTTCCTGTGAAAATAAAAACTCTGTTGCCGGACCAAACCGAACACTTTCCCTTTTATCTTGAGAGCGCTGTTCTTCCACATCAAATAATCGAATAGAATCAACCTGTGTATCAAAGAATTCAATACGAAATGGTAATTCTTCAGTTAATGGGTAAATATCTAATATTCCACCGCGCAAACTAAACTCTCCTGGAGCTTCTACCATCGACTTACGCTCATAGCCAATATGATGTAAGGTATGCAAGAGTGCATCTAAATCAATCTCTTGCCCTAGATTGATTTCAATTTGCCTTTGCTTCCATAATTGTTTTATTGGTAAAAACCTACGCAGCCCTGCAACTGGCGCTACAATGATTCCATTCTCTCCCGCAGCCAAGCGATTTAACACTTCAATACGCTGCGCTTTCAATTCCGGACTTGCAACACCAACTTCCGATGCTATCAATTCATTTACCGGATATAGCCAAACATCTTTTTCACCAAGTAACGCCACTAAATCTTCATGTACTTTTTGTGCTTGGTATAAATTGTGCGTCACGATAAGTTGTGATTGCTTTGTTTTTTTATATAAAGCTGCCATTAATAATGAACGAGAGGATGTTGCCATACCCGATACAAGTTGTTCTTTCAACCCATTTTCTAGCCCATTAATAACCGATTGTATTTCTTCATTTTTATAAAATTGCTCTAATAAACCTATCATTTTCAAAACTCCTCTCAACATAAAGAGCAAGTTACTATATTTTATGCAAATATTTCGGAAAAAGAAAACAGAAAAATGCTTTGGACATGCCAAAGCGACAACATTTTATTGCAGAAATTTTTCATATTCATAATACTCAGGATAAGATGCGAGCGTTTCTTGACACGATTCACAAATCGTTTTTATATATATATTTCCATTCTCATGAAAATGAATCATATCCACTACTTCTTGCTCTGTTAGTTGAAACAAAACGTCGCTATATACTTTTTCTGCGATAATGGAGCCCACATTACTTCCGCAATGTCTACAGTAATAATAACCTTCCATACTAGCCTCCTAAATATCCAATTGCTACTAGTATGGGATAAAACAAAATAAAATATTCCAGATTGTGCGCTTAACTATTAAAAGTATTCATGATTTGGAGAAAAGGTTTATTTAACCATTCCTCACATGCATCTGCTGCATTTTCAATGGATTGATTGACGCCAGATATTTCTTCAGATGTAAAACGTCCTAATACATAATCCACTACTTTCATCCCATTTTTCGGACGATCTATTCCCATGCGGATACGTTGAAATTCTTGTGTTCCTAAATGTGAAATTGTTGATTTCACACCATTATGTCCACCCGCACTACCTTTCATGCGAAGGCGTAATTTACCTACAGGAATATCTAAATCATCGTACATAACAATGAAGTCCTCGACATCAATTTTATAATAATCCATGAGAGGACGGATACTTTCCCCAGATAAATTCATATATGTAAGTGGCTTTAGTAAGATTACTTTTTCCCCATTAACAAAACCTGCGCCAAATATCCCTTTAAACTTTTGTTCATTCAAAGAAATATTCCAACGTTTTGCAAGTTCATCGATCGCCATAAATCCAATATTATGCCTTGTTAATTCATATTCTCTACCTGGGTTCCCAAGTCCTACTATTAATTTCATTCTTGTACCACTACTTTCTTTTTTCGATACGAAAAGACGTAACCAAGCTTGGTTACGTCTCATTCTATCCAATTAATTGAATAATACACTTACAGATTCTTCTTCGTATACACGAATGATTGCTTCTCCGATTAATGGAGCAACTGAAAGTTCATGTACTTTATCAATTTTCTTCTCTTCTGGTAATACAATAGAGTTCGTTACAACTAACTCTTTAATATTCGAATTTTGAATACGCTCAATTGCTGGACCAGATAATACTGGGTGTGTACAGCAAGCATATACTTCAGAAGCACCGTTCTCAACAAGAGCGTTTGCCGCTAATGTAATTGTACCAGCTGTATCAATAATATCATCGATTAAAATTGCTGTTTTGCCTTCGATGTTACCGATAATGTTCATTACCTCTGATACGTTCGGACGAGGACGACGCTTATCAATAATAGCGATTGGCGCTTTTAGGCGATCCGCCATTTTTCTAGCACGAGTTACACCACCGTGATCAGGAGATACGATTACGATATCTTTAAGGCCTTTTGTTTCAAAGTAATCCGAAAGAATCGGTACACCCATTAAGTGGTCGATCGGAATATCAAAGAATCCTTGAATTTGTGGAGCATGTAAATCTAGAGTGATTACACGAGTTGCACCTGCTGTTTCAAGCAAGTTTGCTACAAGTTTCGATGTAATTGGTTCACGAGAACGCGCTTTACGGTCTTGACGCGCATAACCATAGTAAGGAATAACAATATTAATTGTTTTTGCAGATGCACGTTTTAATGCATCAATCATAATAAGTAATTCCATGATATGTTCGTTTACTGGGAAGCTTGTAGATTGAATAATGAATACATCGCAACCACGGATACTTTCTTCAATGTTAATTTGAACTTCTCCATCACTAAAACGATCAACAGAACATTTTCCTAGTCCTACTCCAATATGCTTTGCGATTTGCTCAGCAAGTTCCTTATTAGAGTTTAAAGAGAATACTTTCAAATTAGAATTTAGATATTGAGTCGACATCTAGATTAACCCTCCACATTATGATTTTTTCTTATTCAGCAATTGATCAACATAGTCTTCTTTGTTAACTTGACGTGCACGTGCTACTGATAATGCTTTTGATGGAACATTCTCTGTTATTGTAGAGCCTGCTGCCACATAAGCACCATCTTCAACTGTTACAGGAGCAACAAGGTTTGAATTACATCCAATAAATACCCCGTTACCAATTACAGTTTTAAATTTATTCTTGCCGTCGTAGTTCACCGTAATTGAACCACAACCAAGATTCACGTCTTCTCCAACTTGTGCATCCCCGATATAACTTAAGTGTGAAGCTTTACTTCTATTACCAAAAACAGTCTTTTTGATTTCTACGAAGTTTCCAACGCGCACTTCATCTCCAATAACTGAATCTGGGCGAATATGTGCAAATGGACCAACCGATACTTCTGTACCAAGTTTGCTGTCATGTACAGTAGATTGACGAATTACCGTACGATCTCCAATTTCACTATCACGAATTACTGTATGCGGTCCAATTTCACAATCAGAACCAATTACAGTGTTACCCTCAATAACCGTTCCTGGGTGAAGAACTGTATCACTACCAATAATTGCATCAGCAGAAATATACGTGTTACTTGGATCAATAATTGTAACACCATTTACCATGTTCTTTCGGTTGATACGGTTTTTCATAATAATTTCCGCTTGCGATAGAGCGACTCTGTCGTTAACACCTAACGTTTCATCGAAGTGCTCTGTTTGATAAGCTGATACAATATGACCTTCATTTTTTAAAATTTCAATAACGTCCGGAAGGTAATATTCGCCCTGTACATTATCATTTGAAACTTTAGAAAGTGAAGCAAATAAAGCTTTATTATCAAAACAATACGTACCTGTATTGATTTCTTTAATAGCTAATTCTTTTTCATTTGCATCCTTATGCTCAACAATCTTTTCAACATGACCATTCTCATTACGAACGATACGGCCATATCCAGCAGGCTCTTCTATGTACGCTGTTAGTACCGTCGCCATTGCTCCTGCTTCTTCGTGTTGCTGAAGCAATGCTTCCATCGTTTCAGCAGTTATTAGAGGCGTATCACCACAAATAACTAAAGTTGTTCCTTCTTCATTTGCAAGTACACTTGCAGCTTGATCGACAGCATGAGCTGTACCAAGTTGTTCTGCTTGTAATGCAAACTCACTTACGTTTCCTAGCTGTTCTTGTACTTTTTCAGCACCATGTCCAACGACTGTTACAAGTTTCTGCAATCCTAATTGAGATACTTCATTGACTACATGTTGTACCATTGGTTTTCCACATACAGGATGCAGCACTTTGTATAGCTTGGACTTCATACGTGTGCCTTTACCTGCAGCTAGAATCACTGCAAATCTGTTTGACATATAGACCCTCCATCGCAACCTATTTATCCATTAACGATATTATCCTAAATCATCATATATTTCAAGAAACACATTTTAACTATTAAATTTTACCATAATTCTTATACGATGTTTTACTCTTTAGTATCTTTTTTAAGAAATAAGCTATACTATTTAAAATGATTTTCAAAAAATTAGAAGTTTCTTCTCTTTTTCTAAACGGATTTCGAATTTTACGAATACAAATTATATGAAATCAAAAAAAAACAAACTCCTGTAAATGCTTACAGGAGTTTGCTACAAAATTATAAGACTTTCTTTCAAAAGCCCTTTTCATTCGAATTTTACGAAGCGCCTGCTTCTTCAAACTCAACCTCTTCCAACTCGCCTAAACGATGATACTCTGTTAAAACCGCATCTTGAATTTTAGAGCGTGTATTAGAATTAATTGGATGTGCAATGTCACGGAATTCTCCATCTGGAGTACGTTTACTTGGCATTGCTACAAATAATCCATTATTACCATCAATTACACGAATATCATGAACAACAAATTCATGGTCTAGAGTAATAGAGGCAATTGCTCTCATGCGGCCTTCTGTGTTTACGCGGCGTAATCTTACGTCAGTCACTTCCATCTTGTGTTCACCACCCTTTTCTAAATAAGCGATATATTTGTATAAATTCCACAAATTTTCTATTTTCCCTTTAATTTTTTAAAAATTTTTAAGATAAAAATTTTTATTGTAATTGAATATAAGGATTAGTAGAGGTTATCGCTTACAAAGAGTTACTTAACTAGGGCAATTACTTCGATTTCAACAGAAACATCTTTCGGTAATTTTGCTACTTGTACACAAGAACGCGCTGGTTTATGAGTAGAGAAATAAGAACCGTATACTTCATTAACAGCATTAAAATCATCCATGTCCTTTAAGAATACTGTTGTTTTTACCACTGTATCAAATGAAGCGCCTGCTTCTGCTAATACCGCTTGTAAATTTTCAAATACTTGCTCTGTTTGTACTGTTACATCTCCTGTTACAAGTTCTCCACTTGCCGTTAACGGAATTTGTCCTGAACTATAGAACATATTATTTACAATAATCCCTTGTGAATATGGTCCGATTGCTTGTGGTGCTTTGCTTGTTTGAACAACTTTCATACTTTTCACCCTTTTATTATTTATTTTTACTATTTAAAAATAGTGCACTAAAGTCTGTTTGTCCATCTATTTTACAATTTATCAAAAAGGATAAAAAAAAGGATAAAAAAAAGATAAAGCTATTCGCTTTACCTTTTTATTCAGCCTCTACAAGCCCTTCATCAAATGGTGCAAGTGAATAGTTCCCTTTTTCCACATGAATTGCTTTTTCTTTCACATCAACTTCTGAAAGACGGATTAATGATACAAAGTTATTAATAAGTCTTTCCTCGATATCTGTGGATTCTACTAATACGCCAATACCAACAACATTAGCTTTAAACTCTTCTAGCATGCTCATCATACCTTGAATTGTTCCGCCTGCTTTCATGAAGTCATCAATAATTAAAACATTGGAACCTTCTGGAAGGCTACGTTTTGCTAACGTCATTGTTTGGATTCGCTTAGAGGAACCTGATACATAGTTAATACTAACAGTGGGTCCTTCTGTTACCTTATTATCTTTTCTAGCAATTACTACCGGTACATCTAAGTAGTTCGCCACTGCATAAGCAAGTGGAATTCCTTTTGTCGCTACCGTCATAACTGCGTCAATTGATTGCCTAGCAAAAACCGAAGCGAACAAACGACCCGCGCCATTAATTTGACGAGGATTACTTAAAAGATCCGTCATATATAAGTAACCGCCAGGCAAAATACGATCCGGATTTTCAAATAAGCTACAAAGCTCATTAATAATCAGATTTGCCTCCTCTTCACTTATATATGGAATATATTTCACTCCTCCTGCTGCTCCTGGTACCGTTTGCAATGTGCCGACTCCTTGTTGCTCAAACGTTTGCTTAATAATAACTAAATCTTCACTAATGGAAGATTTAGCCGATTGATACCTTTCAGCAAAAAAAGTGAGAGAAACTAGCTGACGAGGATTTTGTAACAAGTAATAAGTCAGATCAACCAATCTTGTACTTCGTCTAATTTTCACACTCTCACCTCAAATCACGAATATTCTAAACAAATCATACCGTATTATACGTCTTTATTCAAGCGTTTCTCGCTCTCCTAATAAACGAACTGCATATACTTGTTCGCAAAATCCCTTTAATCCGTTATATATACGATGCATTCGCGAATCATGGTGTACAAGACCAAATACAGTTGGACCACTTCCACTCATTAATACGGCATCTGCACCGAAGCGTTTCATCTGTGCTTTAATACGTGCAACCTCAGGATGCATCACAAACGTCACATCTTCTAAAACGTTACCAACAGTATCACAAATTCCTTTATAGTCCCCGTCATTAATGACTTTAACCATTTTATCTACATTTGGATGTGTAACACGATTCAATTTTAAATTTCCGTATACGTCAGCAGTAGATACACCAATATGAGGCTTTGCTAAAATAACCCAACAAGAAGGTGGAGTTTTTATATGTTCAATTTTTTCTCCTCTTCCAGTGGCAACTGCAGTTCCGCCATATACACAGAAAGTTACATCTGACCCAATTTCTGCGCCCAGCTCTGCTAATTCCTCAATTGTCAGCCCTAAATTCCATAACTTATTAAGGCCACGTAATGTCGCTGCTGCATCACTACTTCCACCTGCTAATCCAGCGGCTACTGGAATCGTTTTTTCAATAGTAATAGATACACCTTTTTTTACATTAAACTTCTCTTTTAATAATTTCGCTGCTTGATAAGCTAAATTGCGTTGGTCGTCTGGGACATACCGATTATGGGACAAAATTTCAATACGGTCTTCTGCTAATTCCATTAGCTCTAAACGATCTGCTAAGTCGATTGTTGTCATAATCATTTTCACTTCATGATATCCATCTTGTCTTTTTCCCAGTACATCTAACGACAAATTAATCTTTGCTGGTGCTTTCACTAGTAGCTTCAATCTATTCACCCACTCTATGTACTCAATCTTTTATCGTTTATTTTACCATAAATTTATAGTAAGACGATGAAACTTCCCTAATTATAACGAAAAGCATTCAGAATGAAACTACTTATGTCAAATGATGGCACCTTTTAGCGTGCAAAAAGCCGAGGAATCTCTCCTCGGCTACCGTAGCATAGAAAGTATCTTACAACTACTGGTTTCGTTTCATTAATTGCTGTTCTGCAATTTCTATAGCACGTTTCACCATATTACCAGCATCTTTCGCACGAATTCCGCCCCATCCTTCTTTCTGAACAACATCATAAAAGCCAAGCTCTTTTGCCAGCTCTTCTTTAAATTGATTTGACATGACTCCTCTTCGTCTACTCAATGCAGAGTCCCTCCTTATTTTGCTACGGTATAATTAGTATGCAAAATAATATAGCTTTTCATTTGTGGGAATATATGTAACGAATAACATATTAATTATAAAATGCTTCATTATGGGGTTCATCGTAAAATGTTAACTCTACTGTCTCTGTTAAAACATCTGCATAACTATACGATACACGTTGCAATGCGTCTTCTTGCTGATCTAATTGTACAACAAAGACAGAACGATACGTTTCTGCAAGTACACCCGATTGCTCTACAGTTTTTCTTCTTCCACTATTCGCCTTTAACATTAGTCGCTGTCCAAGATGGTGATCTAATTCGTTTTTAATATCATCTAAACGTTTTGACATATCCCTTGCTACACCTCGCTGTAATTTAGATTGAACACTTAAAACACGATATATCTATCCCAATTATTAACCGCAATTTACAGACAATATCATTATAAAAGCATCATGCGTTCGAATAGATAGAAGAAATACTATATTGTAAAAGTATCATTGTATAGTCTGCACGTTCTTGCAGTTTTTTATCCAAATTTCTTCAAATCATTCCAGCATAAAGAAGCAAGATACGTATGTACCTTGCTCATTCTTCATAATGTTGAAAGGGTAATCCTGTTCGTAAAATCCCTCTCGTTTCAATCCCACCCAATCCCTTTTCACCAGTAATTGTATTACGCACAACGTCCCATACATTGACTCTTTCCATAAATGAAGTAAAGCTAATTTTACCAACTACATATACAGGATCTAGAGCATGAATATTAATTCTAGACGGTGAACTAGCAAAATTAGCACCCGCTCGAATCAACGCCTCAAAGTGTGATTGACAAGCCCCAGCAAAAATAACGAGTTGATCTAATGATGGATACTTTTTTCGCACTTCTCGAACAGCCTGTACAAAATGTCTAGAATGTCTATACGCTGCTAAATCTCCCATAGCTCCTTTTGACTTTGTATATGCATCATGCCCTGTAATAACTAAAATGTCTGGGCGAAAATGATCTATTAAGTCTACTACCTTTTCATGCATCTCCGTTTCCTTACAATGAATACCTTGAACAGGAACGCCTATTTTATTATATAAATCTAAGCACTTGCGCAAATATAAAGGATCCCCATCTATATGCAATACACGCCCAGGCATTTGAAAATAATTCACTTCACTTGTATATCCACCAGTTGAAGTATGTTCATGTCTTTGTTTCATCAAAACGTAATCTTGCTGAAACAACCGGTAAGTACGCTCCATTGTTTCTTTTTCACGCTTCACTCTTTTTTTATGTTCTCGTTGATCTATACTAATTAAATCTGCAAGTGGCGCATCCGCCACAAGTCTAATTTCCTCTCCAAATAATATTGCTATCTCGCCTTTTATTTCTATAATACGAAAAAGAATATCCCTATTATAAGAATATCGTTCAACTAATTCTCCAACATGTAAAGCCATTCTCCTACCTCCAAACTCGTTAGGCCATCTTACCTGTTTTTAAAGTATGAATTTAGGAAAGGAAAGGTGACAAAAGGGACAGTTCAAGTTGAACTGTCCCTTTCATATTCTTATGACAATTTATGAAGAATTAATGCATTACTTAATGTTGCAAACTCCTCGATAGATAGCGTTTCGCCTCTTCGTTTTGGATCAATTCCTACTTCTGTTAAAATTCGATCCAACAGCTCTTTATCTTTCGGGAAACCATTTAAATTATTTGATAAATTATTCATTAAAGTTTTACGACGCTGTGCAAAACTTGCTCGTACTACTTCAAAGAAGAATGTCTCATCTGTTACTTCTACAACTGGTTTCGGACGCTTCAGGAGACGAATAATCGCAGAATCAACATTTGGTTGTGGCACAAACACTGTACGCGGTACAGTCATAACTGTTTCTACCTCTGTATAATACTGAATAGCAATGGATAAAGAACCATACTCTTTCGTTCCTGGTTTAGCAGCTAAACGATCTCCAACTTCTTTTTGCATCATAACAACAAATCCACGAACCGGTAATTTTTCTTCAAGCAATTTAAATAAAATTGGCGTTGTAATATAGTATGGTAAGTTAGCTACTACCATTACATCTTGTCCTTCTTCAAATTGCTCACTAAACACTTCATGTACATCTGCTTTTAGTACATCTTTATTTATAACTGTAACGTTGCTATATGGAGCTAATGTCTCGTCCAAAATTGGTAATAATCTCTGATCAATTTCAAAAGCCACTACTTTTTTTGCACGCTTCGCTAATTGTTCTGTTAACGCACCGATACCTGGCCCAATTTCAATTGCACCACTTTCCGAACCGATCTCAGCGTGATCGACAATACGATTTAATACATTCGTATCAATTAAAAAATTTTGTCCTAAACTTTTTTTGAATGAAAATCCGTACTTTTCAACAATGTCTTTCGTACGATTTGGCGTTGCGATATCCTTCATTTTCTTTCCTCCTGTATGACTTGCTTATAAGCTTCTGCAAATGCTTCTTTTGAAACTTGAAACATTTGTAAACGTTTATGTAACTGTTTTGCGTTTGTATAACCAATCTTTAATAGCTTACCCATTCTTTCCCTGCGACTCTTTGCCATTTCTCCGCCCACTAAGCCTGCATCGACTAGATCGCTCCAACTAATTTCACTTGTGTAAGCTTCCATTTCTTCATGTATATTCTCTAAAGCACGGCGAATTGATTCATTAGAAGCATGTTCAATTCCGACACCCTTTTTCCTTTTAGCAAGTGCTTCTTCCTTCGGTAAAAAAGCATGCTTACATCCAGGAACCTTATCAGAAATAATTTTTCTAATACGCTCTCCGGGATAATCCGGATCTGTGAAAATAATAACGCCTCGTTTTTGCAGCGCTAATTTAACTTGCTCAATAACATGATCACCGATTGCTGAACCGTTCGTTTCAATTGTATCCGCATCAACAGCACGTTTAATCGCAACTGTATCATCTTTACCTTCTACAACGATAATCTCTTTAATTTTCATGCTTGCCTCCACACTCGTTTCATCTCTACTTAGTAAAACAAAAAAATGGTGACTTTTCCATTATTATTTTCCCAATCTTACATTTTAAAAAGTAGAAGAGAAAAATCTTTGTTCACTACCCTTATTGTAACACTTCTATCTCCATCTTAATTTTTCCACAATATTTCTACACTTATGTTATGAGTAAATAGTAGGTTCTTATCATTTCTACTATCGCTCTTCTCAAAAAATAAAAAAAGAATGGGACTCCCCATTCTTTTTTATTCAACACCAAATAAGGCTTTGGCATTCTTTGTTGTTATTTGTGCTACTTCGTCATAAGAAATTCCTTTTAAATTCGCAATTTCTTCTGCTACCAGTTTTACATAACTCGGTTCATTTCGTTTCCCTCGAAATGGATGTGGTGTTAAATATGGACAATCTGTCTCTATCAATAATTTTTCTAACGGAATCTCCATAGCAACTTCTTTCGGTTTCTTCGCATTTTTAAACGTTACTGGTCCACCTAATGAAATTAAAAAATTCATATCGACACATCGCTGCGCTACTTCTACACTACCGCTAAAGCAATGCATAATGCCTCCTACCTCAGCTGCATTCTCTTCCTCTAGGATATCAACAATATCTTGAGTTGCATCGCGGTTATGTATAATAATCGGTAATTTCACCTTTTTCGCTAATGCAATTTGTTTACGGAATACTTCCTTCTGTATTTCTTTTGGAGACTTATCCCAGTGATAATCTAAGCCCATTTCTCCAAGTGCAACGACTTTAGGATGGGAAGCAAGTTCTTCTAACCAAGCTAAATGTTCTTCCGTCATGTCGATTGCATCAACTGGATGCCATCCAACCGCAGCGTAAATAAAATCATAAGTTTCAGCTAATTCAATCGCCTTTTTTATCGTTACTTCATCAAATCCAACAACAACTGTATATGTAACTCCCGCTTCTTTCATTCTCGCGATAACTTCTTGTAAATCTTCTTCAAATTGCTCTGCATTTAAATGTGAATGTGTATCAAACAACATAATAAATAACTCCTTTTATATTGAAATCAATTCTCTCATAGAAAAACTACACTCTTTCTAACTTAACGATAACAATACTACAATTTTAATGCAAAAAAAGGAAATTTAAAAAGAAAAAAGACGCTTCACCAATGTTACACGTGAAACATCTCTTTTCTTGTCTCAATTACTTGATTTTTGTACCGTTTGGCAAATTTTGGTCAATTGATGCTAATGACAATACGCCATTCTCTTCACCTGCTAAAATCATACCTTGTGATAATTCACCACGTAATTTTACAGGTTTTAAATTCGTTACACAAATAACCTTTTTACCTTTTAGTTCTTCTGGGGAATAGAATTTAGCAATCCCAGAAACCACTTGACGCTTCTCTGTACCTAAATCAAGCTGAATTTTTAACAACTTATCTGCTTTTTTCACAGGTTCAGCGGATATTACTTCAGCTACTCGTAATTCTACTTTAAAGAAATCATCAATTGTAATTTCTTCTGCCTTTGGTTCTTCTACTTTTTTCTCCTCTACTTTAGGAGCAGAACCTTGCATTTGTTCTTTAATATACCCCACTTCTACTTCCATTTCCAAACGAGGGAAAATAGGGTTTCCTTTTTCTACTTTTGTTCCAGCTGGAATACATCCAATTGTAGATAGGCTTTCCCAAGATTTATGCGTCTCTTCAGTAAGTCCAAGTTGAGCAAACATCTTACTTGGTGCTACTGTTAGGAATGGCATAAGCATAATACCTGTTTGACGAAGTACCTCAGCTAAGTGGGCCATTACAGACGCAAGTTTTTCACGATCATTCTCATCCTTGGCTAATACCCATGGCTGCGTTTCATCAATATATTTGTTCGTACGGCTAACTAATTGCCAAATGGAACTTAGCGCTACAGAGAATTCCATATTCTCCATTGCCTCTTCTACTTTTTTCAATGTATCTTTGGCAAATGTCACTAGCGTTTCATCGAACTCAGTTACATTTTCTTTAAATGCAGGGATTTCTCCGTTAAAGTATTTATCAATCATAGCTACTGTACGATTTAATAAGTTCCCTAAATCATTCGCTAAATCAAAGTTGATTCGTTCAACAAATCCTTCTGGTGTGAATACTCCATCAGATCCAAATGGAACTTCGCGAAGTAAGTAGTAACGCAATGCATCCAATCCGTAACGATCAATTAGTGTAACTGGATCTACTACGTTTCCTTTTGACTTACTCATTTTTCCATCCTTCATTAAAATCCAGCCATGGGCAAAGACTTTCTTCGGAAGTGGTAAATCTAAAGCCATTAAAATAATTGGCCAATAAATTGTATGGAAACGAACGATTTCTTTCCCAACTAAATGGACATCTGCTGGCCAGAATTTTTTATACTTCTCTTCATTTTCTGTTCCATATCCTAATGCAGTAATGTAATTAGACAACGCATCTACCCATACGTAAATAACGTGTTTGGGGTTACCTGGAACACGAACTCCCCAGTCAAATGAAGTACGAGAAACAGCTAAATCTTCTAATCCTGGTTTAATGAAGTTATTAATCATTTCATTTTTACGGGACTCCGGCTGAATGAAATGAGGGTTATCTTCATAGAACTTTAATAGTCGGTCTACATATTTACCCATTCTAAAGAAATAAGATTCTTCGCGAACAAGTTCTACAGCGTGGCCACTATCTGGGCTTTTTCCACCAACTACTTTATCACCTTCCATAATTGGATCTACTAATTGATGCGCTGTATAGAATGTTTCATCTTGTACAGAATACCAACCTTCATATTCATCAAGATAAATATCGCCTTGATCTACTAGCTGTTTGAAGATTTTCTCAACAACATCTTTATGACGATCTTCAGTTGTACGAATAAAATCATCATAAGAGATATCCATCTTCTCCCAAAGTTCTTTAATCCCTGATACAATGTTATCCACATATGCTTGTGGTGTAACATTTAGTTCTTCTGCTTTCTTTTGGATCTTCTGTCCATGCTCATCAGTTCCTGTTAAATAATGAACATTATATCCTTGCATACGCTTATATCGTGCCATCGCATCTCCTGCTACTGTCGTATAAGCATGTCCAATGTGTAACTTTCCACTTGGATAATAAATTGGGGTAGTAATATAAAAGGACTTATTTTCCTCTTTCATCGTTTTGGACCTCCCGAATAACCTCATATGTATTTATAAACAGTATATCAAAAACTCATATATAAAGTGAAACTTTAATCCATAGTTGTGTTCATCCCCCATGGATTATCAGCCCACACCAATCAGGCTTTTACGAGCAGCCCGACTCCCACTTAACTTCTTTGCTCCGGCTAAATTTTGAGGTGGGAGTCTTACTGCTCACAAATAGCGGGATAAAAACCAGTTAATGTTCGATATCTTTATCATCTATTACTCATATTCAAAAAAATATACAATATTTTTCTAAAAAGTATAAATATTATAAAAAAAACAATACGAAACAATTATAGAAATGACTCACATTCTATTATATATAAGAAGTATAAAAATCTATAAATCTTTTTTTAAAATATAGAATTTAAGAATTGACGGAAATGTAAATGATTGGTATCATATGTCCATAGGGTATTTTGTCGAAAAATGACGAATCAAAAAAATAGACTCGAAACTTATAAACTATTTATCTAGGAGGAAAAGAATTATGAAATCTACTGGTATCGTTCGTAAAGTTGATGAATTAGGTCGTGTAGTAATTCCAATCGAATTACGCCGTACTTTAGGTATTGCAGAAAAGGATGCTCTTGAAATCTACGTTGATGACGAAAAAATCATCTTAAAGAAATATAAGCCAAACATGACTTGCCAAGTAACTGGTGAAGTATCTGATGGTAACTTATCTTTAGCTGAAGGTAAAATTATCTTAAGTAAAGAAGGCGCTGAACAGGTCTTAAACGAACTTCAAGATTATATCGAAACAGCAAAATAAGCTTCTCAATTATGAGAAGCTTATTTTTTATCAACATGATAGATTTGATATATATCACGTTTCGACAAATCTCGGTCTTTAGCGACTGTTTTAATCGCTTCTTTTGAATTCATACCTTTTTCATTTATATAATGTTCAATATGATTATATACTGAAATAGCTTCCCACCATTGTTCTTCTTGAGTAGGTTCTTCTGTTGAACCCGCTACTAAAATACAAAACTCACCACGAACTTCATTTTGCTTCGTCCACTCAATCGCTTCTTCAATTGTTCCACGAATAAACTCTTCAAATTTTTTCGTTAGCTCACGACATAATACGATTTCCCTATTTCCTAATACTTCTTGCATAGAGATTAAAGTGTCATCTAAACGATGTGGCGCCTCGTAAAACATCATTGTAGTTGGAATATAGCGTAGTTTTTCTAATTCAAGCTTACGTCCCTTTTTATTTCTTTGCAGGAAACCATAGAAATAAAAATGTTTTGTCTCAAGTCCTGATGCAATTAATGCTGTAAGAGCTGCATTTGCCCCAGGAAGCGGGATAACATGATATTGTTCTGCTACAGCCTCTACAACGATATCATAACCAGGATCTGAAATACATGGCATACCAGCATCGCTCACAATGGCTACAGTCTTACCTTCTTCTAACTTATCTAAAATTTTCTGTCCACTTACTCCTTTATTATGCTCATGATAACTCATAACTGGTGTTTCAATTTCAAAATAATTACAAAGCTTCTTCGTTTGCCTTGTATCTTCCGCAGCAATAAGATCTGCCTCTTTTAAAATTCGGATTGCACGAAATGTCATATCCTCTAAATTTCCGATTGGAGTCGGTACTAAATATAAAACTCCCTTTTCATTTTGCTGAAAGCTTTTTTGCTGCCACATAGCGTTCTCCTTTTTGCATATATTCTTCTTTTTGTTTCCTCGTTAACTGTTTAAAGTGATATTCAGCTTGCATAGCTGTTCGTTTATCCTCATGACCCTCTACATATTTTAAACTAACTGGAAGCCTAGCGCGTGTATATCTAGCACCTTTTCCACTATTATGGGTCTGAATCCGTTTTTCTATATGATTTGTATATCCAGCATAATAACTTCCATCAGAACACTCCACCACATAAAAACAATGCTTATTCTTCTCCATATAAAATTGAACGAAGCTCCTTTGTATATTCGTTGTTTTCTTCATATACAAAAAGAGGTGGTAAGATTTTCAAGTCTGCATTCCCATCCTTAATTCCTTCAATTAACAATGTATTCGCTTCTTTACCAGCCTTAGGATAAACAAATCGCACACGTTTCGGTTCGATTTTGTATTTACGCATTAATGTGACGATGTCAAGCAAACGACCTGGACGATGTACAAATGCTACTTTCCCACCCTGTTTCACTAACTGGCTACTTGCATATACAACATCCTCTAATGTGCACATAATTTCATGACGAGCTATCGCTAAATGTTCATTGATATTCTTCTCAGAAGTTTGTGGTGTTTGAAAATAGGGAGGATTACATGTTACAACATCATATTGATGACGTCCAAGTTTCTCCGACATATCTTTCAAATCTCCATGGATTAAATGAATTCTTTCTTCTAAGTTATTGTATTGAACACTTCTTATACCCATATCATATAAGCGCTCTTGAATTTCTACACCTGTAATTTTCCCTTTTGTCCTTGTACTTAATAAAAGAGGGATAACTGCGTTACCTGTACACAAATCAAGTAAATTACCTTTTTGAATTGGCACCCAAGCAAAATCTGCAAGTAAAACAGCATCCAAAGAAAAATTAAATACTGATGGACTTTGTACAATCTTCATATCTTGCGCTAATAAGTAATCTAAACGCTCATCTTCATATAAATTCATATATTGCTCCCTTTCTTACACTTAACCTACCCTATTTCATCCTCTATTAATGTAAAAATAAATTTCATTCTACTCTCATGTATAAAAAATTACCTTTCCAATTATATTGGAAAGGTAATCTCACTTTTTATTTAAAAATGACAGACAGAATAAACAATCTCCCTCTTTACGTACACTTCCATAATGTAGATTGCAAATATGAAAACCTTCTTGATATAGTCTTGCTAGGTTATCATAACCTTCACCAATATCTGTCTTCGCCTTCATTTCTTTGCGTTTTTGAGTTTTTTGTTTTTCCTTGTTCTGCACTTCTTCAAAACGATGTCGCAAATTTTCATTTTCCATTTTTATATGTTGGTTTTCTTCCAATAATTCTGCAAGATGTTGTTTTAATTCTCCCAACTGTTTGTATAAATGTCCAATTTGCTCTTCCATACTCGAAACCGATGCAAAAATATCCTTTTTCTCCACAAGCACCCACCTCATTAATCTGTGGTTTGACTCGAAACGACCCCTTTATTAATTAATTCATCTAACGTATATTCTACTATCCGTTCCTTGTCTACTAGTTCCACTTGAATTAATCTTTCTAAAATATTTAATCCGATAACACGGCCAGTACCCTGCGGTGTTTGTATACGTTGATCTAAATCAGGAAGTTGTTCCTTTGCTGCCTCATATTCATCATTCTCATATTTTAAGCAACACATTAAGCGACCACATAAACCAGAGATTTTTGCAGGATTTAATGATAAATTTTGATCCTTTGCCATTTTAATGGATACAGGTTCAAAATCTCCTAAAAAAGTAGAACAACAAAGCATACGACCGCATGGACCAATACCACCAAGCATTTTTGCTTCGTCACGAACGCCTATCTGTCTCAGCTCAATTCTTGTCCTAAAAATTGCCGCTAAGTCTTTCACTAGTTCCCGGAAATCAATCCGACCATCCGCAGTAAAGTAAAAAATAATCTTATTACGATCGAACGTATACTCTACATCTACAAGCTTCATATCAAGATTATGTTCTCCTACCTTTTGTTGACAAACTTGATATGCTTCTTTCGCAGCATACCTATTCTCTTCAACAATGGTACGATCATTTTCATTTGCAATACGAATAACTTTTTTAAGCGGTAATACAACGTCGTTTTCATCAACTTGCTTTTTGGTAATAACTACTTTTCCGTATTCAATACCTCTTACCGTTTCTACAATTACAAACTCATTTTCTGAGATATCGAACTGATTTGGATCAAAGTAATATACCTTTCCGGCCTTCTTAAAGCGAACACCTACTACATCATACAAAACGGTCATCCCTCCTGCAACCGCAACACTAACTGTTCGAACACAAGCTGCGCATTTACATTAGCGTTGATTCTATTTTTTGCCTCTAATATATTAAAGAGAGCTGATACAATGCGCTTCTGAGCATAAGAAAAGGATTCAAACATCTCTTTCTGCTCATGAAAAACAAGACGATCTTCTTCTCCAAGTTGAACATATAATAAATCCTTATAAATAAGGAGTAACATATCTAAGCCTTGCTGTAATTGTTCTTTCTCTCCAAAGTGCTTCCCCCATTTTTCTTGTACAAAAAAAATAGAGGCCTTATCTTTTTCGAGCGCTTCACATAATTTTATCACTAAAGCTCTCGCTTGTGCAAACCATTCATCATTACACATTAATAAAGCTTCTTCAAAACTATTCGTAAGCTGCGCAGCAAGTGTAGATAAAGAAACTGTAATACCTTCTTCCTCTAACCTCTTAATTAAAGATTCTGTAGGCAACGGCCTAAACGTAACAACTTGACAACGAGATAAGATTGTATTTAAAATCTGATGACTTTGTTCAGTAAGTAAAATAGCTGTTGTATCACTACTTGGTTCTTCTAAAAACTTTAAGAGCGTGTTCGCTGCATTTGCTGTCATACGATCTGCATGCTCAATAATATATACTTTTTTATTTGCTTCTAATCCTGTTTTTGAAAACTCTTCTTGTAAATCATGAATTTGCTGCTTTTTAATAGATAATCCATCTGGTTTTACAATATGTAAGTTTGGGTAGTTACCTGAATCAATTCGGCGACAATTCGTACATACATGACAAGGCTCTACACCATTTCTTTGTGAACAGAGAAAACTTTTTGCCATTTGAATTGCTGTGGCGAACTTCCCAGTCCCTTTCCCTCCCTCTAACAAGTAAGCGTGGGATATACGCTCTTTTGCAATGCTATTCATCAACATTTTGACACCGATGGGCTGTATAACAGAAAGCTGCTCCCACGTATTTATCATACTGCATACCTCACTTATTTCATTCTTTCCTTCTATTATAACAATTTACCTTCTATAATCTGAACAACTTCTTCTATAAGTTTTTTCATTGGTTGATCAGCATTTACTAATACAATGCGATTAGAGAAACGCTCTACAACTTGTAAATACCCTTCACGCACACGTTTATGGAAAGAGATATCTTCCATATCTAGTCGATTTACTTCACGTCCTGCATCTTTTTCAATTCGTGCTAAACCTACCTCTGGCTCAATATCTAAATAGATTGTTAAACTAGGCATACAATCTTCCGTTGCGAAACGATTAATTTCAAATACTTTATCCATACCTAAGCCTCTTGCATATCCTTGATACGCTAAAGAGCTATCTATAAAACGATCACATAGTACAAGATAGTTTTCCTCAAGTGCTGGCATAACTTTTTCCACTAAATGTTGTCTACGTGCAGCAGCATATAAAAGCGCCTCTGTACGTGCCTCCATCATCGTATACTCTTGTTTATGTAAAATTGTTCTAATATCTTCAGAAATTGCAATACCACCCGGTTCCCTGGTCGCCATTACCTTTTGTTCCTTTTGCTCAAAATATGGTAATAAACTTTTAATTAATGTTGTTTTACCCGAACCTTCTGGCCCTTCAATTGTTACAAATAATCCCTTCATCCTAAAACCTACTTTCTATATCATACACGTTCATATATTTCGTACTACCTTGGAAACGAGCCCCTGTTTTCTCTAAATGAGTAATTTGCTTTGTATGTCCTTGAGTAATTCTCTCTCCATACATGATTAATGGAATTCCAGGTGGATACGGAATCACCATTTCTGCAGCTATCATACCAACGGCTTCTTCTATAGATACTAACTTCGTTTCGTATCTCTCTAATTGTTTATACGTATACGGTAAAGGAGAAATCTCCCCTTTATAAGTATAAACAATTGATGCTGTCTTGTCTTTTACCTTATATTGCTGCAAAGCTACTCGGATTATCTCTATAGCTTTCATATACCCCTCATTTACTTGTAACGGTAATATAAATAGGACGTTATATGGATCTGCCATTTCCGTATATATACCGACCTTTTCAAATACAGACTGTAATTCATACCCCGATAACTGACAGCGAGTTTGCACCGTAACCTTTAATTCATCTTGCGATGGATATTGCAAGATGGCTATTTGTGGGATAGATCGCAATCCTTCTTTAAATCGGCGTAAAAACTCAACGATTTCATCATGACCCTCTTCCTTTATAACTGCTATTGCAAAACGTGCTATATCAAGAGAAGCCATAATTGGATACGATGGGCTACTAGATTGTAGCATAGTTAAATAGGAAGAAACTTTTTTTTCGCTCACCAGACGGCTATTTATATGTAAATAAGATCCCATTGTCATCGCAGGTAATGTTTTATGGGCGGAATGAACCACAATATCCGCACCATAAACTAATGCTGACTTCGGGAAGGGATCCCCTATACAAAAATGTGCCCCATGGGCTTCATCTACTAGAACAGGAATTTTATGTGCATGTGCGTAAGCGATACTTGCCTCTAAATCAATTCCCATACCATAGTAATTAGGATGTGTTAAAATAAGTGCTTTTGCATTTGGATACTTTGTAATTGCCTCCTTAATAATTTCATCATGAACACCTACTGGTACGTTATGTACTTCATCAATCCATGGATTTAAAAAGACCGGATTAGCCCCTACTAATTTCAAACCATTAATGATTGATTTATGACAATTTCTTTGTACGAGGACAATATCATGTTCGCTGCAGCAAGACAAAATCATTGCTAAATTTCCAACTGTTGAACCATTAATTAAAAAATAACTTTTGTGCACGCCATATACTTCAGCTAATAATTGCTGTGCTTCATCTATACATTCAAACGGACTATGTAAATCATCTAATCCTGTTAACTCTGTTACATCAATCGATAATATGTCCTTAAACCCCCCTGAAGCTTTCTCTGGGAAGTTTAAACCATTCTTATGACCTGGAACATGAAAAGATAGTAGTCGCCTTTCTTTAAATTCCATTAATGCCTCATATAAAGGCATACGATTTTGATTCATATATATCTCTTCCTTATTATTTATTCTGTATCTATTATACAGATATTAGGGCAAAAAAAATAATAGGCATAATGCCTATTTAAAAATATGATACTTCTAATTTTCGCAGTTGTTTTAAATAATGTATATACTTCGGATCATTTGTCTCAGTATTCACCAGATTTCTTTCGCACTCGTAACATATTAAATTATTATATACATATATTCCTTCTTCTCTTTTTGTCTCACAAACGATACAAATTTCACTTGGTAATTTCATAATCTTTCCTCCCTTTTTAAATAAACATATTATATACCTCTATTCCTTAACAAATTTCCGGAAAATATACATCAGTTTCTTATATAATATGATTTACTCTTGGGCAACGTGTTTGTATTACTTATGTATTCCCTTTACTTCTTTCGTGCACTGTTTAAAAACAAAAAAACACAAGTCAAAAGACTTGTGTTTTTATCTTGCTTGGCGACGTCCTACTCTCACAGGGACAAGGTCCCAACTACCATCGGCGCTAGAGAGCTTAACTTCCGTGTTCGGTATGGGAACGGGTGTGACCTCTCTGCCATCATCACCAAACTATGAAGGCATATTCCTTCAAAACTAGATAACATTTGCTTCATATTATATGGTTAAGTCCTCGATCTATTAGTATTCGTCAGCTCCACATGTCACCATGCTTCCACCTCGAACCTATCAACCTGATCATCTTTCAGGGATCTTACTAGCTTACGCTATGGGAAATCTCATCTTGAGGGGGGCTTCATGCTTAGATGCTTTCAGCACTTATCCCTTCCGCACATAGCTACCCAGCTATGCCCTTGGCAGAACAACTGGTACACCAGCGGTGCGTCCATCCCGGTCCTCTCGTACTAAGGACAGCTCCTCTCAAATTTCCTACGCCCACGACGGATAGGGACCGAACTGTCTCACGACGTTCTGAACCCAGCTCGCGTACCGCTTTAATGGGCGAACAGCCCAACCCTTGGGACCGACTACAGCCCCAGGATGCGATGAGCCGACATCGAGGTGCCAAACCTCCCCGTCGATGTGGACTCTTGGGGGAGATAAGCCTGTTATCCCCGGGGTAGCTTTTATCCGTTGAGCGATGGCCCTTCCATGCGGAACCACCGGATCACTAAGCCCGACTTTCGTCCCTGCTCGACTTGTAGGTCTCGCAGTCAAGCTCCCTTATGCCTTTGCACTCTACGAATGATTTCCAACCATTCTGAGGGAACCTTTGGGCGCCTCCGTTACACTTTAGGAGGCGACCGCCCCAGTCAAACTGCCCACCTGACACTGTCTCCCGGGTCGATAAGACCCGTAGGTTAGAATTTCAATACAGTCAGGGCGGTATCCCACCAGCGCCTCCACCGAAGCTAGCGCTCCGGTTTCAATGGCTCCCGCCTATCCTGTACAAACTGTACCAAAATTCAATATCAGGCTACAGTAAAGCTCCACGGGGTCTTTCCGTCCTGTCGCGGGTAACCTGCATCTTCACAGGTACTATAATTTCACCGAGTCTCTGGTTGAGACAGTGCCCAAATCGTTACACCTTTCGTGCGGGTCGGAACTTACCCGACAAGGAATTTCGCTACCTTAGGACCGTTATAGTTACGGCCGCCGTTTACTGGGGCTTCAGTTCAGAGCTTCGCTTACGCTAACCCCTCTCCTTAACCTTCCAGCACCGGGCAGGTGTCAGCCCCTATACTTCGCCTTACGGCTTCGCAGAGACCTGTGTTTTTGCTAAACAGTCGCTTGGGCCTATTCACTGCGGCTTTCCGTTAAGAAAGCACCCCTTCTCCCGAAGTTACGGGGTCATTTTGCCGAGTTCCTTAACCAGAGTTCTCTCGCACACCTTAGGATTCTCTCCTCGCCTACCTGTGTCGGTTTGCGGTACAGGCACCTTTTATCTCGCTAGAAGCTTTTCTTGGCAGCGGGGAATCAAAGACTTCGCTCCATAAGGAGCTTCCCCATCACAGCTCAGCCTTCACGATAAGCGGATTTGCCTACTTATCAGCCTAACTGCTTGGACGTGCACAACCAATCGCACGCTTCTTCTATCCTTCTGCGTCCCTCCATTGCTCAAACGATAAAGAGGTGGTACAGGAATATCAACCTGTTGTCCATCGCCTACGCCTGTCGGCCTCGGCTTAGGTCCTGACTAACCCTGAGCGGACGAGCCTTCCTCAGGAAACCTTAGGCATTCGGTGGACGGGATTCTCACCCGTCTTTCGCTACTCATACCGGCATTCTCACTTCTAAGCGCTCCACCAGTCCTTCCGGTCTGACTTCACTGCACTTAGAACGCTCCCCTACCACTGATACCATTGGTATCAATTCGCAGCTTCGGTGGTGTATTTAGCCCCGGTACATTTTCGGCGCAGAGTCACTCGACTAGTGAGCTATTACGCACTCTTTAAATGGTGGCTGCTTCTGAGCCAACATCCTAGTTGTCTAAGCAACTCCACATCCTTTTCCACTTAATACACACTTTGGGACCTTAGCTGGCGATCTGGGCTGTTTCCCTCTTGACTACGGATCTTATCACTCGCAGTCTGACTCCTAAGGATAAGTCATTGGCATTCGGAGTTTGACTGAATTCGGTAATCCGATGAGGACCCCTAGTTCAATCAGTGCTCTACCTCCAAGACTCTTACACTTAAGGCTAGCCCTAAAGCTATTTCGGGGA
>NZ_CP076653.1:2682500-2700000 GCF_018966865.1 Bacillus sp. NP247 | reverse complement strand
CTTGGTGAGCCGTTACCTCACCAACTAGCTAATGCGACGCGGGTCCATCCATAAGTGACAGCCGAAGCCGCCTTTCAATTTCGAACCATGCAGTTCAAAATATTATCCGGTATTAGCCCCGGTTTCCCGGAGTTATCCCAGTCTTATGGGCAGGTTACCCACGTGTTACTCACCCGTCCGCCGCTAACTTCATAAGAGCAAGCTCTTAATCCATTCGCTCGACTTGCATGTATTAGGCACGCCGCCAGCGTTCATCCTGAGCCAGGATCAAACTCTCCAATAAAGTTAGTTTGTCTAGCATCTAAAAATAAAAATTGACGTTTCACGTTGTTTGTTTCGTTTAGTTTTCAAAGTTCAATGTCGCGTTTCAGCGACTTTTATAATTTAACATTTTGATTTGAATCTGTCAACAACTTTTTTCTTTCGTTCCTGACGACGCTTATTAATTTATCATATTACTAATCGATAAGTCAACGCTTTTTTAAAAAATACCAAAATAAATTTATCTTGGTATTATATATAGCTTAATAATCACTAATGCAGCAACACCTGGCACCCCTAATAAACCTGATACTGTAGCTGTGCCCATGTTAATTGGAATATGAAAATCAAAATATGTCCCTGCAACATTCACAATAAATAGTAACGCTATACCTAAAGTGACATGAAAGAGTGCCTTCCCTATAAAACGTATTGGTTTAGCAGAAACACCAAAAACAAGAAAAATAAAAACCAAAGCAAGAATGCCAACAATAATAATTGTAGAATTCATTTTTTCCTCCTTATGAATGACCTATACATATCCATTTGTATGGGACAAGGCGATAAAAAAGAACATCTATAACATAACTCCTACCACTTCATCTTTATAACCTTTAATTAGTAATATTTCTTCTAAGCACTAACAATTAGATACAACTAATTCCATTCCCGCCTTTTCTTTCTCCTCTTTGATATCCCAGTAGCCCTGTTACTCACAAATAAATCGATAAAAAGCAAAAGGTCCCGCTTTAAAAAGCAGGACCTTTTACCATTGTTCCATTTTCACAGGACGACGTTTTGCTTCTTTTAACAAGAAAAAATATTTCGCCTCTGCTATTTTTAAAGAACAAAGTACATCTTGAGACGGCTCAACACTTTGTTCAACCAGTCTCTTCTGACGTAACCATTCATTCTTTACCTTTTCTAATAATACAATTAACTTATCGTCATACTCTTTACGCAACTTACCCTTTTTTTGAAAGAACATTTTCCCTTCTCCTCTTATATCTCTCTACGACCTTCTAAAGCTTTCGATAGTGTTACTTCATCTGCATATTCTAAATCTCCACCAACTGGCAGACCATGTGCAATACGAGTTACTTTGATTCCTGTCGGCTTTAAGAGGCGGGATATGTACATCGCTGTAGCTTCCCCTTCAATATTAGGGTTTGTTGCTAATATCACTTCTTGTACTGTTTCATCTTGTAGTCTCTTTAATAACTGCGGGATATTAATATCCTCAGGTCCAATTCCCTCCATTGGAGAAATGGCACCACGCAACACATGATATACACCTTGATATTCTTTCATTTTTTCCATCGCAATTACATCTTTCGGCTCTTGTACTACACAAACAACCGATTGATCTCTATGCGAATCGTCACAAATATAACAAGGATCACGGTCAGTGATATGCCCGCATATAGAACAATACGCTAAATCTCGCTTCGCATTCACAAGCGCTTTCGCAAAACCTAACACATCATCCTCTTTCATATCTAACACGAAGAATGCCAATCGAACCGCCGTTTTCGGCCCGATTCCTGGCAACTTCATAAAACTATCGATTAATTTTGATATTGGTTCTGGATAATGCATATATCAATATCCTCCTAGAACATTCCACCTGGTAAGTTCAAACCTTTTGTAAATTTGCCCATTGTAGAATTTGAAAGTTCATCAACCTTTTTAAGTGCATCATTCGTTGCAGCTAATACTAAGTCTTGTAACATTTCAATATCTTCTGGATCTACAACTTCTTCTTTAATTTTCACTTCAAGAACTTGCTTATGGCCATTTGCGATAACAGTAACCATTCCGCCGCCAGCCGTACCTTCAACTGTTTTGTCGCCAAGCTCTTCTTGTGCCTTCGCCATGTCTTTTTGCATCTTTTGCATTTGTTTCATCATATTATTCATATTTCCCATTCCGCCACGCATCATAATTAATTCCTCCTCATTATTATTACTCTTTTATTTCAATAAGTTCTTGCCCTACTAATTTTACAGCCTCTTCTATAAGAGGATCTTCCTTTTGTTCTGGGCTTTCTTCAGAATCCCCGCCTTCGCGTTGTAAAAAGTCTTCACGAATTTTACCCCATTCACTTTTTGGGATAGCAATCATATTTAACCTTTTACTTAACAATTCGAAAAGAGTTTGTTCCAATGTATCCATCGCTTCTCGATTTTCACTAGCCATTTTGCAATGAATCTCATATTGAAATGCTAACACATAGGTATCATCAGAAGCCGCAACTGGTTCACTATTTTCTAACAAAACAGCAAATGCTACTTTGTTATGTGACTTGAGCCTTCCTAATAATTCACCCCATACAGCTTTTAACTGTTCTAAATCTTGACGCTTCGCTTGCTTTAACACTTCATTCACACGTCCAACAGGAATTTTCATACTTCCTGTTCGTACCGGTTTTGGTGTTGCCCGCGTCTCTCTTACTTCCTGCTGCACACCAGCTGGCACGCCATTCTTTTTAACTTGCTCTAACTCTTTCTCCAGCTGCTGCATCCTGTTCATAATCGCTTGTAAACGATCTGCGCCGTTTGCTTGCATCATAAACTGCTGACACAGTTGCACCATAACAACTTCCAAGAATATTCTTGGATGATTTGTCCACTTCATCTCCTGTTGTCCCTTACTAAGGGTATGAATAATTTCATAGATTACTTCCGGTTGCATTTCTTCACTTAACGTACGGAATTGATCATCTACAATTACTCGTTCCAACATATGTTCTAATTGTGGTGAAGTTTGATATAAAAGCATATCACGATAGTAATAAATGAAATCCTCCATAAAGCGAACTGGATCTTTCCCTTTACTCATCATCTCATCTATAATACGTAACGCTCTTGATACATCATTTTCACGTATACATTCTACCAGGTCACCTAAATATCGCTGAGATACAGATCCTGTTACAGCTAAAACATCCTCACTCGTCACCATCTCATCACTATAAGAAATAGCTTGATCGATAAGACTAAGCGCATCACGCATACCACCTTCGGCGGCACGCGCTACGATTTGTAACGCTTCATCTTCTACTTGCGTACCTTCATTTGTCACGACTGTCGATAACCTCTCAACGATATCATTTACTGATATCTTTCGAAACTCAAAACGCTGACAACGCGAAATGATTGTAGCTGGAATCTTATGCGGTTCTGTTGTCGCCAAAATAAAGATAACATGTCCTGGCGGCTCTTCTAAAGTTTTCAAAAGCGCATTAAAGGCACCCATAGAAAGCATGTGAACTTCATCAATAATGTATACTTTATATCCTACAGCACTTGGAGCATATTTTACTTTATCTCTTATATCTCGAATTTCATCTACACCGTTATTTGAAGCCGCATCAATTTCTAATACATCTGAAATAGACCCTTGTGTAATTCCTAAACAAGAAGGACATTCATTACAAGGTTCAGCTACCGGGGCGTGTTCACAGTTAATTGCCTTTGCAAATACTTTTGCAATTGTCGTTTTCCCTGTTCCCCTCGGACCAGAAAACAAATAAGCATGTGAAGCTTTCTCTTGAAGAAGGGCATTTTGCAACGTTTTTGTCACGTGCTTTTGACCGACTACATCTTCGAATTTTTGCGGTCTCCATGTTCGGTATAACGCTTGGTATGACACGAAAATACGGCCTCCCTCAAAGGTTATTATCTCATTTATTATAACCCATTCTGTTTATAGATTCCAAAAGTTATTTTCCATACAAAAAACCCACCTTTATATTAAGGTGAGTTTTGTATACATATATAACTGCCGTGCACCTTCTGTCGATTACGTACCATAAGCGTTACTCAAGCAGTTAGCTCGGTTCAGGCACTCCTGCGGCACACGAGAAAACCCGCTTATTGCTGCTTCCTTCCGGACCTGACAAGGTTCACGGGGTCCCGTTGCGCAGGACCCAAACGTCAACACCACTTACTTAAGGCAGACCTTACAGCAGCATAACCTCGAGAAGGGATTCGGCCTCGCTAGAGCGGATTGCGAGTATAGGGCACCGCTACCTCCCCGCTTAGCACGGCAAAGTTAAAACCAATATTCGGTTGCCTTGGATAAGGCATTATCAGTATAACTTGTTTTTTTACAAAATGCAAATACGTTAGTTACCATTACTTTTCTCTAGTTTTTTCGCTTCTTTTCTTTTCTTACGAAGCTCCCTAAAAAAACTCGTTAACAACGTACCACATTCCTCTTCAAGTACACCAGTCACTACTTCACACTGATGATTAAAACGCTCATCAGTTAAAAGATTCATCAATGTACCTGCACATCCACCTTTCGGATCGCTCGCACCATATACAACCCGTTTTACACGCGATAAAACAATTCCCCCTGCACACATTGGACAAGGTTCTAATGTTACATATAACGTTGTATCTTCTAAACGCCATGTCCCTAATTTTTTGCAAGCTTCATCAATAGCTAAGAGCTCGGCGTGAGCTATTGATCTCTGTTCAGTTTCTCTTAAGTTATGTGCGACACTAATCACTTCACCATCTAGCACAATTACAGCACCAATTGGTACCTCCTGTATCGCCTCCGCCTTCTTTGCTTCCTCTATTGCCAACTGCATAAAATATATATCTCGCTCCATAACATAGTCCTTTCACCAAAAATAAAATACACTTTTTCATTTCTTGCAGGTGGGATAACTTTTACAAATTCAATCCAACCTAAAGAAGAAAGAGAGGGAATTACATATGAAAAATACTGCCTTACTCATTATCGATATGATTAATGATTTTCAATTCTCCCACGGGCCCATTCTGGCACAGAAATGTGAAATTATAAAGAACCCCATTTTACAATTAAAGGACAGCATGAAATCATTGGGGTATCCAATAATTTATGTCAATGATCACTATCAACTTTGGAGATCTGATATCGATCAACTTATTACTCATTGCACAAATGAGTATAGTAAAAATATTATTGAGGCCATTGCTCCGCATACTGACGATTACATTTTTATTAAACCACATTACTCTGCTTTTTATGAAACACCTTTGAATTCTTTATTGGGTTATTTAAAAATCGAAAATCTCATTTTAACAGGAATTGCCGGGAACATATGCATCCTTTTTACAGCTAATGATGCCCATATGAGAAATTATACACTTTATGTACCACGGGATTGTATCGCTTCTAATAACGAGCAAGATAATGAACATGCTTTAAAAATAATGGAAGCCACATTAAAGGCAAATATTGTACCGTCATCCCAAATAAAATTTAGTTAATACATATCTATTTTCCAACTTTTTATATCAAATTAGTCCGCTCGCTCCCCTCTTGTGCTACAATAATTCTGTTTTGTGTTTTTAGTAGTCACGGTAAATCACTGATTGAAAGGAGGAAACAGCGTGACCGGAGTACCATTTATCACGGTTGAAGGACCAATTGGTGTTGGAAAAACTTCACTTGCGAAGGAACTTTCAACTCACATGCAACTCCACTTACTAAAAGAGATTGTTGATGAAAATCCTTTTTTAGGAAAATTCTACGAAGACATCGACGAATGGAGTTTTCAAACAGAGATGTTCTTTCTTTGTAATAGATACAAACAACTAGAGGATATTAACATAAAGTATTTAAATCAAAGGAAGCCTGTAGTAGCAGATTATCATATATTTAAAAATTTAATTTTTGCATCCCGTACATTAAAAGATTCTCAATATGACAAGTACATGCAAATTTATCGCATTCTTACGCAAGATATGCCTGTACCAAATGTCATCGTTTATTTAACAGCAAGCCTAGAAACATTACAAAAACGAATTGCGATGCGCGGAAGAGAATTCGAAAAAAATATGGATCCAAATTACTTGCTACAGCTTACAAAAGATTACGAAACAGCAATGGATGCTTTCAAAAAGGACCATCCAGATATTCCAGTATTGAAATTTAATGGAGACGATATGGATTTTGTAAGAAATCCTGATGATTTAAATGTCATCTTATCCGCTCTTCAAAATACTCTCTTGAAGGAGCCGAAATAACAATGAATTTAAGGCAAAAATATGATATACCAAACGATGCAGTTATCACTATTGCTGGAACAGTAGGTGTCGGTAAATCAACTATGACAACTGCATTAGCTAACGCTTTAGGTTATCGTACATCTTTTGAAAAAGTAGATTCCAACCCATATTTGGACAAGTTCTATGCTGATTTCACACGCTGGAGCTTTCACTTACAAGTGTATTTTTTAGCAGAACGATTTAAAGAACAAAAAAGAATTTTCGAATATGGTGGCGGTTTTGTTCAAGACCGTTCTATCTATGAGGACACTGGTATTTTCGCAAAGATGCATTACGAAAAGGGTACAATGACTGAAACTGATTATGAAACATACAAAGGTTTATTTGATGCTATGGTCATGACTCCTTACTTCCCTCATCCAGACTTATTAATTTACCTAGAAGGTTCTTTTGATGATATTGTCGATCGTATTCAAGAACGAGGACGTCCGATGGAGCAGCAAACACCAATTGAGTATTGGAAAGAGATGCATGGACGTTACGATAACTGGATTAATAACTTTAATTCATGCCCTGTTTTACGATTAAACATTAATGAATACGATATTTTAAAAGATGGCGATTCAATCGAACCAATCATTAAAAAAATTGGACATTTTTTAAAACAAACACGTAAACTTGTAAAATAAAAAACCCGTGCATATGCACGGGTTTTCCTATGAAATTACTTTTTCTTTTTCGTCGGAGCAATAATTTCACTCTCTGGCTTTCCAGCGTTAATACGCTGACGAACAGTACTCGTACTAATATCATATGTTTCAGCAATCTCTTTAACAGTCATTTCTTCCCCATTAATTACTGCTGTTAGTAATTTCCCTGTACGTTTTGGAGTTACTTCTTTTTGCACAGCTGGTTTTTCAGCTTCTTTTGTTACCTCTACTTTTTTTACAACCTGTTTTACATCACAAGTGCAACCACAAAGTTTACGAAATGTATCATCACTTATAATGCGCGACACATTTGCACCACTGTTTAAAATTCTATTGTTCTTACAGACAGGACATTGTACATAATATAAAGTTTTTCCATCTAAAGGAAACGTTTGTATAATAAGATCCATGTTAACTCCTTTCATATCTATGAAGATAATCATCGGAATATGAGTGTGTAATAAGGACACTGTATCCTTACATCATACTTTATGATTGGTTTTAAAATAAAAACTCGTTACGTGTTGGTAACGAGTTCTCCAATCTCCACTTATATGCGCTGTTGTCAATTATATCTGGAGGAGGTAGAGGGATTCGAACCCCCGCGCGACTCTCGCCGCCTGTCGGTTTTCAAGACCGATCCCTTCAGCCAGACTTGGGTATACCTCCATATTGACATCAAATATAATATCAAAAGAAAAACAGTTAGTCAACCCCACTATAATAAATTATGAGGAAAGGAAAATTTCACTTTTCCTCTCCTTTATGACACTGCTGACAACGTCCATAATTACCAATCACTCATACCGATGAATGTTTTAACTTATTTAATAACTGTTTTTCCTCCCATATAAGGGCGAAGAACTTCTGGAATTATAATTGTACCATCTTCTTGTTGGTAGTTCTCTAAAATAGCTGCCACTGTACGTCCAATTGCAAGACCAGATCCATTTAGTGTATGAACATGTTCCGGTTTGCCATTTGGCTCACGGCGGAAACGGATATTCGCGCGTCTCGCTTGGAAGGCCTCAAAATTACTACAAGAAGAAATTTCACGATATGTACCATAGCTTGGAATCCATACTTCAATATCGTATTTCTTCGCTGCTGTAAATCCTAAATCTCCTGTACACATGCTCATAACGCGATATGGCAACTCTAATAATTGTAACACGCGCTCTGCATCATTTGTTAATTTTTCTAACTCCTCGTAAGAATCTTCTGGTTTCACGAACTTCACAAGTTCAACTTTATTAAATTGGTGTTGGCGAATTAAACCGCGTGTATCACGACCAGCTGAACCTGCTTCAGAACGGAAGCATGAGCTAAACGCAGCATATCGTATCGGCAATTGCTCTTTACTCACAATCTCATCACGATGCATATTCGTTACAGGTACTTCAGCTGTTGGGATTAGGAAATAATCTTCACTTTCAATACGGAATGCATCTTCTTCAAACTTCGGAAGTTGTCCTGTTCCTGTCATACTTGCACGGTTTACCATATAAGGAGGCAATACTTCCTCATATCCATGCTCATCAGTATGAAGGTCAAGCATAAAGCTAATCAAAGCACGTTCTAATCTTGCACCAGCACCTTTGTAAAATACAAATCGGCTTCCTGTTACTTTCCCAGCACGTTCAAAATCTAAAATCCCTAAATCAGTAGCAAGGTCCCAATGTGGTTTTGGCTCATAAGTAAATTCTTTCACTTCTCCCCAAGTACGTGCCACTACGTTATCATCCTCTGTTTCACCTATTGGAGCAGATTCATGAGGGATATTTGGGATAGATAGCATTAATCTTTCTAAATCTTCTTCAACTGTACGAAGCTCATTATCAAGATCTTTTACTTTTTCCCCAACTTCACGCATTTCTAGAATTAGAGCTTCCGCATCTTTCTTTTCACGCTTTAATACTGAAATTTGTTGAGATACTTCGTTACGTTTACTTTTTAGTTCTTCCGTTTGAACAAGTAGCTCCCTTCTTCTCGTATCAAGTTCTTCAAAGCGACCAAAATCCGTTAAATCTTCGCCTCTATGCTGTAATTTTGCTTTTACTTCTTCAAAATTCGTACGTAAAAATTTAATATCAAGCATTATATACTCCTCCTTTTATTTTATAAAACACAAAAAACTCTCGTCCCTATACAAAGGGACGAGAGTTAACCCGCGTTGCCACCCTAGTTGAAAGCATTACCGCTTTCCTCTCAAGTAGAAATAACGGCTCTTCACCGGGAATGCTTACTAATCAAAAGATATTCCACATTCCATTCCAGGATGGATTCACAAACTGTTTCTATCGATTTCCACCAACCATCGACTCTCTATAAGAAACAACATCTGTTACTACTTCCTATCAACACGCTTATTTTATAAAATTGTTACCATCAATTTACTATAATCTTATACAAGTTGCAAGTTACTTATACAACTTTTTTCATTTTCGCTTCTTTTACCATTTCTACAAAGTATGCTGTTACACGATGATCATCCGTTAATTCCGGATGGAAAGAAGCAGCTAAAAACGGTCCTTGCCTTACCGCTACCATTCGCTCGCCATGCGTAGAAAGTACTTCAACATCATCAGCTACATTTACAACATACGGAGCACGGATAAATACACCAACAAAGTCCTCTCCCACACCTTTCATTGAAAGTGCAGCTTCAAAGCTATCTCTTTGGCGTCCGAACGCATTGCGCTCAACCGTAATATCCATAGCGCCAATATGCGCTTCTTCATAGCCAATAAGCGTTTTCGCAAGAAGAATCATTCCTGCACATGTACCAAACATTGGTTTACCAGACTTCGCAAATGTACGAAGAGGCTCCATGAAAGCATACTTATCAATAAGACGGCGCATTGTTGTACTTTCACCGCCTGGTAAAATAAGACCATCAATTTCTTCAAGTTGTTCTATACGCTTTACAACCACAGCTTCTGCACCACTTGCTTCAACTGATTTCACATGCTCACGAACAGCACCTTGAAGACCTAGTACACCGATTTTCACCATTTTAAAGATCTCCTTTAATTACCATCCACGCTCTTGCATGCGTTGTTCTGGTAATAACGTTGAAATTTCGACACCTTTCATTGCATTACCTAATCCTTTAGAAAGGCTTGCAATTAGTTCGTAATCTTCATAATGAGTCGTTGCTTCAACGATTGCACGTGCAAATTTCTCTGGGTTCTCTGATTTGAAGATACCAGATCCAACAAATACACCATCAGCACCAAGTTGCATCATTAACGCTGCATCTGCAGGTGTTGCTACACCACCTGCTGCAAAGTTTACAACTGGCAGGCGACCAAGGCGTTTAATTTCAAGTAGTACTTCATAAGGAGCACCAGTATTTTTTGCATATGTCATTAACTCATCTTCACGTAGACTTGCAACTTGACGGATTTCTGCATTGACTTGGCGCATATGACGCACTGCCTCTACAATGTTTCCAGTTCCAGGCTCACCTTTTGTACGAAGCATAGATGCACCTTCTGCAATACGACGTGCAGCTTCTCCAATATCACGGCAACCACATACAAATGGAACTGTGTAATCACGTTTATTTAAATGGTATACTTCATCAGCGGGAGTTAATACTTCACTCTCATCGATATAGTCTACCCCTAATGATTCTAATACACGTGCTTCTACAAGGTGACCGATACGGCATTTTGCCATAACCGGAATTGATACAGCACCCATAACTTCTTCAACAATTGTTGGATCTGCCATACGAGAAACGCCACCTGCTGCACGAATATCTGCAGGTACACGCTCTAATGCCATAACAGCAACTGCGCCTGCCTCTTCTGCAATTCTTGCTTGCTCAGCGTTAACTACGTCCATAATAACGCCGCCTTTTTGCATTTCTGCCATTCCACGTTTTACACGTTCTGTCCCTGTTACATTTGTCATGTACAAAAACCCCCCTAGGTGAATTGCTTTCCCCATTAAAGAAGAAAATTAAGAATACTCTTACATTCTACCACTAACTATCTGATGCTTGTCCACTACTTTTTCATAAAGTCGGTATGAAAAATAGGAATAAAAAAAAGCTCCTACAATGAGGAGCTCTTAAAACCAACCTTTTACTGTATCAACAGCACCATTCCACATACCACTAAAGAAAGAACCAATTCCGCGCATAGAACGAGTAAACCAGTTTGCTTCTTCTACTGCTGATTTTGTTACAAGATCTACTTGTAATGACTTACCAGATAAAAATCCAGGGTCATTCGTATCTTTTGGTGTAATTACCATCTGACCAAGTGCAACACCCTTTTTGATAGGTGCTTCTTGTCCCTTACTTGCTTCTTTAAATTCTGTTTTATAAACATCTTTACTTCCTTTTGACACTGGAAGTGAAACAACTTGTTTTGTTTGAACTGCTACATCTTTATCTTTTGCATTTTCTACTCGTACTGTTTCTTGTCCTTTGACCGAAGAACCTTTTTCATACATTTTCTTCATTTCAAAGTTAGCAAAGCCATAATCATATAACTTCTTCGTCTCATCAAATCTTGCTGTATGAGAACTTGTTTTAATGACTACAGAAATAAAACGCATACCGTTTCTTTCAACCGTACCAGTGAAGCAATCACCTGCTTCTGGAGTTGATCCTGTTTTCAGGCCATCTACGCCATCATATTCTTTAACTAAACCCTTTAACATCCAGTTCCAGTTCGACATTGCAAATTTTTCTTTTTCTGGACGGAATACTTTTTTCGGGATTTTCGCTGTATCTAACACTTTTGGATAGTCTTTAATTAGATGTTGTGCTAAAGTTGCAACATCTTTTGCAGACATTTTATTTTCTTCATCCGCTGTTGTTCCTTCAGGATGCATTCCCTTTAAATCTTTGTTTGTTAAACCTGTGGAATTGACAAATTTATAATTTTTCAATCCTAGTTCTTTCGATTTATCATTCATCATTTTTACGAAGTCTACTTCTTTACCTGCAATTGCTTCTGCTAATGCAATTGTTGCACCATTTGCAGAAAAGATTGCCATCGCTTCATACAACTCTTTTACTGTATAAGTGCCGCCATTTTCTAATGCAACATTTGATAATGAGGCATCTTGTGAAACCTTATATGCATATTCAGAAACCTTAATTTTTTGATCCCACTTAAGTTTTCCTTTATCCACTGCTTCATGAACTAAATATTCACTCATCATTTTTGTCATACTAGCAATTGATAATAACTCATCTGCATTCTTTTGATATAAAATTTTCCCAGAATTCGCTTCTACTAAAATTGCCGCACCCGCTTCAATGTTTAGAGCGGCTCCTGTTTCAGCTGATGCATTGCTATATGGTAACAGCATGCTACAAGCTAGTGTAAGCACCGTTACTAAAGCCATGAATCTTTTGCAAAACATACCTTTCACTTTTGCTACCCCCAATATCTATGTACTCACATAACCGTTATTTTAACATAATCAAAAAAAAATAGACAGAGATATCAAATCTCTGTCTATTTTCATATAAGACATTATAATGAGTAGTTTGGAGCCTCTTTTGTAATTTGTACATGATGAGGGTGGCTTTCACGTAAACCTGCACCTGACATGCGAATGAACTGTGCATTCTCACGTAAGAATTCTAAATTCTGCGCCCCGCAATATCCCATACCTGCACGTAATCCACCAACTAATTGATGAACTGTATCTGCTAAAGGTCCTTTATATGGTACGCGTCCTTCAATACCTTCTGGAACAAGTTTCTTGTTTCCTTCTTGGAAGTAACGATCTTTACTTCCTTTTTCCATCGCTCCAACAGAACCCATACCACGATATACTTTAAATTGGCGACCTTGGTAAATTTCAGTTTCTCCAGGGCTTTCAGCAACACCAGCAAACATACTACCTAGCATAACAACGTGTGCTCCTGCTGCTAAAGCTTTAACCATATCACCAGAGTACTTAACACCACCATCAGCAATAACTGGAATACCGTGTTTACGAGCTTCTGTTGCACAATCATAAACTGCTGTTAATTGTGGTACACCAACACCAGCTACAACACGCGTTGTACAAATAGAGCCTGGTCCAATACCAACTTTAACTACGTTTGCACCAGCCTCAATTAATGCTTTCGTTGCTTCAGCTGTAGCAACGTTTCCAGCGATAATATTTAGTGCTGGATATTTCGCACGAACTTCTTTTACCTTTTCAATAACACCTTTAGAATGCCCATGAGCTGTATCAAGTACAATTGCATCTACGCTAGCTTTTACTAATGCATCGATACGAAGCATAGCATCAGCCGTTACACCGACAGCTGCTCCAACTAATAAGCGTCCTTGCTTATCCTTAGCAGAGTTTGGGAATTCAATTACTTTTTCAATATCTTTTATTGTAATAAGCCCTTGTAATACACCGTTATTATCAACAAGAGGGAGCTTTTCAATTTTATACTTTTGTAGGATCTTTTCAGCTTCTTCCAGTGTAGTACCAACTGGAGCTGTAATTAACTGTTCTTTTGTCATTACGTCAGAAATTTTGATTGAGTAGTCTTGGATGAAACGCATATCACGGTTTGTAATAATACCAACTAATTTTCGCTCATCTAAATTATTTACAACTGGTACACCTGAGATACGATATTTTCCCATAAGATGTTCTGCATCATATACTTGATGTTCTGGAGTTAAGAAGAAAGGATCTGAAATAACGCCGCTTTCAGAGCGCTTTACTTTATCAACTTGCTCTGCCTGTTGCTCAATAGACATATTCTTATGAATAATTCCTAAACCGCCTTGGCGAGCCATTGCAATAGCCATGTCAGCTTCTGTTACTGTATCCATTCCTGCACTAATTAACGGGATGTTTAGCTGTAAGCTTTCAGATAAAACTGTTTTAACACTTACTTCTCTTGGTAATATATCTGACCTCGCTGGTACAAGTAATACATCATCAAAAGTCAAACCTTCTTTAACAAATTTAGATTCCCACATAATTGTTCCCCCCATGATACCAGAAATTATTATTAGTAGCTTATCAATTGGTTAAAATACTGTCAAGGACGTATATATATGTTAGAATTTTTAGACAATAAAAGGAGCGTAATATATGCATCAAACACATTGTACTTGGCAGCAATTAAGTTTCTTTTTTTCATCTCAAAATGTACAACGTTATCTTGCCCGTTGTTATGAAAAATCCTCCATACAAGATGCTGAAAAAAAAAGTTTTGAAAACTGTTATCCCTTTATTTACTACTTAGAACACGGGAAAAATTATTATGAATTATATAAGGTAGCCCCCTTTTCGATTCAGCCAATGTTGTTATTTTATGGAATTAGCCAGCTATTTAAAGCTTGTTTGTTAACTATTGATCCTAACTACCCAGAATCAACTACTGTTTTAGCTCATGGTGTTACAACTCGTAAACGAAAAAAACAGGGGTATCAATTTTTAGAAGATGAAGTGAAAATACAGAAAAACGGATTGTTTACTCACATTGCAGAACAACTGTTTCACATGAAACACTTAGAAGCGGAGAAGTTTAATATGTTAGAGCTAATGGGGAATATTCCTGAATTACAAAATTTGTTGCGCTATAGTCAAAAAGTATCAACTTTATATAAGATTGATTCAGCAAATAAAAATGAGCTCTCCTTTTCAGTCAATATATTAGATCGATTACATATGACTAAAGAGCGATTTTCTCGTTACATCGAAACAAGTTGTAAGCATTTATCAATACAACACGTACCTGAGAAAAATAGTGAATTGAATGTGTTTTTTTCAGCGCCTATTCAATCGTGGAATCCTATGTATAGTACTCCTTTATACTACGAGTACCTTACTGACACTTACTATTTACCACTTACAACCGACCCTAGAAACTCTAAGCCCGTGTTGCCTGAGCTCCTTGTTCATTATCTATTGCTCTATAATTTAAGCATGATTTCTAGGTATGAAACAGATTGGTGGTATGACTTACTTGGAAGCTATGGATCTGAAGATTATCCATTTATTTATCAATTTCTCAATATTTCTGCTCAAAAAATCCCTTACTATATTTCAGCATTTTTACTAACGGAATCCAACCTATTTCATGGGAAATAAAAAAAACACAAGTCAAAAGACTTGTGTTTTTATCTTGCTTGGCGACGTCCTACTCTCACAGGGACAAGGTCCCAACTACCATCGGCGCTAGAGAGCTTAACTTCCGTGTTCGGTATGGGAACGGGTGTGACCTCTCTGCCATCATCACCAAACTATGAAGGCATATTCCTTCAAAACTAGATAACATTTGCTTCATATTATATGGTTAAGTCCTCGATCTATTAGTATTCGTCAGCTCCACATGTCACCATGCTTCCACCTCGAACCTATCAACCTGATCATCTTTCAGGGATCTTACTAGCTTACGCTATGGGAAATCTCATCTTGAGGGGGGCTTCATGCTTAGATGCTTTCAGCACTTATCCCTTCCGCACATAGCTACCCAGCTATGCCCTTGGCAGAACAACTGGTACACCAGCGGTGCGTCCATCCCGGTCCTCTCGTACTAAGGACAGCTCCTCTCAAATTTCCTACGCCCACGACGGATAGGGACCGAACTGTCTCACGACGTTCTGAACCCAGCTCGCGTACCGCTTTAATGGGCGAACAGCCCAACCCTTGGGACCGACTACAGCCCCAGGATGCGATGAGCCGACATCGAGGTGCCAAACCTCCCCGTCGATGTGGACTCTTGGGGGAGATAAGCCTGTTATCCCCGGGGTAGCTTTTATCCGTTGAGCGATGGCCCTTCCATGCGGAACCACCGGATCACTAAGCCCGACTTTCGTCCCTGCTCGACTTGTAGGTCTCGCAGTCAAGCTCCCTTATGCCTTTGCACTCTACGAATGATTTCCAACCATTCTGAGGGAACCTTTGGGCGCCTCCGTTACACTTTAGGAGGCGACCGCCCCAGTCAAACTGCCCACCTGACACTGTCTCCCGGGTCGATAAGACCCGTAGGTTAGAATTTCAATACAGTCAGGGCGGTATCCCACCAGCGCCTCCACCGAAGCTAGCGCTCCGGTTTCAATGGCTCCCGCCTATCCTGTACAAACTGTACCAAAATTCAATATCAGGCTACAGTAAAGCTCCACGGGGTCTTTCCGTCCTGTCGCGGGTAACCTGCATCTTCACAGGTACTATAATTTCACCGAGTCTCTGGTTGAGACAGTGCCCAAATCGTTACACCTTTCGTGCGGGTCGGAACTTACCCGACAAGGAATTTCGCTACCTTAGGACCGTTATAGTTACGGCCGCCGTTTACTGGGGCTTCAGTTCAGAGCTTCGCTTACGCTAACCCCTCTCCTTAACCTTCCAGCACCGGGCAGGTGTCAGCCCCTATACTTCGCCTTACGGCTTCGCAGAGACCTGTGTTTTTGCTAAACAGTCGCTTGGGCCTATTCACTGCGGCTTTCCGTTAAGAAAGCACCCCTTCTCCCGAAGTTACGGGGTCATTTTGCCGAGTTCCTTAACCAGAGTTCTCTCGCACACCTTAGGATTCTCTCCTCGCCTACCTGTGTCGGTTTGCGGTACAGGCACCTTTTATCTCGCTAGAAGCTTTTCTTGGCAGCGGGGAATCAAAGACTTCGCTCCATAAGGAGCTTCCCCATCACAGCTCAGCCTTCACGATAAGCGGATTTGCCTACTTATCAGCCTAACTGCTTGGACGTGCACAACCAATCGCACGCTTCTTCTATCCTTCTGCGTCCCTCCATTGCTCAAACGATAAAGAGGTGGTACAGGAATATCAACCTGTTGTCCATCGCCTACGCCTGTCGGCCTCGGCTTAGGTCCTGACTAACCCTGAGCGGACGAGCCTTCCTCAGGAAACCTTAGGCATTCGGTGGACGGGATTCTCACCCGTCTTTCGCTACTCATACCGGCATTCTCACTTCTAAGCGCTCCACCAGTCCTTCCGGTCTGACTTCACTGCACTTAGAACGCTCCCCTACCACTGATACCATTGGTATCAATTCGCAGCTTCGGTGGTGTATTTAGCCCCGGTACATTTTCGGCGCAGAGTCACTCGACTAGTGAGCTATTACGCACTCTTTAAATGGTGGCTGCTTCTGAGCCAACATCCTAGTTGTCTAAGCAACTCCACATCCTTTTCCACTTAATACACACTTTGGGACCTTAGCTGGCGATCTGGGCTGTTTCCCTCTTGACTACGGATCTTATCACTCGCAGTCTGACTCCTAAGGATAAGTCATTGGCATTCGGAGTTTGACTGAATTCGGTAATCCGATGAGGACCCCTAGTTCAATCAGTGCTCTACCTCCAAGACTCTTACACTTAAGGCTAGCCCTAAAGCTATTTCGGGGAGAACCAGCTATCTCCAGGTTCGATTGGAATTTCTCCGCTACCCACACCTCATCCCCGCACTTTTCAACGTGCGTGGGTTCGGGCCTCCATTCAGTGTTACCTGAACTTCACCCTGGACATGGGTAGATCACCTGGTTTCGGGTCTACGACCACGTACTAAACGCCCTATTC